>JADCJJ010000149.1 GCA_020247085.1 Myxococcaceae bacterium | reverse complement strand
GGCCTCGACGGCGCTCGGTGAGGTCGACCGGGTGCAGCTCTCACCCCGCGAGGGTCACCCCTTCGAGCGTGAGCTCGTCGACGGGCGCGAGGGCCCCGGGGGGGATGTGCTGTTGGTGCTCGAGGGCCTGGCCGACCGCCTCGCGGCCGAGGCCCTCGTCGGCGCCACCGTCGCCGTCCACCGCGACGAGCTGGAGCCGCCCGATGAAGGTGAGGTGTTCCAGGGCGATCTCGTGGGGCTGCGCGCCGTCACCCCCGACGGGCGCGCGCTGGGCGTGGTGCACGAGGTGTGGAGCGCCGGCCCGGTGCCCAACCTGGTGCTGCGCGACGGCGACCGCGAAGAGATGGTGCCCTTCGCCGAGGACTTCGTACGCGCCATCGACCTCGAGGCCGGCACGATCGTCATCGAGCCCCCGCGCTTCGAGGAGCCGTGATGCGCGTCGAGGTGCTCACCCTCTTCCCGGCGATGATCGAGGGCTACGCGTCGGCGTCGATCCTCGGCAAGGCGCGCGAGAAGGGCCTGCTCGAGGTGCACGCCACCGACATCAGGGACTTCGCGCACAACAAGCACCGCTCGGTCGACGACGCGCCCTACGGCGGCGGCGCCGGCATGGTGATGCGCGTCGAGCCCCTCGCCGGAGCCATCGAGGCCGCCCGGGCCCGGCTGCCGACGGCGCCCGTCATTCTCATGAGCCCGCGCGGACCCGCCTTCTCGCAGGCGAAGGCCCGGTCGCTGGCAGCCCTGGGCGCGGCGGTGCTGGTGTGCGGGCGCTACGAGGGCGTCGACGAGCGCGCCCTGGCGTTCGTCGACGAGGAGCTGTCGCTGGGCGACTTCGTGCTCACCGGTGGCGAGCTGGCCGCGCTGTGCGTCGTCGACGCGGTGGCCCGGCTGGTGCCCGGCGTGCTCGGCAACGACGCCTCGGCGGCGAGCGAGAGCTTCGAGGCCGGCCTGCTCGAGTACCCGCAGTACACCCGCCCGCCCGAGTTCCGCGGCGCCCCGGTGCCCGAGGTGCTCCAGGGCGGAGACCACCGCCGCATCGCCCGCTGGCGCCGCTGGCACGCCCTGCACCTCACCCGGGCGCGCCGGCCCGACCTGTTCGCCCAGCTCGCGCTGTCGGCCGAAGATCGTGCCCTGCTCGAGCTGCCCTCCGAGGCGCTCTGACGGGCGGCGCGGGCCCTTCCGCTCGAGGCCAGCATCGACGGGGGCTCGAAGGGCCTGCGGTCGGCGGCGCCAGGCTCACGGAATCGGGTAGCGCGCCCGGAGCTCGGGGGTGACGTCTCGCGCGCGGGTGATCTTCCCGTAGGCCTCGACGGCCGACCGCGGGGTGCGCGTCTTGGCGGCGTCGTTGGCGACGGCATACAGGCCGAACTTCATCGCCATGCCGTGGTTCCACTCGTAGTTGTCCATGAGCGACCAGAAGAAGAAGCCGCGCACGTCGACGCCCTGCTGCTGGGCGCGCTGGGTGGCGGTGAGGTAGCGCACGAGCCAGCTGGCGGCCTTCTCGGGGTCGGCGGCGGCGTCGGTGCCGGTCTCGGTGACGTAGAGGGGCTTGCCGTAGCGGTCCTTCGCCCAGGTGAGGGCGTCGATGAGGCCCTGCGGCGCGTCGTCCCACAGCTCGAGCGCGAACGGGTCGAAGGTCGACAGCAAAGAGAACTGCGGGAAGCTCGCCGTCTCGGTGCCGGTGACGGTGGCGCGCGTGTAGTAGTTGACGCCGAGCCAGTCGCAGCGGTCCTTCAGGTCGTCGCGCGGCGGGCCGTCGGGGCGCCCGTCGATGTTGGCGTCGACGGTGCCCTTGAGCACGCCGTCGAGGAAGAGCTGGTTGTTGAGGTAGAAGACGTTCTCGGCTCCGCGGCGGTCGACGGCGCTCTGCGGGTTCTTCGGGAGCGCTGGGGCGATGGGGTACACGATGCCGATCGACGCGGCGCCGTCGCGGCCGTCGGCGTCCTTCGTGTCGTTGGCCTTCACCGCGTCGTACATGCGCGCGTGGGCCTCGATCATCGCCAGGGCGACGGCCCGCGCGTCTTCGAAGCGCAGCGACTGGGCCGGCGGGTTCACCCGGTCCTTGCCGGGCTGCAGGTAGCCGGGAATCACCACCGCGAAGGGCTCGTTCAGCGTCGCCCAGAGATCGACCTCGCCGCCGAACTCGCGCGCGACGAAGCCGGCGTAGCGGGCGATCTCCCGGAGCATGCGCTCCTTGTCGAGCCAGCCCCGGTTCACGCAGGTCGCCGGCGCCTGGTGGCAGGCGATGCCGTCGTGGATCCACACCGGCAGCGTGTAGTGGTTGAGCGTCACCATGGGGGTGAGGCCTCGGGCCTTCAGCGCCGCGAACATCTGGTGATAGCGCTCGACGTTCGGCCGGCTCGCCGCGGCCGCCAGCGCATCGCCCTCGAGGCCGTCGGTAGCGGTGGGGAAGATGCGGCTCCACTCGATGGACAGCCGCATCGCGTTGAGCCCCATGTCCTGCTTCGCGGCCGCGAAGTCCTGCTCGTAGAGCTCCCAGTGGCCCGGGCCCGACGCCGGCGGGTCGAAGGTGAAGAAGGGCGCGACCGACGCGTTCACCTGCGCGCGGCTGGTGATGAACTGGTACCAGTCGCTGCGGCGGTCTTCACACTGCTCGGCCGGCAGCGTCGGGCAGCCCATGTCCACCTGGAAGCCGGCGATCGACGCGCCGAAGAGGTAGCCGTCGGGGAAGGGCTGCGGCGCGGGTGGGCAGGCGGCGAGGAGAAGGAGGAGGGCAGAGAGGAGGCGCATGGGATGGGCGTGGGTCACTGGGGGGCGTAGGCAGGGGGGGCTTGGGCCAGTGAGGCTTGGGCCAGCCAGAGGCTCGCGGCCGTCACGGCCCCTGGGCCCTTAGACGAAGAGGCTCGACAACGACTCGGCCCGGTAGATGCGCGCGATCGCCTCGCCGAAGAGCCGCTCCGTCGAGACCTGCCGAATCTTCGCGCACGCCTGCGCCGGCTTGCTCAACGAGACCGTGTCCGAGACCACCAGCTCCTCCAGGACCGACTCGTTCACCCGCGTGATCGCCGGCCCAGAGAGGATCGGGTGCACGATGTAGGCGTACACGCTCCGCGCCCCCTTCTCCTTCAACGCCGCCGCCCCCTGCGTCAGCGTTCCACCCGTGTCCACGATGTCGTCCACGATGATCGCGTCCTTGCCCTTCACGTCACCGATCAGGTTCATCACCTCCGACGCGTTCGGCCTCGGCCGCCGCTTGTCGATGATGGCCAGCGGACAGTTCAGCCGCTTCGAGTACGCCCGCGCCCGCTCCACCCCCCCCGCGTCCGGTGAGACGATGACCAGGTCGTCAGTCGTCGGGAACTTCTTGCGCAGATCGTCCAGGAACACCGGCGACGCATAGAGGTGATCCGTCGGAATGTTGAAGAACCCCTGAATCTGACCCGCGTGCATGTCCATCGACACCACCCGCGTCACCCCCGCCGTCTCGAACAGATCTGCGATCAGCTTCGCCGTGATCGGCGTGCGCGCCGACACCTTCCGGTCCTGCCGCGCATAGCCGTAATAGGGCACCACCGCCGTGATCGACGCCGCGCTCGCCCGCTTCAGCGCGTCACACATGATGAGCATCTCCATCAGGTGATCGTTCACCGGCGGACACGTCGACTGAATCACGAAGACGTCGAACCCACGCACGTTCTCGCCGATCTCGACCTGGATCTCGCCGTCGCTGAACCGCCCCACGTCCGCCTTCGACAACGGCCGCTTCAGGTACTCGCAGATCCGCTCCGCCAACCCCCGGTTCGAGTTCCCTGCGAAGACCTTGAAGTCGTGGCTCACGGGCATGCGCGGCCGCCTACCTGATCACCCCCACCGCTTCAATGCGTGTCCCATTGCTTGGCAAACGACCAAATTCAGGGCTCTTTTCACGGTGGCCATGCAGTTCAAAACGCCTTGAACTATATGAACGGCATGGAACCGACGACGGTGTTCGCGGGCTATCTCTCGCAGGTCGAGGCGGCGCTGACGGCGCAGCTCGGCGGGGCCAGCCCGCCGCCCGAGGACACGCTGGTCATCGCGGCGCGGCACCTCGTCCTCAACGGCGGCAAGCGCGCCCGGCCCCTGCTGGTGAAGATCTTCGCCGACTCCCTCGAGCTCGACGATCCCCGGCTGGTGACGGTGGGCGTCTCGGCCGAGCTCATTCACGCGGCCTCGCTGCTCCACGACGACGTCGTCGACGCGGGCATGTTCCGGCGCGGCAAGCCCACGGTCAACGCGCGCTGGGGTAACACCGTCTCGGTGCTCTCGGGCGACCTGCTGCTGTCGAGCGGCCTCTTCGAGCTCGCCCGCGCCGACCCCCGCCTGGGCACCCTGTCGCTCGCCACCGTGCAAGAGATGACGCGCGCGGCCATCGCCGAGGTGCAGGCCCGCGGCAACCTCTCGCTGACGCTCGCCGAGCACCGCGCCATCGGCGAGGGCAAGACCGGCTCGCTGTTCGGCTTCTGCGGCCGTGCCGTGGCGATGCTCGCCGGCAACGACGACGCCGGGCGCCGCTTCGACGCCTTCGGCCGCCGCATCGGCGTCGCCTTTCAGATGGCCGACGACGTGCGCGACGTCACCGGCACCGACGAGGGCAAGCCCCAGTACGCCGACCTGTCGTCGCGCACGCCGAACCTGCCGGTGCTGCTGGCCTGCCGCAACGACGAGAAGCTCAAGCGCCGCATCGACGAGGCCTGGCGCTTCGGCGCCCTCGGTGTCGAGAAGGTGCGCGAGCTGGGCACCTCGGTGCTGGTGTCGGGCGCCCTCGACGAGGCCATCGCCATGATGAACGCCGAGCTCGACGCCGCCGTCGACGTGCTCGGCGAGTACGGGCGCACCGAGCTGGGCAAGAACCTCATCCACTGGGCGCGCACCCTCGCCCGCGGCATGACCCTCAAGGGGGCCGCGTGAAGGGCTACCTCTGGGCGCCCAGCGCCGCCACCAGCGTCAAGACGGCCCAGTCGAACTGGGAGTCGATGGCCATCGACGCCGTCGGCAACGTCATCGAGTTCTGGGGCTTCAAGCGCAACCAGGGCCGCGTCTGGGCCCTGCTGTACCTGCGCGACGCCTCGCTCACCGCCGCCGAGATCGAGAAGGAGCTCGAGCTGTCGAAGGGCGGCGTGTCGATGCTGATCCGCGACCTCGAGCGCTGGGGCGTGGTGCTGCGCGTGCGCGTGCCCGGCGATGGCTCCTGGCGCTACCGGGCCGAGACCGATCTGCTGCAGATGGCCCGGCGGGTCATCGAGGAGCGCGAGTTCTCGTTCATCGCGCGCATCCGCGCCGACCTGGCCGAGGCCCGCAAGCTGGCCGAGGCCGACGCGCGGGTGCTGCCCGAGCAGGTCGAGCGGCTGCGCAAGATGGAGGCCGTCGCCGAAGCCACCGAGAAGGCGCTCGGCGTCTTCCTCAAGACGTCGCGGCTCGACGTCGGCGGCATGTTCGAGCGCTTCCGCGCCTGAGGCCTTGCGTTGGGGCGCCCGGGTGGGCATCACGCCCCCCATGGACGCTCACCACGATCTCGTCATGAAGGCCCGCGCCGCCGCGGGGCAGGGCACGCGCCGCTACTTCGCGTACTCCACCATCCTCGACCGCGACGCCTTCGTCGAGTGGCGCTCCCAGCACGGCTACGACTTCTTCGAGCTGCCGGCCGGCGAGCAGGGCGAGGCGACGGGCGTCTCGCTCGTCTACGACTTCCCGTCGCGCTGGTGGGGCGGCCGCGTGGCGGGCCTCGCCGACACCGCGGGCGCGCGCGTCTGCGGCGTGGTGTTCGAGATCGCCGAGAAGGACTGGCCCGTCATTCAGCACAAGGAGGGCGCCGTCACGGGCATGTGCGTTGAGCGCGCCGTGACGGTGACGCTCTCGTCGGGCGCCGTCGTCGAGGCCACCGCCTTCACCACCAACCCCGCGCGCAAGAGCCTCGAGGGGCCGGTGAGCAACCGCTTCGTCGAGGCCCTGGTGCGCGGCGCGCGCTCGGCGGGGCTGCCGGCGGCCTGGGTCGACGCGCTGGGCAAGGCCTGAGGGGCCACCTTCGGGCCCGGCTCGTCAGAGCTTCGCCTTGTCGGGGTCGAAGAAGTCGGCCGGGAAGGTGTCGGGCGTGAAGTCGGCAAAGTGCCACTTCTCGAGCAGCTCGCCCTTGAGCCCGTAGCCCTCGACCTTCATCAGCACGCCTGACTTGAGGTCGGTGCAGATGCGCGTCTTCGCGTAGTCGAAGGGGGGCGCGGCCGGCGGCGACAGGTAGGCGCCGCAGTACTCGCCCTGCGCGTTCCAGCCCTCGGGTACGAGCGAGAAGCCGCCGAGCGGCCTGGCGCGCTCGGTGTCGCGAATGAGCCGGCCGACGAGGGGCCCGATGCCCGCCTCGCGCACGGTGTGGTTCGAGTCCGCCTTTGCGAACGACGAATCGACGCTGAGCCAGATGGCGCCGGCGATCGAGAGCAGCCCTGCCTCGCGCACCCGGAACTCGTCGGCCCGCACCGACGGGTTGAACAGCACCTTGCGGCCCGCGCCGGGGCCCTTGACGTAGTGCAGGCGCACCGAGAACGGCGCCTCGCGCACGTAGACGTCGATGAGCTGCTCCGGCAGCAGCTCGCCGCGCACGCGCTCCTGCTTCAGCATCCGGTACCGGTAGGTGTTGACGCCGAGGATGATGCGCTGCCCCATGGCGAGCAGCTTCGCCTGCGGCGTCTCTTTCATGAGGCGCTCGAGCTGGTCGCGCGGCGTGCTGGCCACCAGCGCCCGGCGCTCGCCCTCGCCGAGCGCGGTGAAGTCGACGCCGCCGTCTGCCAGGGCCACCGCCGCGACGCCCACCGCCAGGACCGCCCACCGGGACATGCGCGCACTATGCCCCAGGGGCTGGGCGGCAGATAGCGGCCGGCGTGACGGCTGTCGTGCCTTGCTGCCCGTCTGCAGCGCGCGGGCTCGACGCGCGCGCCGCCCTCCGCGCCGGCGGGCGGACGCGTCATCTGCTCGGACCCGGGGGGGGCCCCTTCGTCGGAGGCGCGGGGGCGACGCGGGGCCACCACGTCAGCGCGGCGACGCCGTGGCCCCGCAGCGCGGGGCTGGTCCACGGCCCGGGCGGCCCGCGAGCCCGGGCACCTCGTCCGTCATGGCGTGCGCGTGGCGCCGAACGACGGACGCGGCCCCGTCGACGCCGGCCGGGGGACGGCGGACCTCGACGACGTGGGGCGGCGGCGAGGGCTGTGGTGCCCCTCGTCCGTCATGGCGTGCGCGTGGCGCCGAACGACGGACGCGTTCTCGTCGACGCCGGCCGGGGGACGGCGGACCTCGACGACGTGGGGCGGCGGCGAGGGCTTCGGAGCCCCTCGCCGGCGGCTCGACACCCGGGGGCGCTCGTCACAGGCCGGGGCAGGCGAGGCGGGTCTCTGACGAGGGCGCGGCCTGGGCGGCGGCGTCGGCGAGGGCCCCTCGCGCCTCCTCGGCCACCAGCTCCGAGAGCGCGCCCTCGGCGTCGAGGGGCACCACCCGCCAGCGGGAGCGCCCGAGCCACCGCTGCGACACGCAGCCCTCCAGCATCCTCGAGAAGCCGAACTCGACCGACAGCTCGAGCTCGTGCTCCTGGAGCGTCAGCACCGACGGCGTGTTGCTCCCGACGACGACCGGCCGCTGGCCCACCGTGACGAGCCGGCACGAAAGGGCGGCCGCCTCGACGCGCGCGTCTGGCCAGCGGCTCCGCAGCACCGCCGCGACGGCCGGCCGGAAGCCCCGCAGCTCGACGGGCATTCCGCCGGTCTCGCAGGTGACGACGTCGGCGATCGCCGGGGGCAGGGCGGCCGCGTCGCCGGGCAGCCCGAGCCCCGCTCGCAGGGCGCACCCGCCCAGCAGCAGCGAGAGCGCCGCGGCGAAGGGGCCGGGACCAGGTCGGCCCGGCGTCCGGCTGGTGCGCTCGGGCTTCACGGCCGGCTCCTTCGCGCGCGCCCGGCTCAGTGGCTCGCCGCGCCCCGGGGCTTCGCGTTCCACACCCGCGTGCACAGCACCAGGCCGGCGATGGCCACCGGCACCATCGCCAGCGGCCAGTTGCTCCAGTTCGCCGCCGTCTTCGCCGCCTCGCCTTGCGGCAGGAGGAAGCCCACCAGCAGCGACTGCAGGCCGGTGCCCAGGTACACGAAGCCGTCGATGATGCCGACGGCGACGCCGGTGTTCTTCTTCCCGCCGAAGTCCGCGCTGGCGGTGCCCGACAGCATGCCGTGCACGCCGACGTAGTTGAGCGCCATGAAGACGAGCACCCAGCCGATCGCCGGCGTGGTGAGCGCGAAGTACATCGCGATCGCCCCCAACGTGATGCCGCCGTACAGCACCGACGCCACCGGGCCGCGCCGCGAGTGGAAGACCTTGTCCGAGATGACGCCGGCCATCATGCCGCCGACGATGCCGAAGCAGCACAGCAACAAGCCCCAGTTCTTCGACACGAAGTCGTCCGAGATCGACACCGCCTCGGCGAACTTCGGGTACCAACTCATCACGCCATTGCGCAGAAAGCCGGTGCAGAACTCGATGGCGACGATCACGAGGATCACGGGGTTCGTCAGCATCTTCACGAACACCTGCACCACGCTCGGAGCGCCAGTGTCCGCGCTCGAGGCGTCGCCCACGTCGAAGTCCGGGTGGCCGGTGTCTCCGGGCGTGTCGCGCACGGTGAAGAACGACAGCAGCGTCGCGCCGACCAGCACCACCCCGGGAATGAGCGCCACCAGCCACGGCTGGGTGGGCATGCCCTTGGCGATGGCGCGGCTCCAGTCGTAGCCGAAGTAGATGCCCAACGAGATGAGGATGCCGAAGACCCCGCCCTGCACGCCGCGCTCGCGCACGTGGAACCAGGCGGCGTTCACCTTGACGATCGACACCGCGCCGAAGCTCTGGAAGTACATGTCGAGCGCGTAGAGCGCCGCCAGCCACAGCACGAGGCCGCCGGGGGGCTCCACGCCGCCGTCGACGTTCAGGTACACCAGCGCGGCCATCAACAGGTTCGCCACCGCGGCGCCGCCGGCCGACAGGAGCGTGGTGATGCGCCCGCCCAGCTTGTCCGTCAGCGGCCCGTTGATGACGAACGAGACGCCGTACACCAGCGTGCCGGCCGCGAAGATGATGCCGAAGGCCTTGTTGTCGGTCTTCGACCCCAGCGCCGACGTCAGCGCGTTGACGTTGTAGCGCCCGAAGTACAGGAACGCGTACGTCAGCCCGAGCGGGAACCAGTTCCAGAACCGCCGACGCTTGAACGCCGCCGAGTGCCCCAGGTCGACCTGCGGGAGCCGCCACAAGACCAGGGCGATGACCGCCAGCAGCAGCCCGATGGGAATGAGGTTCGACAACCAGCCCGGCATCTGTCACCCCTCGTGGGCGGCGCCCATCCCACAGGCCCCCCGTCCGGTCAACGCGCGTCACAGGCCCATGGAATTGCTGGGCCCGCCTTTCACGTCACGCGGTTGTGACGTACGCTGCGGGGCGTGCCCGAAGCGGGAAGTCGCGAGCTCTTCCAGACCAAGCTCGACATTCACGACCGCAAGCAGTTCGAGCTGAAGCTCGAGTACCAGCCGACCGGCACCGACGACGAGTCCGAGTACCTCGTCGAAGCCATCTTCTTCGTCCCGCGGGCGCTCAACGTCACCGCCGACACCTGGCCGCGTGAGGCGTTCTACGCCGACCTGCACAACTACGTGCGCTTCAAGACGCCGGTGCTGTCGTTCGACGAGCTGCTCACCGGCGACCACTCGCCGCTCGTGCAGCTCGAGCAGCGGGTGTCGCTCGGCCTCCTCGGGCCCGAGACCGAGGTCGTCTACGACGCGAAGATGCTCGGCTGCATCCTCCGGGGGGCGCTGCGGCGCTTTGCCCGCGGCATGAAAGACCAGTGCGCCCGCCTCACCGCCGGCCACGACGAGCGCCCGGGCGAGAAGGTGACGCCCGACGCGCTGGTACGCCAGGCCCGCGCGTCCATCGACGCCACCCAGAAGACGCTGCAGCGCTTCCGCGCCACGGCGGCGGTGCTGGCCAGCAAGTACGCGCTCTCTGAGAAGACCTGCGCCTCGCTCCGCCTCGTCGACGAGTACCTCTCGCTGCTCGTCGAGCAGTTCTTCCGCCGGGTGGTGGTGCAGATGAACGCGGTGCCGCGCACGGCGGTGTTCGACGAGCTGCGCCGTGAGCTGATGGACGTCGTCGTCGCCGACGAGCGCTACCGCAAGGACAAGGGCCTCTCGTCGGTCATCGCGCCCGACAGCGACAACGAGGAGTACACGCACCGCATCGGCTTCCTGAAGAAGTTCTGCATGAACATCCTCTTCCTCGACGTGCACCGGTCGAGCCCCCGCAAGGCGTGGGAAGAGGTGCTGTTCGCCCTCGCCGCCGGCCTCGCCATGGCCTTCGCGCTCGGCGTCGGTCTCTTCGCGCAGACGCGCTACCCCCAGGTGTCGTTCAACTTCTTCGTCATCGCCGTCATCGGCTACATGCTGAAGGATCGCATCAAAGAGGGCCTGCGCCGCCTGCTCGCCAGCTACGCCGGCAAGTTCCTCTACGAGCGCAGCACCCGCATCCTCGACCCGGTCACGCACGACGACGTGGGCGTCTGCAAGGAGAAGGTCGACTACGGCGACGGCATCGACGTGCCCGGCGCCATCTCGGCCCTGCGCGCCCAGGACGACCTCGTCACCGCTGCCGGGGGCGAGCTGCCCGAGAGCGTCATCCGCTACCGCAAGAAGATCGTCCTCGAGTCCGAGATGCTGCCGCGCGTCGCCGACGGCATCGTCTCGGGCGTCACCGACATCATCCGCGTCAACGTCGAGCGGCTGCTCCACGACATGGACGACCCCGACTACACCCTCGACTACGTCGACCTCGAGGACTTCTCGGTCGAGAAGCTGCGCGCGGCGAAGGCCTACCGAGTCGATGTGGCGTTCCGCTTCTCGGTCGACGACGGCAAGCACCAGGAGACGACGGTGAAGCTCGTGCGCCTGGTGCTCGACAAGAACGGCATCAAGCGCATGAGCGAGCTGACGCCGACCCGCGACGGCGTGCGCGCGCGAGAGACCGTGCCCTCGAGCCCCCCGCAGCCCGCGCCCCGCCTCGCCGGCGCCCGCTCGTGAAGGCCCCCGGCGCTCCCTGACGGGGCCTGCCCGCTGCGCCGTTGGCGCCCGCGCGCGCGTTGGAGTAGAGGCCCCCGCCCCATGGTCACCGAGTTCGCCCACCGCATCGCCGTCGACTGGCACAAGACCCTCGAGCAGGTGCTGGCCTCCGCCAGCCAGCAGGGCCGCCGCGGCGTGCTCGTCTTTGACCTCGACTCCACCGTCTTCGACAACCGCCCCCGCCAGGCCCGCATCGTGCGCGAGTACGGCGCCCAGAAGGGCATCGCCGCCCTCACCCGGTGTCAGGCCTTCCACTTCACCAACGGGTGGGACCTGACGCACGCCTGCGTCAACGCCGGCCTGAGCGCCGACGAGGCCGAGGCGCTGTTCCGCGACCTCAAGGGCTTCTGGGCCGCGCGCTTCTTCACCAGCCCGTACTGCCGCGACGACATCGAGATCGTCGGCGCGCCGCGCTACCTCCACGCTTGCCTCAAGACCGGCGCCAGGCTCGTCTACGTCACCGGCCGCCACGAAGAGATGCGCGGCGGGTCGATCGAGGCCATGGCCCGCTGCGGCATGCCCGTGCCCACCGGTGACGACGTGCTGCTGATGATGAAGCCCACGCTGCGCGAGACCGACGACGCCTACAAGCGCGTCGCCCACCAGGCCCTCGACGGCCTGGGCTTTGTGCTCGCCGCCTTCGACAACGAGCCGACGCACGTCAACGACTACGCCGAGCGCTTTCCCACGTGCGTGCCGGTGCACCTGGCGACCGATCACTCGGGCCGGCCCGTCACCCTCGCCGAGCGCGTCGTCTCGATCCCGCACTTCGCCTGGTGACGGCAGAGACGACGCGGGGCGAGCCCCTTCACGAGGCCCGCCCCGCGTTGCCGTGGTGCGTCAGGCGTCACGCCTCACCGATAGGTGCAGAAGCCGTCGCTCGCGTTGCGGAAGCGCTGGCAGAAATACCCCTGGCGGCAGCTGTTGTTCGAGGTGCACGACTTCGCGCAGAAGTTGCCCTGCGCGTCGGCCACGCACACGCCGCCGCCCGGACAGGGGGTGCTGGCGCTGCACGACGTCTGCAAGCAGTAGCCGCTGGGCGCCGCGGTGTCGCACCGGAGGCTCCCCGCGCACTCGCCGTCGTTGGCGCACGCGCCGCCGATCGGTTGGCTCGAAAAGCTGCCGCTGCGAGACGACGTGCAGCCCGAGGGGCCGCAGGACGAGGTCTCGACCGAGCAGGCCGAGAGGGACGACGCGAGGGTGACGGCGACGATGACGAGAGAGGGCTTCATGGAGGGCTCCGTGGCGTGGGCGCTGCGTGGGAGCCCGTCCGCCATGCTGGCCCGACGCCCGGCGAATGGCCCGAAAGGACAGGGCGTTGTCCCGCGCGCCACCGTCTCGCCGCCCGGACGCGTCGGTGGGCTTGCCGACGCGGCGCGCCGTCGAAATGGCATCTGGCGGGGCGGGGCCCGGGTGGTACAAGCCGCGCGCCTACCCGCCCGACGTGAAGGAGCGATGACGTGCACGGCAAAGAGCTGTTGCTGACGATGTACCGGAAGATGCTGCTCGCCCGACGCTTCGAGGAGAAGGCCGGGCAGGCCTATGGGCAGAAGAAGATCCAGGGCTTCTGCCACCTCTACATCGGGCAAGAGGCCGTCGTCGTCGGCATCAACGAGGCCATCCGCCCCGACGACTACGTGATGACCGGCTACCGCGACCACGTGCACCCGCTGGTGCGCGGCGCCGATGCCGGCATGTTCATGGCCGAGCTCTTCGGAAAGGACACCGGCTACTCGAAGGGCAAGGGCGGCTCGATGCACTTCTTCGACGTCGAGCACCACTTCTACGGTGGCTACGGCATCGTCGGCGGCCAGATTCCACTCGCCGCGGGCATGGCCTTCGCCTCGAAGTACCGCGGCGAAGATCGCATCACCGTCTGCTCCTTCGGCGACGCCGCCGCCAACCAGGGCGCCTTCCACGAGACCTTCAACATGGCGTCGAAGTGGAAGCTGCCGGTGCTCTACGTCGTCGAGAACAACAAGTACGGCATGGGCACCGACATCGCACGCGTCTCGGCCGAGCCCGACATTCACAAGCGCGCGAGCGCGTACAACATGCGCGGCGTGTCGGTCGACGGCATGGACGTGCTGGCCGTCTACGACACCGTGAAGGACCTCGCGGCCTCCATCCGGGCTGGCCAGGGGCCGGTGCTCCTCGAGGCCTACACCTACCGCTTCCGCGGCCACTCCATGTCCGACGCCGCCACCTACCGCTCGAAGGACGAGGTCGAGCAGGAGAAGCAGCGCGACCCCATCGGCAAGCTCAGGGCCCTGCTGCTCGAGAAGCGCTACGCGAGCGAGGATCAGCTCGACGCCATCGACGCGCACGAGAAGAAGGTGGTCGAAGACGCCATCGCCTTCGCCGACCAGTCGCCCGAGCCGCCGCTCGAAGACGTTTGGACGCACCACTTCGTCGAGCCCGGTGACGCAGACGAGCGGCCGCGCGCCCGGGTGCGCGGCGCCACCGACGTCTCCTGGCCCGCGTACCCCACCACCTTCGAGGTGACGTGGGACCTCGAGCCGCGCGAGGCCCCCGTGGCCCCCCTCAAGCAAGGAGCCGCCTGAGCCATGCCCGAGCTTGCTTACCGTGACGCGCTCAAAGAGGCGCTGAAGGAAGAGATGGCGCGCGACCCGCGCGTGTTCCTCATGGGCGAAGAGGTCGCCCGCTACAACGGCGCCTACAAGGTGTCGCAGGGCCTGCTCGACGCCTTCGGCAGCGCCCGCGTCGTCGACGCCCCCATCTCGGAGCTCGGCTTCGCCGGCCTCGGCGTCGGCGCCGCCATGGCCGGCCTGCGCCCCGTCATCGAGATGATGACGTGGAACTTCGCCATCCTGGCGATGGACCAGATCGTCAACAACGCCGCGAAGCTCCGCCACATGTCCGGCGGGCAGTTGCGGTGCCCCATCGTCTTCCGCGGCCCCGGCGGGGCCGGGGGCCGGCTCTCGTCGCAGCACAGCCAGGCGCTCGAGGCGAACTACGCCCACTTTCCGGGCCTCAAGGTCATCGCCCCCGGCACGCCCGCCGACGCGAAGGGCCTGCTCAAGAGCGCCATTCGCGACGAGAACCCCGTCGTCTTCATCGAGGCCGAGCTGCTCTACGGCGTGCGCGGCGAGGTGCCCGAGGGCGAGTACACGATTCCCATCGGCAAGGCCGACCTCAAGCGAGAGGGCGGCGACGTCACCCTCATTACCTGGTCGCGCATGGTGACGGCCTGCGTGCTGCCGGCAGCCGACGCGCTCGCGCAGCAGGGCGTGCACTGCGACGTCATCGATCTGCGCACGCTCAAGCCGTTCGATCACGAGGCTGTGGCCGCCTCGGTGCGGAAGACGAACCGCGTCGTCATCGTCGAAGAGGGCTGGCCCTTCGCCTCGGTCGGCAGCGAACTGTCAGACTTCATTCAGCGCGAGTGCTTCGACGACCTCGACGCGCCGGTGAAGCGCGTGCACGGCCTCGAGGTCAACATGGCCTACGCCGCCAACCTCGAGCGCGCCATTCAGCCCTCGGTCGAGCGCGTCATCGAGGGCGTCAACGCCGTGCTGTACCGCTGAACCTCCCACCCGTTCCGAAAGCGAAAGCATCGCCATGGCCGTCGCCGTTCAGCTGCCCGCGCTCTCCCCGACGATGAAGGAGGGGCGCATCACGAAGTGGCTCAAGAACGAGGGAGACCGCGTCACGAGCGGCACCGAGATCGCCGAGTGCGAGACCGACAAGTCGAACCTCGCCATCGAGGCCTACGACGACGGGGTGCTGCTCAAGATCCTCGTCAAGGCGGGCGACGCGGCCCCGGTGGGCTCGACCATCGCGTGGATCGGCAAGGCCGGTGAGGTGGTGCCCGCCGCGGCGCCCGCCGCGGCCCCGCCCCCGGCCGCGCCGACGACGACGCCAGCGCAGGCGCCCCGGGCGCCAGTCGCTGCCCCGCCGCGTTCGCCAGCGGCGACCGCTGCGCCCGTGCCGCCATCCGCTGCGCCCGTGCCGCCGGACAGCGCTCCCGGCCGCCTGCGCGCCTCGCCGCTCGCGAAGAAGGTGGCCGCGGCCCAGGGGGTCGACTTGTCGGCCGTTCAGGGCTCGGGGCCGAACGGCCGCATCGTGCGCCGCGACGTCGAGGCGGCCCTCACCGCCAGGCCTGCCGCCGCGGCGCGGGCGCCGGGGGGCCGGCCGCCGCCCACGGCGCTGCCCGTCACCAGCATGCGCAAGGTCATCGCCCAGCGCCTCACCGAGGTGAAGCCGGGTGTGCCGCACTTCTACCTGACCGTCGACATCGAGATGGACCAGGCGCTGAGGCTGCGCGAGGAGGCGAAGGCCAGCGAACTGAAGGTGTCGGTCAATGACATCATCGTGAAGGCAGTCGGCGTGGCGGTGCGCCGCTTTCCCCGCGTCAACCAGGTCTTCGCCGGCGACGTCATTCACCAGCTCGCCACGGTGGACGTTGGAGTGGCGGTGGCCATCGACGACGGGCTCATCACCCCCATCGTGAAGGACGCCGACCAGAAGGGCCTCGCCGAGCTCGCGGCCGAGGTGCGCGACCTGGCGGAGCGGGCGAAGAAGAAGGCGCTCAAGCCCGAGGAGTACACCGGCGGCAGCATCACCGTGTCGAACCTCGGCATGTTCGGCATCGACTCGTTCATCGCCGTCATCAACCCGCCGCAGGCGTCGATCCTCGCCGTCGGCAAGGTCGAGCCCCGCGTCGTCGTGCGCGACGGCCAGATGGTGATTCGCCAGATGATGTCGATGACGTTCTCGGGTGACCACCGGGTGGTGGACGGGGCGGTCGGCGCCCAGTTCCTCAAGACCGTCCGCGAGCTGCTCGAGCAGCCGGTGAGGCTGCTGTTCTGAGCGGCCGGGCGCGCCGGTGGCTCGTCGCCCTGGCGCTCGTGACGGGCGCGGCCTGCAAGACGCCCGGGCCCGCGGGAGACGCGAGCGGCGTGCGCTTCCTGGCGCCGCCGGCCGAGGCGCCGCTGGTGCC
>JADCJJ010000148.1 GCA_020247085.1 Myxococcaceae bacterium | reverse complement strand
CGCTGGCCCCGACGCTCGCGGCCCTGCGCGCCGCGCTGGGGTAAGGGCCGCGGCACCGCGAAACGCGCGCAGGGAGAAGGCGATTGCGGTATCGACGGGACCGATGGTGATCGTCCACCCGCACCTGCACCCCCGCCGCTCCGGCGTGACGGCGCACGTCGAGCTCATCGCGCGCGCTCAGGCAGCGCTGGCCGAAGTGAAGGTGCTCGGGCAGCAGCTGCCCGACACGCTGCCGCACCTGACGTGGGGGGCGCTGTGGCGGCGCAGCGGCAACGAGCGGGTGCTGTGGCACGCGCACCGCAACAACGAGCTGTTGTGGGGTGCGCTCCTGCGGCTGCTGGGGCGCAAGCTGACCGTCGTCTACACGAGCCACAGCCCGCGGCCGGTCGGGCGGTTCACGCGCTTCATCCTGCGGTTCGCCGACGCGGTGGTGACGCTCAACCGCATCGCCGCCGCGTGGGTCCACCACCCGTCGACCATCGTCCAGCACGGGGTGGACCTGGAGCGCTTCTCGCCGCCAGTCGACCGCCAGGCGGCCTTCTCGGCCCTCGGCTGGCCGGGCCGCCTGGGCATCGGCGTCGTCGGGCGGGTCCGCCCCAACAAGGGGCAGGGCGACTTCGTCGAGGCCCTCACCCCGCTGCTCGACGCCCACCCCGAGTGGACGCCGGTGCTGGTGGGGCTCGCCAAGGGCGCCGACGCGGGCTGGGCCGAGGGCCTGAAGGCGAAGACGGCGGGCCGGCTCGTGCTCGCCGGAGAGCACCGCGACGTGGTGCCCTTCTACCGGGGCCTGTCGATTCTGGTGCACCCCTCGTACGCCGAGGCCTTCTCGATGGTGCTCATCGAGGCGATGGCGGCGGGGTGCTGCGTGGTGGCGACGCGCATCGCCGCCGTCCCCGAGGTCATCGAGGACGGGAAGACGGGCTTCCTGTTCGACCCCGGAGACGTCGAGGGACTGCGCCGCATCCTCGCGAGGCTGATGGCCGACCCCGCCCTGGTGGCGTCGGTCGGGCGCGCCGCGCGCGAAGAGGCCGAGCGACGACGCGGCATCGCGCACGAGGCGAAGGCGCTGCTGGCCGTCTACGAGGGGGCCGAGCGCGCGCGACAGTGACGGCGCCAGGCGTCGCGCCTCGCGCCGGGTGCCGCCACGCGGCTCACCCCGTGAGAACCGGAGCGCCCAGCCGGGGCGTCACGGCCGCGCTCGCCCAGCATCGCGCCGAGGCCGCCCCTCGAGGCGCCGGCCGCTGCCTCGCCGGCTCGTCACACCCTCGAGCGAGTGTCAGCGCCCGCACCGGGGACGACGCATCGGTCGCTCTCACCGGCCTTCACCGTCGCTCGACGAGCCCCTCTGCGCCTCGCATCGCGCCCGCCCCGCACTCCAGGCCTGACGACGCGAACGGCCGGCCCCGCTTCGAGACGGTCAGGCGCGAGAAGAAGCGAACGCGCGCCACCACACGCCGCGCCCTGACGACAAGGGACCCTTCGACGCTCGAGGCGCGCGCCGCGTCGTTCAACGGGCCGCGGTGCCGGTTTCCCCTGGCCCGCCTGCTCGCTCGCGCGCGGACGAAAACTCAGAACGGAGCGTCGTCGTCTCCCGGCGGCGGAATGCCCGAGTCGTCCGGCATGCCCCCGCCGCCGCCCTGCTGCCGGGACATCTCGGCTTCGATGGCCGCGAGGAGCTGGCGCTCCTTGTCGTGCCAGCGCGACTTCCCCGGGTCGTTCAGCGTGCGGCGGCAGCCGTTCGCGTAGAACTCGAGGTCCTGCATCGAGGCGCCGGCGATGGGCATGCCCTTGCTGCGGCCGTACGGCGGGAACACCATGCCCGAGGCGTCACCTCCGCCACCGCTCCTCGGAGCCGCGGCGCCACCGCCGGACGCCCGCCGCGGGGCCTCGGCCTGGCCGGCGATGCGGAGTTCACCGAGGCTCAAGGCGAAGCCATCGCCCTGCCGCGTCGCGCTGCCGACACGCACGTACTCCGTCGAACCGTCGGGCCGCTGCACGGCCACCGTCACCGGGAAGGTCTCGCTCATGCCCTGGCTTCACCACGCCTGCGCGCGCGCTGTCCAGCACTTGCGCGCCCCGGTGGCCTCCGCGGCCGGCCTTCAGCCGCGGAGAGAACGGAGCTGACCGATGGGCGGGCGTCGGGCCCTCACCCCGGGCGCGGCCTGGTCAACGCCGGTGGCTCGGCGCTCCACGGCACCGGCGTCACTCCAGCCCCCAGCTGCGACGCCGCCTCCCCCGCCGTGTCGTCAGGTGCCGAACCGACGGCGCCTGCCACCTCCCCGCCAGGGCAGGGCTGTCCCCGGCGGCACGTCACGGCGACGGGCGGAGGTGCGCCGGTGCAGCCGTCTGACTACAGTAAGCCTTCAACCATGCAGGTCCGCTTGAGCCAGCCCCGTCACGACTGCCTCGTCGTCGAGCGCGGCCGCCGCTGGCGTCGCTGTGGCTTCCTCGCTGCAGGGTTGCTCGCTGTCAGCCTCACCGCCGCGCTGCTGCCGCTCGACGAAGCACGTGGCCTCGTGGCCCTGGTGGGCCTGGCGCCGGTGCTGGCAACCCTCGCGGTGCTCCTGCTGCGCGCCGGCCGCCTGGCCACCTGGACGCTGGTGCGCACCCAGGGCCGCCTGCTCGTCGACGGAGAGCCCGTCGAGCTCGCCCGCGTCGAGCTCCGCGTCGAGCAGATGCCGCTGACGAGGGTCCCTACGGGCTACGCCCTGTCGCTGTGGGTGATGTCCACGAGCGGCCCCGTCGACGTGCCGCTGGGCTCGTATCGGACGCTGCTCGAGGCGGCGACGGTGTCGGGCACCGTCGAAGACTTCGTCCAGCGCGCCAACGTGAAGCAACCGGGCCACACCGGCGCCTGAGGGCCTGGCGCCCGGGGTCACCGCGCGAAACTCATCGCCGGGCTGCGCTCCGCGAGTACAGTCCGCCACATGGCGAGCGACGACTCCGTGCGGGAGCGGGTGAACCGGCTCGAGCTGCCGTTCAACGCGCTGGGCATCGACCCCTACGGCATCTCGAAGAAGCACCTGGTGGTGGGCTTCTCGCTCCTGGGCTGGTTCTACCGCCACTACTTCCGCGTGCGCGCCGTCGGCGCCGCCAACGTGCCGCGGCGCGGGCGTGCGATGCTGGTGGGCAACCACTCGGGCGGCTACGCCATCGACGGCGCCATGGTGCTGGCGTCGATGATGCTCGAGCTCGAGCCGCCCCGGCTGGCGCAGGGCATGGCCGAAAAGTTCATCAACCAGCTCCCCGTCGGCAGCCTCTGGTCGAGCCGAACGGGCCAGTTCACCGGGCTTCCCGAGCACGCCGAGCGGCTCCTCGAAGACGACCGGCTCCTGATGGTGTTCCCCGAGGGCGCGCGCGGCACCGCCAAGCTCTACAAGGAGCGCTACTCGCTCGTCGACTTCGGCACCGGGTTCATGCGGCTGGCGCTCAAGACGAAGACCCCCATCGTGCCGCTTGGCTTCGTCGGCGGCGCCGACGCGGTGCCGACGGTGACGAACTCGTACGCGCTGGGGAAGCTGGTGGGCGTTCCGTACGTGCCGGTAACGCCGTATGGCGTGGCGCTGCCGCTCCCGGCCCCCTGCGAGGTGCACTATGGCGAGGCGCTGCGGTTCTCGGGCACTGGCGACGAAGAGGACCAGGTCATTCGCGGGTACGTCGAGCAGGTGAAGCACCGCATCGCCGAGCTGGTGGAAGCGGCCCGTGCGTCGCGCCGCGCCCGCCTTCGCCCGGGGGCCGGCGCATGAGGGTGCTCATCGCCGGCAGCTCGGGCGCCCTGGCGCGCCAGGTCGCGCTCCTGCTCAAGAGCCGGGGCCACGAGGTCATCGGCCTCGACCGCCGCCCGTGGCGCGACGCCCCCGAGGGCATCGAGGTCTTCGAGACCGACGTGCGCAAGCGCGCCGCCGAGGACGTGTTCCGGACCCGCAAGCCCGAGTGCGTCGTGCACATGGCGACGGTGAACGCCCTCACCGCTGGCGGCGACGAGCGGGCCCGCATCAACGTCGGCGGCACGAAGTCGCTCTTCGAGCACGCCGTGAACCACGGCGTGAAGCACGTCGTCTTCGTCGGCCGGCACACGTACTACGGCGCCAGCGCCGACTCGCCGCTGTACCACACCGAAGACGAGCCGCCGCACGGCATCGGCAGCTTCCCCGAGCTCGCCGACCTGGTGGCGGCCGACCTCTACGCAGCGAACGCCCTGTGGCGCGAGCCGGGCCTCGTCACCACCGTGCTGCGTCTCGTCTACACTCTCGGCCCCTCGCAACAAGGCACGCTGGCGTCCTTCCTGCGCGGCAAGCGGGTGCCACTGGTGCTTGGGTACGACCCGCTCTTTCAGTTCCTCTTCGAGTCCGACGCGGCGCGGGCCATCGCCCTCTCGGTCGAGCAACGGGTGAAGGGCATCTACAACGTCTGCGGCCCCAACCCGGTGCCGCTACGCCTCATCGTCGAGCACACCGGGCGCACGGCGGTACCGATTCCCGAGCCGCTGCTGCGCGGCTTGCTGGGGCGCTTCGGGCTCCCACGCCTGCCAGCCGGCGCGCTCGAGCACATCAAGTTCCCCATCGTGGTGGACGGCAAGGCGTTCAGGCGCGCCACCTCGTTCTCCCACGAGGTGGACGAGGTGGAGTGCCTGCAGCGCTACCGGCTCCTCACCGGCCGGTAGCCGGGCCGCCCCCCCCCCCCCCGCCCTCACATCGCCACCACCACCTCGCCGTCGCGGGGCACCCGCCCGGCGCCGACGACGTGCAGCACCTGCGTCGTCGTCCCGAGGTGCTTGAGCATGCGCGAGAACAGCGCCTGACGTGGACCGTCGACAACGCCGCCGAAGGCGTCTTCGAGCAGCACTGGCAGGCGCACCCTGGGGCCGAGCTTCTCGGCGAGGGTGAGCCGGAGCGCGAGGTAGACGAGGTCGAGGTCCTTGCCGGGCAGCTCGCCCGCCGGCACGGCCCGCCCGGGCGCGTGCACCGTGGCGTGGCCCGCCCCGTCGAGGTCGATGGCGTGGTACCGCTTGTCGGTGAGGGCCACGAGGTACTGCACGCAGCGGTCGCGAACGACGCCCCACAGGGTGGGCACGTCGACGCCGATGAGCTCACCGGCGAGGCGCATCGGCGCCGGGCACGGGTCGTCGAAGACCGCCGTCGGCCCCGTCACCACGGCGGACAGCGCCGGCCCCGTCGCCTCCGACGGGCGCCTGCCGCCGACCGAGTCCTTGACGCGCGCGAGATCGCGCTCGATGTCGCGCACCTCGCGGGAATAGCCGCCGGTGAGCGAGAGGATGCGCTGGTTGAGCGCCTCGTGCTCGCGCTTGAGGCGGGCCACGAGCTCGGGGAGCGCGAGCGCCTCGGGGTCGGCCTGGAGCCGCGCCAGCGCCGCCTCGAGCTCGGTCACGGCCGGCTGCAGCGCCTCGTGGCGGGCCATCTGGGCGACGAACTCATCGGGCGTGTTTGCCTCGACCTTCGCCAGGGCCGTCGTGACGATGCTGGCGCCCATCGCGGACTCGTCGTCGAGCTTCCGCCGGCGGTCCACGAACACCGCTCGCCGGGCCGCCTCGCGGCTGCGCTGCTGCAGCTCTTCGATGAAGCGGAGCGCGAGCAGCGCTCCGACGGTGAAGGCCGGTACCGCGAGGAGAGCGAGGAAGCGCGCCATGCCGTCAAGCAGCCCCCCGGCGACGAGCAACCCCCCGCCCACCACCAGGCTCGCGAGGAAGCGAGGGTCTCTCCAGAGGGGCGGCACGGGCGGCACGTCGTCGGCGCCGAGCCCGGCGGCGGCCTTCTCGCCCTCGAGCTTCTCGACCGCCTCGTCGTGGCGCCGCTTGTCGAGCGCCGCGCGCTTGACGCGCTCGACGATGTCGTCGGGCAGACCGAGCCCCTTCGCCGTCGGCGCCTCGTCCCGCTCCTTCCGCGCCGCCGCCAGCCGGGCCTCGAGCGCCTCGCGCTCGCGCAGCCGGGACTCGGCTTGAAAGACGTCTCGCTGCACGCCGTCCATCCGGAACTGCAGCTCTGCCACCTCGCGCGCCGTGCCGAGCTCCTGCTCGAGCGCCGCGATGCGCTCGGCCACCGGGGCGTCACCTGCCGACGACACCCCGGCGTACTGGTCGAACGCCGACTGCACGCGAAGGCCCGGCGCGACAGAGAGCCCGCCCACCTCGCCCGGCAGCGCGACGGCGCGCCTCGGCCGACTCGAGGGGAACTGCCCCGCGGTGAACACGAAGAGCGGCTCGAGCACGTCGCGCGGCGGCAGCCCTGCGGCGCGCATCGCCTGCCGCGTCTCACCCGAGTCCTGCGTCACCAGCACGAACTCGTTCGCCGCGCGGTCG
>JADCJJ010000147.1 GCA_020247085.1 Myxococcaceae bacterium | reverse complement strand
CGCCCGGGCCGGGGCGCGGGGCCGACGTCGGTGGAGCCTCGCCCGGGCCGGGGCGCGGGGCCGACGTCGGTGGAGCCTCGCCCGGGCCGGGGCGCGGGGCCGACGTCGGTGGAGCCTCGCCCGGGGCAGGGCGCGGAGCCGCCGCTGGAGGTGCATCACCCGGGCTGGCGCGCGGAGCCCAGGCGAGGCGGAGCAGCGCGCGCGCGTCGGGCGTGCCAGGCGCGCCGAAGAAGCCGGCCCCGCCGCCGACGCCGACGACGACGGCGTCGAAGAGGCGGAGGTGGGCGCCGCCGAGGACCTCGAGTGAGGCGCCGCCGGGCGTCAGCGCCTGCGCGCCCAGCACCTGCATGGCGCCACGCGCCTCGGGGCCGATGGAGAGCCGGTCGCCGAAGAGCGACAGGCCGAGCGACAGGCCAGCGCGCGCCTCGGAGGCCGCGGTGAGGCCGAGCGCAGGCGGCCCCAGCGACGAGTAGCCGCGAAAGAGGAACCCGGCCTCGAAGGCCCAGCGGAAAGCGCCGCCGGCGCCGGCCAGCACCAGCCGGGGCGCGAACCGCAGCGTGCCGTCGCCCTGGTGGCTCGACACGACGGGCGTCGGCAGCCAGGCGTCGGCGCCGAGGTGGAGCGAGACCGGGGAGCGCTCCGCCTGGCCGAAGACGCGCAGCATCACGCCGAGGCGGGGGTTGCCCAGCGAGGGCGCTGCGTCGGGGCCCACGCCGCTGACGAGCTCGACGCGGCCGCTCTCGAGGAGGGTGACGGGCAGGCTCGCCGTCAACAGGAGCCGGTCGAACAGCGCGCCGGCGACGTCGACGGAGCCGAGCAGCGCCCCGGTGAGGATGGGCGAGGCATCGGTGCGGCCGGTGGCGAGGGCGGGCCGGAGCGGCGCGAGCGTGTACTGCGTCGACAGGCCCACTGCGATGTGGTGGGTGGCCGAGTACCAGGGGCGGTCGACGAGCAGTTGGTTGGCGCCGGGCGTCGCCGCCTCATCGCGGTGCACGCGCAAGCCGCGGTCCTGCGCCGAGGCCAGGCTCGCGATGGCGCCCACCCAGAGGAGCATGGCGGGCCAGCAGCGTCGGGTCGTGGCGGGCGCCGTCATCGCGGCCGGGGAGCGTAGAGGTCCCGGGAGCGATGGGGAACGCCGATGACGCGCGAGCTTCGCCTCGGCACGCACCCGCGCCGCCTGGCGCCCGGGCGAGCGGCCCGGCCGGCGCGAGGCGGAGGGGCTGAGCGGCGTCAGGCGGTCGCGGCGCGCGAGCGGGGCGGCCCGATGGTGGCTGCGACCCCGGCCATCACCAGCATCACGAAGGCCACCACGAGGTAGGCGCGCGAGAGCCCCGGTGTGCCGCCGCCAGCGCCCTCGGCCACCGCTCCGAGCGTGGCCACCACCAGCAGGTTTCCGATGGAGATGAAGATGTTCACCAGCGCCTGCGCCGCGCCGCGCTCGGCGGCGCCCACCTCGTCGAGCACCATGGTGCGCAGCGTGCCCCCCACCACGACGCCGACGCCGAGGCCCAGCAGCGTCGTGGCGACGAAGAAGCTGGCCCAACTCTCCGTGACGGCCCCCAGGAGCCCCGCACCCAGCACCAGGGCCCCGAAGCCGGTGCCCAGCACCGCGCGCGCGCCGAGCCGGTGCTGGAGCCGGCCGAAGCCCATCGACCCTGCCGCCGAGGCCAGCACGAGGGGAATCAGCAGCAGCCCCGCGCGCTCGGCCGTCACGCCGAAGGCCGACACGGCCAGCGACGAGACGAAGATGATGCTGCCCATGCCGAAGCCCGCGCCCAGGCACAGCAGCCAGGCGCGCAGCAGGGGGACGCGCTGGAAGAGCGGCAGCGGCATGACGGGCTGCGCCGCCTGGCGCTCGAGAAAGGCCAGCGAGACGACGCCGACGGCCGCGGCGACGAGCAGGGCAGGCCACAGCGTGCGCCCGAGGTGCACGTCGAGGGCGCGGTTGATGCCGAGCATCAGGCTTCCCAGCGTCACCGCCAGCACCGCGACGCCCGCCGCGTCGAAGGGCGCGCGCGGCTGCGGCCCGGTACGCCCCGGGAGCGCCGAGAGGCCCAGCCCGAAGACCAGCGCCGCCACCGGCAGGTTGACGAGGAAGATCCACCGCCAGCTCGCCACCACCAGCACCACCGAGGCCAGCATCGGGCCGACGAGAAAGGCCATGCCGAAGGTGGCGCCAATGAGGCCGAGCACCCTGCCGCGCTCCTGGGGTGGGAATGCGTCTCCGACGACGGCGCTGGCCGTCGGCGTGATGCCGCCGGCGCACAGCCCCTGCAGCGCGCGGCCCACCAGCACGGCGCCGAAGCCGTCGGCCTGGGCGATGACCAGCGAACCCAGGGCGAAGCCGGCGACGTCGGCGAGGTACACCGTGCGCCGCCCGAGGCGGTCCGACAGGTTGGCCATCAGCGCCGAGGCGCTCAGCGAGCACAGGCTGAAGACGATGGTGACGAGGCCCACCTGCCGGTGGTCGACGCCGAAGGCGGCCTTCAGCGCGGGCACCGCCGGGGCGACGACGGCCGCGTCCAGGGCCGCCATGAAGACGCCGAGGAACAGCACCGGCAGCATCTTCTTGCGCGCCGGCGCGGCAGCCGTCGTGGGCTCGGGCCCGAGGGGCAGGTCGACCGTCGCCATGAGGGCCGGGCGCATAGTCCAGCGTCGGGGGCCGGGGAGGGCCCGGGTGACCGAGTGGTGACGCGCCTGGCATCGGCCGCGCGAGAGCCCGTCATCGCTGGCGCCAGAGCCCGCGTCAGCGCGCGCCGGGCGCCCGCGTCACAGCTCGTCGTTGACGAGGCGGCGGAAGAGCTCGGTGACGTCAGTCGCGAGCTGCGAGTCGAGGCGGGTCGCGCTGGTGTCTTCGCCGCGCAGCGTGAAGGACATCGTCCGCTGGCGGGGCGGCGAGAAGCGATCGTCGTTGAACTGCACCACCGCCGAGTACACCGCCTCGTACTTGCCCGCCTCGTAGCCGAAGCCCAGCTTCGAGGCGATGGCGACCTTCGAGACCTTCCCCTCGAGGCCGAGCTTCTTCAGCGCCGCGTCCGAGTAGCGCGCCGTGTCCTCGGTCATCGCCCGCATCCACCCGCCGATGCTGTGGCCCTGCGCACCGGGCAGGCGCTGCTCGGGCGTCAGCCGCGTGTGCCAGGCGGCCTGCGCGTGCACGCGCGTCAGGTCGTACGCCGAGATGCGGTTCGTCACCTTGGCGCCCGGCGTCTCGGGCGACAGCAGTACCCGCTCGCCGGTGCGGGTGACGACCTCGGGCCGGTCGAACATCGTGCCCGCGCCGTAGTTCGAGTTGAACACGACGTCGTTGCCCGTGTTGCTCTCGACGAAGGCCTCACGCCCGGCGCCGCCCAGCATGCGCCCGAGCGCCCCGGCGCCCGCGTTCGAGCCCTGCGCACCGTTGTCGTACGAGGTGATGTCCTGGAAGAGCGCCTTGAGGGGAATGGCCGTCGACGGGCTGCCGCTCTGCCGAATCAGCAGGTCCTCGACCTTCAGGTCGGGGCGGAGCTGGTTGAGCTTCGAGATGAGACCCAGGGCGTTGAGCGACTTGGTGGCGCTCCACATCGGCGAGGGCAGCGTGGCCTGCTGCCCGTACCAGCGCGTCTGCATGGTGCCGTTGACCTCGCTGCCCACCACCACCGCCGCCTGCTTGATGCTGGGCCCGAGGAAGGGCATCGGGCGGAAGTCCTGAACCATGCTCCCGCGCGCGGGGAAGGCCGAGAAGCCGGCGGCGCCGCTGCTCTGCACGGCCTGGCCTTCGGCGCGAACGCCGAAGGACTCCCACACCTGCGGCGCGGACCCCTTGAAGGGCGACGACGCGAGCCCCCGGTCGAGGAACGACAGGTGCGTGCCGCTCGAGTTCTCGGCTTTCTGTACGGCCATGAAGTCGGCCATCACCTTCGCCTTGTCGAGCTGAATGGGGGCCGGGCGCCAGCCAGTCGTCGAGGCCGCTGGCGTGGTGGCGGGCCGCGCGGGCGCCGGCGCGGGGCCGGCCGGCGTGGTGGACGTGGGGCGGGCCGGCGCCGCCGGCGTTCGGGGAATGGAGGGCATGGGGGCTCCAACGAAGTGACGCGCGTCGCGTGGCATAGCGCAGGTGCTGCCTCGGAGCACCGGGTCCAGGCGCACCTCGTGTTGGCGTCGTCGGCCGCCGCGCCGCTCGAGTGCAGGCCGCTCCTGGCTGCGCTGGCCGACGTCGGGCCGCACCGCCTCTGTCGGTCAGGTGCGCTCGGCTGGCACCACCCCCGGTCCATCGACAGGAGCCCCCCGGGTCGGCGAAGAACCGCGTGTCACCGCCATGAGCTCGAGCCTCGTCAGACTGGTGCAGTCGGGTGGTCCGCAGGCGCGGGCGGCCGCGACGTCGTTGCTCGACTCGGCGCGCGCGGGCACCTTGAAGCCGGCCGAGGTGGCCGAGGTGAAGGTGCTGCTCCAGCGGCCCGAGCTGGCCGACGTCTTCTCGGGCGGCCTCGGCCGAGACCTGCAGGCCGCCCTCGGTGGTGGGCGCGCGCCGGTTCGCGACGTCGGCCAACTCACCGGCAGCCCCGGCGCCGTCACCGACCCGCGCGCGCTGCCGAAGGCGTTCGGCAAGGACCTGCTGGTGCAACGGCAGCAGCTCGTCGACCCGCGGCTGCCGCCCGACGAGAACGCCGAGCGCCTGCTGGCCTTCTTCTCGCCCTACGCCGAGCGCTTCGTCGAGCTGACGAGGGGCCCGGAGCACCTCGAGACGCCAGTGGCCAGGCTGCCGCCCGAGGACCAGGCGAAGGCGCTGAAGCAGTTCGAGAAGGCGCTCACCGACGGCGGCTTCGGGCAGCTCGTCGAGCGTCAGACGGGGCGAGACGGCGTGGCGCTCGGGCGGGCGCTCCTCGAGTCGAAGACGCCCGACGAGGTGCGCGCCAGGCTCGCCGAGCTGAACGTCGACGCGCCGGGGTGGAGGCACCCGAACAACCCCCACGCGGCCATGACGGTGGCGGTCGCCCCGGCGCAGGAGCGCACGCTGCGACACGAGCCCCCCGACGAGGCGCTCGCGCAAGAGCGAAGGGGCCGGCGCGGAACGCTGGGGCGCAACCTGCTGTGGAACGCGCTGCACCTGCTGCGCGAGGGCGCCGAGACGGACGAGGAGAAGGCGGCGATGAACGAGCTCCTCGTCGCCGCGGGCCTGCTGCTCGGCTTCGTCGCGGTGATGGCCGCGGTGCTGCTGCTCACGCTCTGAGCCGCGCGCTCAGGTCATGGCATCACCAGGCTGGTGTGCGGGTTGGCGTTGAACACGCCCGTCGGGGCCTGCGCGCAGGCGGCGAGGTAGGCCCTGAGCCCGTCGACGCCGGGGGCGCCGGGCGGCAGGCCGACGGCGCCGTTCATCAGTTGCTCACGCTCTGAGCGCAGGCCGCACCGCGCACCCTCCGGGCCCTCACGGCGTGTCGGGCGGGCGCGGGCCGGTCGCGGGGCGCTCGGTGGCGAGCAGGTCTTCGGCTGGCGCCTCGTCGAGGTCGCCCACCACGAGCTGCTCCTGGCCTTCTGCCGCGACGGCTGTCGGTGTCCGGTTCGCCGCGGGGGCGCCACCGGCCGTCGCCGCCCGACCCAGCGAGCGGCGGCTGGCTGCCGGGTCGAGGAGCCAGCCCGAGGGCGGGCGCCCCGTCGGGTGCTCCTCGCGCGGCGCCTCGGGTGGGGCGGTCGGCGCCGGCGCGTCGGCTCCGCGGCTCGACTCCCACGCCGCGGCCGCCACCACGAGTAAGAGCCCCATCACGGACAGGCGCTTCGCGACGCGCACGTCGACCCTCCACCGACGAGGGGCGCGCAGCACCCGCTCACGCACTGGCTGTTGCGGGAGCAGGTGTCTGCGCACGAGCCGTCGACGCAGTAGCCGTCGCCCGCGACGAAGTTGCAGCAGTCTCCGTTCCGGGTGCACGGCGCGTTCACCGCCCGGCACGTCAGGCTGCAGCTCGTAGCTGGCGCGCAGGTCCGACTGCCGCCCAGGAGCGGCGCGCAGCATCCGCTCAAGCAGTCTCCACCCACCTCGCACGCGTCGGCGCAACGGCCCGAGACGCAGTAGCCGTCGCCTGCGAGGAAGGTGCAGCAGTCCCGGTTGGCGTCGCACCTCGCGCCGACGCCCACGCACGCGGCCGACGCGGGGGCGGAGCCCGCCGGGACGCAGCTGAGCCCCGAGGCGACGAAGCCCGAGTTGCAGGCGCAACGCGGCCCCGACGTCTCCAGTACGCACGTGCCCCTGCTGGAGCAGGTGACGGCCTGACAGCGGTCGCCTCCACAGGAAGTCGACAGGCCTCCCAACAACACGAGCATCGTGACGCGCATGGCACCCCCTCGACGAGAAGCGCCAACCCTCCCCCGAGCGGCGGACGTCTCAGGTCAGCCCCCGCCGCCGACCCCGAGAGCGGCTGAGTCCGGCCCTCACCGGGCGGCCCCGCGAAGCCTGCGTGCCCACCCCCCGCGGCCCCGCCCGCTGGCGCAGGAATTGCGCCCCGATGCTCGAGTGTCACCCGAGAAAGACGGCGTGTGGTGTGCAAGGGTCTGAACGGGTGCGCTCCGTGTCCGACATCCTCGACGCGCATTGGCGTGAGCCGACCCGCCTCGTCCAGGTGCTCCGGGACGTGCAGCGCTCGCATGGCAACTGGCTTTCGCCGAAGGCGTTGACCGAGGTGGCGGCGGGGCTCGGCCTGCCGCGGGCGCAGGTCGAGGGGGTGGCGGGCTTCTACGCCTTCCTTCACCTGAAGCCGGTGGGGCGCTTCCGCGTCCTCGTCTCGGACGACGCCACCGACGTCTTCGCCGGCAGCCGGGCCCTGCTCGCGCACCTGGCGGAGCGGCTCCAGGTGGCGCCCGGGCACGTGCGCCGCGACGGCCAGGTGTCGCTCGACGTCACGTCGTGCACCGGGCTGTGCGACCAGCCGCCGGCGGTTCTGGTCAACGGCCTCGCCGTACCGCGCGTCGAGGGTGCCCGGGTGGACGAGCTCGTGGCCTGCATCGAGGCGGGCACGCCGGTCGACG
This sequence comes from Myxococcaceae bacterium, assembly GCA_020247085.1. Lineage (GTDB taxonomy): Bacteria > Myxococcota > Myxococcia > Myxococcales > Myxococcaceae > Xiheimicrobium > Xiheimicrobium aquaticum. Next base: position 5,596 of record JADCJJ010000147.1, on the reverse strand, counting down.
CCTGGCCCGCGGCGCTCCTGCGCGTGGACGACGGCGTGCGCCTGCGGGGCCCGGTGCTGTCGTCGATGCTGGCGCCCGGTGAGGCGCTGCGGCGGGCCCTCGCCCAGCCGTACGACGCGCAGGTGCGGACGCTCACCGAGTCCCGCCTCCGTGGCCGCGGCGGGGCCGGCTTCCCCGTCGTCACCAAGTGGGCGACGTGCCGCGAGGCGCCCGGCTCCGCCGTCGTGGTGTGCAATGCCGACGAGGGCGAGCCAGGCACCTTCAAGGACCGCGCGCTGCTCGCCGGCTGCGCCGACCTCGTCGTCGAGGGCATGACGGTGGCCGCCCGCTTCACCCGCGCCACCGCGGGCTTCATCTACCTCCGCGGCGAGTACGAGTTCCTCGCGCCGCACCTGCGCGAGGTGCTGGCGCGGCGGCGGGCGGCGGGGCTGCTCGGGCGCGACGTGCTGGGCGAGCGCGGCTTCGACTTCGACGTCGAGGTGCACCTCGGCGCGGGCGCCTACGTCTGCGGTGAAGAGACGGCGCTGCTCGAGTCCCTCGAGGGCCGCCGCGGCGTGCCCCGGCACCGCCCGCCGTTTCCGGTGACGCGGGGCTACCTCGGCCGGCCCACCATCGTGAACAACGTCGAGACGTTCGCCGACGTCGCCGTCGTCTTCGGGCACGGCGTCGAGGCGTGGCGCGGCCTCGGCACCGGGGCCTCGTCGGGCTCCAAGCTGCTGTCCGTCTCGGGTGACGTGGCGCGGCCCGGCGTCTACGAGGTGCCCTGGGGCGTCACGGTGCGCGAGGTGCTGGCGCTGGCCGGCGGAGCCGATGCCCAGGCCGTACAGGTGAGCGGCGCGTCGGGCGAGCTGGTGCCGCCGCGGGAGTTCGACCGGCGAATCGCCTTCGAGGACCTCGCCTGCGCGGGCGCCGTCGCCGTCTTCGGCCCGCAGCGTGACCTGCTCGACGTGGTGACGAACTTCGCCCGCTTCTTCGCCCACGAGAGCTGCGGCTTCTGCACGCCCTGCCGCGTCGGCACCCACGTCGCCGCCCGGAGCCTCGACAAGCTGGCCTCGGGCCGCGGCAGCGACGTCGAGCTGGCCGAGCTCGCCACCCTCACGCGGCTGCTGCGCGACACCTCGCACTGCGGCCTCGGCGCCACCGCGCCCAACGCCTGGCGCCACTGGCTCGAGAAGTTCCCCGACGACGTGCGGCGCCGGCTGCGCGACGGCTTCACGCCGGGCTTCGACGTCGAGGCCGCCCTCGAGGCCGGCGGCTCGAGAGGTGCCTCGCGATGAGCCGCTCCGCCTTCACCCTCGACGGCGCCGAGGTGCCCTTCGACGACGGGCAGACCCTCATCGAGGCTGCGCGCGCGGCCCGCCGGTACGTGCCCTTCCTGTGCGCCCACCCCGACTACCCAGCGCACGGCTCCTGCCGGGTGTGCACGGTGCTGGTGAACGGGCGGCCGATGGCGGCGTGCACCACGAAGGCCGCCGCCGGCCAGGTCGTCGAGAGCGACACCCCGGCGCTCACCGCCGACCGTCGGGCGCTGGTGCAGATGCTGTTCGTCGAGGGCAACCACTTCTGCCCCGGCTGCGAGAAGTCCGGCGGGTGCACGCTGCAGTCGCTGGGCATCGAGCTCGGGGTGACGTCGGCCGGCTTCGCGCACGAGTCGCCGGTGCGCCCGGTGGACGCCTCGCACCCCGACCTGCTGCTCGACTTCGATCGCTGCATCCTCTGCGAGCTGTGCGTGCGCGCCTCGGCCGACGTCGACGGCAAGCACGTCTTTGCGCTGTCGGGCCGCGGGCTCCACAAGCACCTCATCGTCAACGCCGAGTCCGGCCGGCTGGTGGACACCGGCATGTCGGTCGACGACGCGGCGGCGTCGGTGTGCCCGGTGGGCGTCATCTTGAAGAAGCGGGTGGGTTTCTCGACGCCCATCGGCCAACGGCCGCACGACGTGGCGACGCCGCGTCAGCAGGTCGAAGGGAAGGAGGGCGCATGACGGGGAAGCTGAGGCTCGCCACCACCTCGCTCGCCGGGTGCTTCGGGTGTCACACGTCCTTCCTGGACATCGACGAGCGCATCATTCCGCTGCTCGAGCGGGTGTCCTTCGACCGCTCGCCGCTGACGGACGTGAAGCACGCCGGCGCTTGCGACGTGGGCCTCATCGAGGGCGGCGTGTGCAACGAAGAGAACCTGCACGTGCTGCGCGAGTTCCGCGCCGGGTGCCGCACGCTGGTGGCGGTGGGGGCCTGCGCCATCACCGGTGGCCTGCCCGCGCAGCGAAACCGCTTCGACGTCGGCGCGCTGCTGCACGACGTCTACGTCGCCGAGCCGGGGCTGACGCGCCGCGGCGTGCCTGACGACGTCGAGCTGCCGCGCCTCTTCGACAGGGTGCGGCCGGTGCACGAGTTCGTGAAGGTCGATTACTTCCTGCCGGGGTGCCCGCCGCCGGCGGACGCCTTCTGGGCGTTCCTCACCGCGCTCCTCGACGGGCGCGAGCCGGCGCTCCCGAAGGAGCTGCTCCGCTATGACTGAGCCGACGACGCGGCGCATCGCCATCGAGCCGCTCTCGAGGGTCGAGGGGCACGGGAAGGTGACGCTGCTCCTCGACGAGGCCGGCGCGGTGCGCGAGGCGCGGCTGCACATCGTCGAGTTCCGCGGCTTCGAGGCCTTCATCGTCGGCCGCCCGTACTGGGAGGTGCCCGTCGTGGTGCAGCGGCTGTGTGGCATCTGCCCGGTGTCGCACAACCTGTGCGCGGCGAAGGCGCTCGACGCGGTGGTGGGCGGGGTGCCGCCGCCGTCGGCGGTGAAGCTGCGTCGCCTCATGCACTCGGCGCAGTTGCTCCAGTCGCATGCGCTGCACTTCTTCCACCTCGCCTCGCCGGACCTGCTGTTCGGCTTCGACTCGGACGCGTCGCGGCGCAACCTGATGGGTCTCGTCGAGCGGCACCCCGAGGTGGCGAAGATGGGTGTGATGCTGCGCAAGTTCGGCCAGCAGGTGCTCGAGGCCGTGTACGGCAAGCGGGTGCACGGCACCGGCGCGGTGCCGGGGGGCGTCAACAAGCACCTGTCGCTCGAGGCGCGCGACCAGTTCGTCTCGCAGGTGCCGCAGGTGAAGGCCTGGGCGCTCGAGGCGGTGGGGCTGGCCCGGCGGCTCACTGAGGTGAACCAGGCGCGGCACCGGGGCTTCGGGGCGGTGCCGTCGAACCTGCTCGGGCTCGTCGCCACCGACGGGTCGCTCGACCTGTACGACGGCGTGCTGCGCGGCGTCGACGCCGAGGGCCGGGTGCTGTTCGACGGGGTCGAGGCCGTCGACTACCGCGCGCTCATTCGCGAAGAGGCGCGGCCCTGGTCGTACATGAAGTTTCCCTACCTCGAGCGGCTGGGGCCGGACGTCGGTTGGTACAAGGTGGGCCCGCTCGCGCGGCTGCAGCTGTGCGACCGGCTGCCCACGCCGCTGGCCGAGGCCGCGCGCCTCGAGTTCCGCGCGGCGTACCCGGGGGTGACGCACGCGCCGCTGGCCTACCACTGGGCGCGCATGGTCGAGCTGCTGCACGCCGTCGAAGACCTCGAGCGCCTCTTCGCCGACGAGGGGCTGCTGCACGGCGACCTGGTGGCGACGGGGGCGCGGCAGCGCGAGGGCATCGGCATCATCGAGGCGCCGCGGGGCACGCTCATTCACCACTACGAGGTGGGCGACGACGACCTCGTCACGCGCTGCAACCTCATCGTCAGCACCACCAACAACAACCAGGCGATGAACGAAGCGATTCGCGCGGTGGCCCAGCGGTACCTGAGCGGGCACGAGGTGACCGAGGGGCTGCTCAACCACGTCGAGGTGGCGGTGCGGGCCTTCGACCCGTGCCTGTCGTGCGCCACGCACGCGATGGGGCAGATGCCGCTCGAGGTGACGGTGGTGGACGCTGGCGGCGCGGTGGCGGGCGTGGGGCGACGGGGTGAGGCATGACACGGCCGCGGGTGCTCGTCTTCGGCTGGGGCAACCCCTCGCGCGGCGACGACGGGCTGGGCCCGGCCTTCGTCGGAGAGGCCCGGCGGCGTGACGACGTCGAGCTCATCGTCGACTACCAGCTCCAGCCGGAGCACGCGCTCGACCTGGTGGGGCGGGACCTGGTGGTGTTCGTCGACGCGGCGCTGGACGCGGCGGAGCCCTTCGAGGTGCGCGAGGTGACGCCGAACCCGGCGGCGAGCCTCACCACGCACCACCTCTCGCCGGCGGCGCTGCTGCACGTCTTCGAGGGCCTGACGGCGCAGAAAGCGCCGCGGGCGAAGGTGCTGGCGATTCGCGGCTGGCAGTTTCAGCTGGGTGAATCGCTCAGCGAACGGGCGCGCCGCAACCTCGAAGCCGCCCTCGAGTGGTGGGCTGCCGACGGGCTCGCGGAGTGTACCGGGGCTGCGGGCTCGACGCCCTGAGGCGCTCGGGAGGGCGCCGCGTCAGCGCACCCAGAGGTAGCCCCAGGCGGGGACGTTCCGGTCGGGGACGAAGGTGCTGGCGGCGTTGACGGCGCCGAAGCAGGCCCGGTTTCCTGCAGAGACCCCGACGCCCCCGGCGCACTGATTTGGGGCCTGACCGCCAAGACCGATGTAGGAGTCGTGGCCTCCGCAGTCGGAGTTGTCTGCGAGATGACCAATTCGCACTCGCGCGAAGCCACTGAAGTAGGGCGGGGGCCCGCCTGTCGTCTTGCTACTCCCGCTCTGATCGCAGTTCGGCTGCAGCGCCGCGTTCGCGGACAGCGTCATCCACTGCGCTCGAGTGCCGAAGTTCAGGCTGTTCGTCACCATGGTCAGAGCGTTCGCGGCAGTGACGTTGAAAACGGCCGTGCGAAGGTCAGTGCCCTCGCGGAGCCCCACGAGAATCTGCGTGAAGCCCACCTCGCTGTAGGCCTGCGACTTCATCTGCGAGTCGCTCAGGTCTGGCGCCGCCGCGTTGAAGGTCGCCGTGTCGCCCCAGGAGGGGCTGTCGTAGTTGAACTGCGACGACGTCCCGTCGATCTTCATCACCAGGGTCCAGCCGCCGCCGTTCGTCACCTTATCGCAGTACACGTCATACGTCGTCGAAGCGGGCCGAATCGGGTACACGCCAGAGGGGAGCATCGGGATGGCCAGCTGCCAAGCGTTGCAGGAGGCGGGGGTCGCGATACAGAAGACGTTGACGGTGCCCACGGGCGCCATCGCCGTGCCTGAGCCGAAGTTCATGGCGCACAACTGCCCCGTTGGTTGATTCGTGACGACGACGCTGTAGGTGGACCCGTTCGGCACGGGCGTGGGGAACGTGTAGGAGCCTGACATCGAAATGGTCGTAGCGGCGCCGCCATTGAGCGAGAGCTGCAGCCCCGTCCCCGTCAGGCCCGTCACGTTCCCACCGATGGACCAGGTCTGGACGCAGGTGACCGACACGACCGGGTTGCTGCCGGCGACGGTGCCGGTGCCATTCGTCACCGTGCACAGCTGCGTGGTGGGCTGCTGGGCAATCGTCACGGCGTAGCTCTGCCCGCTGGGAATCGACGGCGTGAGCGTGAAGCTCGTCCCGCTCACCGCCTGCGCGACGCCGCCGTTGAGGCGAAGTTGCAGGCCGGCTCCCGTCAGCCCGGTG
>JADCJJ010000146.1 GCA_020247085.1 Myxococcaceae bacterium | reverse complement strand
GGCGGCCGCCGCTGAGAGTCCGGCGCACGCTGACGCGCCCGACGATGACCCGGCGTCGTGACAGAAACCGTCGCGGCCCGCCCGCTACCAGCGCAGGCGCGCGCCGACGAACACGCCGAAGGTCCAGGTGATGCCGTCGGCGCCGGTCGCAGGGCTCACCTGGCGCTGCGTGCCCCCGGCGACGTCGACGACGAGGAAGTCGTAGCTGAGCTCGAGGTCTGCCAGGACGCGGGTGAGATCTTCGACGCCCCGCTGCGTCACCGGCAGCCAGGTGGCGCTCAACAGCACGCGGGACCTCGGCGTATCGACGAAGGCGAGCGCGAGCGAGGGTCCGAAGCCGACCGTGATGGAGCCTGCGCCCGGTCCCAGCCGCCCCCAGCGGAGCTCGGCGGCCCCACCGAGGCCAACGCGCCCGATGAAGGCCCGGGCGGTGACAAGCCCCTCGGCCTGCTGCGCCGCGACCGCCTCGAGGGTGCTGAGGAACCGCACCAGCCCGCGGAGCTCGAGGCCCGAGGCGATGCCGTCAGCGGGGGCGGTGCCCCAGAAGCCGAAGTGGAACAACGCCTGCCCGCCCAGGGCGCCAGCCGCCGCGCCGGGCCAGGTCGTCGCCCCGCCACCGCCCATCAAGCCGAAGGAACCGCGCGGGCGCTCGTCACCGTCTTCGTCGACGATGGCCGCCGCCTCATCGCGCAGGGCCCGGGCCTTCGCGGCCGCCTGGAGCCGCTCGGCCTGGAGCTGCGCCGCCTGGCTTGCCTGGTCGGCGCTGAAGGACATGGCGGCGATCTCCCGGGCGCGCTGCTCCGCCACCGCGGCTTGCCGCTCCAGGGCCTCCTTCCGAGCCCGCAGCCCCTGCTTGCGTGCCTCCCGCGTCTTCACGGCCGACCTCTCGGCGTCCTCGCGCGCCTTCCGCTCGGCCTCTTCCCGCGCAGCTCGCTGGGCCCGCTCGGTCTCCTCGAGCTGGGCCCGGGCCTGCCGCTCGGCCCGCTCCGCCGCCGCCGCCTGGGCCTCGCGCGCCGCCGCCTCGCGCTGCGCCCGCTCGCTCTCCTCGAGCTGCGCCTTCGCCCGGCGCTCCGCCAGCTCGACCGCGGCCAACCGCGCCGCCGCCGCCTCGTCGACCTTGCCCGGAGCCTCGCCTCCCGGCCGCGGCGCGGCGCCGCCCACCGCCTCCCGCGAGCCGGCTGCAGTCAGCCCTTCGCCCTCCGCAGACCCGCCGTCGGCGCCGCGCGCGGGGCGCGCCACCCCGGCGTCGCGCTCCGCCGGCGCGCCCCGCGCCATCCCGCCGTCAGGGGCGCGCTCCCGACACCCCCGCGCCTGCTCGCTCACCCACCGCGCGTAGCGGGGGTACTCGTCGACGAGGCCCTGCCTGCGCGCCGCCTGCAACGCCCGACGAGAGGACGCGCTCATCAACTGCGCCGCGTCTCCCGTGCAGGCCGTGTCCATCGCCTGGGCACCCGCCTGAAACGCCCTCGACGCCGGGTACGTCAGGCCGTCGTACGGCAGCATCATGTCGCGCAGCCAGGCGCCGTCGTCGAGGTCCACCTGGGCGCGGAGCGTCTTCGCCAGGCGGTCGCCGCACGCCAGGCGCGCCGCGTCGCAGGCGTCACTCTCGGCCAGCTGGCAGGCCTGCGCCGCTTCGAGGAAGGCCCGGGCCATCGCCTTGTCCTGCGCGATGGCCTCGACGAGCGGCGCGACGTCACGTGACCGCGGCGCTTCGCACGGCGCCCCCAGGGACACCGGCGAGCTCGCCAGGACGCCGATGAGCGCGAAGCGGAGCATGGCGCGGCGCCTCGGGACTTACTGGCGCGAGAGGGTCGACACGCCCGGATCCTGCGTGGGGTTCATCACGCCCGCGGGCGTCGTCTCTTCGTACGTCAGCCTGGTGTTGGCGACGCAGTACTCGAAGGTGCGACCACTGCCGGTGGTGATGACGTTGCCAGAGGTCGTGTACGTCTCGTTGGCGGTGTCGGTGAACGAGAAGGTCAGGTCGCACGTGCACGACGCGGTCGACGCGCCTCCGTCGGGGAGGCCCAGCGCACATGTCCCCTGGACGCCGAAGTTCCCGAGCAGCGACGGCAACTGAGCGCAGCCGCCAAGGCCCATGAACCCGTTGACGCAGACGCCGTTGGTCGTCGTCGCCGTGAAGTCGACGGTGCCGGTGACCGACCTCGCCATCTGGTTCGACGAGAACATGACCGCGCCGGCCACGCTGCCCGACCGGTTGAGGATCTGCGTCTGGCTCGCGCCGCCACAGGCCGATTGAATGCGCGAGAAGATGGAGTCCTCGATGCAGACGTTGTCGTAGTACCAGCGCCCCGTCAGGGCGCCGCCGCAGGGCTGCACGGCGTTGCAGTTCGACGCGAAGGTGATCGGCACGGTGGGCGGCATGCCGGCATCGAACATCAGCGGCGGAAGACCACCGCCGGTGCCTCCCGCAGCGCCCCCGGCGCTCCCTCCCGCGGCGCCCCCGCCGCTCGCTCCACCGGCGCTGCCGCCGCCCGATCCACCGGCGCTGCCTCCGCCCGCTCCACCGGCGCTGCCTCCGCCCGCTCCACCGGCGCTGCCGCCGCTCGAGCCACCGCCCGCGCTTCCACCGCCGTTGCTCGCCGACGTCCTGCAGACTCCGGCCATGCACGCCTGGCTGCTGCCGCAGACGTTGCACGCGTTGCCCTGGACCCCGCACGCCGGGGCCAGGGTGCCCGACTGGCAGGTGCCGCTCGCGTCGCAACAGCCGCCGCACGTCGCCGTCGAGCACCGCGCCGCGGGCATGCCGCAGGCCGCCCCGAGGAGTCCTCCCACCACGAGCGCACAGAAGAAGCCGAGGGTCTTGTTCATGCCGGGTCCCTTCATCGAACCCGTGACCCTAGGCGCGCCGGCACGTCGAGTCGACCACGACCCGACGCCGGTGTTGAGGCCCAGCGAAAATGTCCGCGCTAACGGCCCAGGGAAAATGTCCGCGGTTGTGGGCCAGCTGTCGCAGGGGTTCGGTCGACGAGCAAGCCATTCCTTGAGCGGAGGGCGAGGAGCTTGCGGCGAGCAGTGGCTGCGACGAGCGAGGCCCGAAGGGTGCCGTCAGGCACGATGCCGTGAGGCATCGCCGAGCGGAGCG
>JADCJJ010000145.1 GCA_020247085.1 Myxococcaceae bacterium | reverse complement strand
GCAGAAGCCGTGGCCGGTCGACACGGTGGTGTGCCCGTTGGCGCGCACCTCGATGTCGTCCCAGGAGGCGAACCGCGCCTCGATGGCGGCGTAGCTCTCGGGGTCGGCCTCGGCGAGCGTGCCGAGCGTCTCTTTCGAGAAGACCACGCCCCAGCCGAAGGTGTCGTCGGGCCTGTTCTTCTCGAAGACGTCGACCTGGACCTGCGGGAAGGCCTTCTTGAGGAGCAGCGCGAAGTAGAGCCCCGAGGGCCCTCCGCCGATGCAGACGGTGTGCATGACGCAGGGTTATCGCGAGCGCGCGCCCCTGTCGCGCGTCATTCCATCGGCCGGCGAGGCGCGCGGGAGCGTCAGTCGAGGCGGTCGAACCGCTCGAAGGGGTTCTCCATCATCTCCTTGACGGTGCGCGACAGCACCGCCGCGTGCGCGCCGTCGATGAAGCGGTGGTCGAAGCTGGCGTTGATGCGCATCACCTTGCCCGGCACCACCTTGCCGTCGTCGACGACCGGCTCGTCCGACACCGCGCCCGGCGCGATGAAGATGGGCACCGCCGTGTACGGCACCAGCGGGACGTAGGCGATGTCGAGCCCCAGCGAGCCGACGTTGGTGATGGTGACGCCGCCGAAGGCGTCGCGCGGCATGCCGAAGGCCGAGAGGTCGAGGTTGAACGTGTACATGAGCAGGTGCAGCAGCTTGAGGAATGCGTTCATCAGCATGAAGGGCACCAGGGCGACGGTGCCCTTGCCCTTCTCGAGCGACTGGTCCTTGCGCTGACGCACCTTCTCGATGGTGGCCGCCATCTCGGCCGCCATCTCCTTCAGCGACTTCTTGTCGGCGTCGTCGATCTTCGCCGCCGTCAGGTCGACCTTCCCGTCGCCCTGGTCGGTCTGAACGACGAGCACCGAGAGGGTGACGCGCTGGCGCAGGTAGATCTTGTTGAAGCGCAAGATGGCGTTGGCGTCGGGGCACCGGCGCAGGGCCTCGGCGGTGGCCTTCGCGACGAGGTGGGTGACCGTCAGCCGCACCCCGTGCACCTCGCGGAAGCGCTCGATGTACTGCAGCGCCTTCTCCATGCGCACCGACAGCGTGCCGTAGACAGTGGGGTCGTACGCCGTGCGCCAGGTGCCGATGGCCAGCTTCCGGAAGCTGCTGACGTCTTTCTTTTCGACGAGTTCGAGGTGGGCCATGCGCGCGACGGTAGCCAAACGCCGGCGCCTGAAGTGGTCGGCGTCGCGCGCGCGGCGAACGCACGGCGTCATGTGCGTCGAGCGGGCCTGCCGGCGCGGGCGCCCCCTGCCCAAGCGGCCACGAGGCGCTATGCTCCGATGAGACATGGCAGCCAGGAGGGGCGCTCCCCCGAAACGACCCGTCTTCACGCGCGACGAGATGTCGACGGGCCGGGGGTCTCGCCTGCGGAGCAGGGTGTCGGCCGTCATCAACGCCCCGAGCTCGGGTGCCCACCGCGTGCTCCAGCCACAGCCCGCCTCGGCCCCGGCGAGCGACGCCGTGCGCGACGAGATTCGCTACCGCGAGCGCCAGGCGACGGCGGCCATCGCGGGCCCGGTGCGCACGCGGCCGAAGGCGGCACCGGCCGACACCTTCGCCCGTCAGAAGATGCGCGAGGCCGAGGCCAACCTGCCCGACTGGGACGTGGACGACGAGGTCTACCCCGACGACGACGGCGTGCCCCCGGGCGACCCCGACCAGACCGCCCCCGGCGACGACGAGCCGTGACGGGCCGCGCCGGTCAGGCCTTGTGGTACGGCTCGCCCCGCAGAATGGAGAGCGCCCGGTAGAGCTGCTCGAGCAGCACCAGCCGCGCGAGGCGGTGCGGCAGCGTCATCGCCGAGAGCGACAGGGTGAGCTGGGCGCGGGCCCGCACGGCCTCGTCGAGGCCCTCGTCGCCGCCGATGACGAAGACGACGTGGCGGCCGTGGGCCCGGTGCTGCGAGAGCCACGACGCGAACGGCACGCTCGCCAGCGCCTTGCCGCGCTCGTCGAGGGCCACCACGACGTCCGAGGACTCGAGCCGCGCGAGCACGGCCTTCGCCTCGTCGGCCTTCGCCTGCGCGCCGCTGCGGCGTGACTCGGGGAGCTCGACGAGCGCCACCTTCGCCACGTGCGACAGGCGCCCGGCGTACTCGGCGACGCCCGGCGCGAAGAGGCCCGAGCGGTCCTTCCCGATGGAGACGACGGTGAGCTTCACGTCAGCGGCAGGCGCTGCGCGTCGCTCCACAGGCCCTCGAGGTCGTACATCTCGCGCTTGTCGGGCGTGAAGAAGTGCACCACCACGTCATCGAGGTTGAGGCAGACCCAGTCGGGCGACGGCTCGACCGACGAGGGCCTGCGGCCGCGCGCCTCGAGCAACGCCTCGACACCCGACTTGAGCGCCTCGAGCTGTGCGTCGGAGCCGCCGGTGGCGATGACCAGGTAGTCGTAGCCGACGGCGCCCGCCTTGTGCGTCAGGTCGAGCAGCACCACGTCATCGGCCTTCTTGTCGAGCGCGACGGCGGCGACGGCGCGGGCCAGCTCGAGCCCCTCGGGGTTGACGACGCGAGCCGCGCGCTTCGGGGCGGCGCGCTTCTTCGTCGGCGGTCGCTTGACCGGGGCCCGCCGGGCCTTGCGGGGCGCCGCGGCGCGCGAGGGCTTCTTCGGCGCGGCGCGCTTCGCGCCGGCCTTCGGGGCCGCGGGCTTCTTCGCCGCCTTCTTGGCGGCGGGTCGGCGGGCGGTGGGCTTCTTCTTCGGCTCGGGCCTGTTTCGGGTCGTCTTCTTCTTCGCTGCCATGGCCGTGGCTATAGCCGGTCGCCCGGCGGGGTTGATCGACAATCGCCGCTCACCGCACCTGCCCGTCGCCCTCGACGACGTACTTCTGCGACGTCAACTCGCGCAGGCCCATGGGCCCGAAGGCGTGCAGGCGCGAGGTGCTGATGCCGACCTCGGCGCCCAGCCCCAGCTCGCCGCCGTCGTTGAAGCGCGTCGAGGCGTTGACCACCACTGCCGACGCGCTCACCTCGCGGGTGAAGCGCCGGGCCGCGTCGCGCGAGGCGGTGACGATGGCCTCGGTGTGCTGGCTGCCGTAGCGGGCGATGTGGTCGAGCGCCCCCTCGAGGCCAGCCACCACCCTCACGGCCGCGACGAGATCGAGGAACTCGTGGCCGAAGTCCGAGTCGGCGGCCGGGGTCACCGGCAGCCCCGCCCCGGCGAGCAGCCGCGCTGCCTCAGGGCACCCGCGCAGCTCGACCTTCCGCTCGACCAGGGCGCGCCCCAGCGCCGGCAGCGCCCGGGCCGCGACGGCGGCGTCGACGAGCAGGCACTCCATCGCGTTGCACACCCCCGGCCGCGACGCCTTGGCGTTCACCACGATGCGCTCGGCCATCGCCAGGTCGGCGTCGCCGTGCACGTAGACGTGGCACACGCCCTGGTAGTGCTTCACCACCGGCACGCGCGCGTGCTCGGCGACGAAGCGAATGAGGCCCTCGCCCCCGCGGGGGATGCAGAGGTCGACGAGCCCGTCGAGGCTCACGAGGGCCAGCATCGCCTCGCGGCTGGTGTCGGGCACCAGGAGCGCCGCGTCGCTCGGCAGGCCCGCGGCCTCGAGGCCGGCGGCGACGGCGGCGGCGATGACCCCGTTCGAGCGGAAGGCCTCGGAGCCGCCCCGGAGCACCGCCACGTTGCCGCTCTTGAGACAGAGCGCGGCAACGTCGCTCGTCACGTTGGGCCGGGCCTCGTAGATCATCAGCACCACGCCCAGCGGCAGCCGCACCTTGCGCACCTCGAGGCCGTTGGGGCGGCGCCAGTTCGAGGTCACCTCACCGACGGGGTCCTCGAGGGCGACGACGGCCTCGACGGCCTTCGCCATCGCCTCGACCCGCACCGCGTCGAGCAGCAGCCGGTCGAGGAAGGCGGCGTTCTTGCCCGCGGCCGTCGCCTCGGCGACGTCGAGGGCGTTGGCCGAGAGGATGGCGTCGGTCGACCGCCGCAGCGCCGCCGCGGTCTCGCGCAGCGCGCGGTCTTTCTGGGGCGTCGGCGCGGTCGCCATCACGCGCGCCGCCGCCTTCGCGCGCGCGGCGAGGGCCCGCATCGAATCGAGGGTGGCCGTCACGGCGCGACCTCCCACCCGCTGGCCGTCGGGCGGACGCCGGCCGGCGCCTGGTCGGCCGCGAAGACCTCGCGCAGCCCCCCATCGCCCCCGGCCTCGCCGGCGTAGACCCTGGCGCCCCCGCAGCAACTGGCGACGAACTCGAACGACGTCGCCCCCGTCCACCGCCACTGGCCGTGCACCGAGGCCGTCTCACCGGGGGCCTTGTGCTCGCGCCCCTTCCCCGCGGCGCCGAGCGACGCGGTGGGCCGCACCACGTAGGGCCCGTAGCGGTCTTCGAGCAGCACCACGCGCTCGCAGTCCGGAGAGAAGACGTCGAAGCTCCAGTCCGAGAACGTCAGCTCCCCGCGCGGGGTGAACGGCACCTCGCGGCCGTCACCGAGCACGAAGGCAAGGCCGCGCACGCCGTAGGACTTCGGCGCCGGCTTGCCGTCGAGGGCCAGGGCCTCGAGGTCTTCGGCGCTGCCCGTGAAGACCGCGGTCACCGCGCCGCACTGCACCGCGTGGTACGCGCCGGAGCGCGTTACCTCGACGGGCTTTGCGCGCTTCGGCGCGGGCGCGGTGGGCGCGACGGGGGGGGTGGTCGGCGCCTCTTTCCGGCAGGAGAGGAGCGCGAGAGCGACGAGGAGGACGTGACGCATCACCCACACGATGGAGCCGACGGCCCCGCGTGTCGAGCCGAACCCGAGCGGCGGCCAGGGCCCCTGCCGCCCCGTGGCCACGAAGTGATGGGCGGCCCGTCGGACGCGTCGGGCGGGCGTCGCGGACTCGGGCAATGACGGCGCCGGGCGACTCCGGTACAGGGGCGCGATGGCTGGTGACCGTGAGCGGCTGTTCCTCGAGATGACGCGTGAGTTCCCCGACTCGCCGATGGGCTTCTTCTCGCTCGGTCGGCTGTACCTCGACGAGCAGCGGTGGGCCGAGAGCGTGGCGGCGCTCGCCGAGGCGACCCGCCTCGACCCGACGTACGCCGCCGCCTTCGTGGCCCTGGGCGACGCGCAGCTCGGCCTCGGCCAGCGCGACGCCGCCCGCGCCACCTGGCAGCGGGCGCTCGAGACCCCGCACGCCCGCCGCGACTCGAGCCTGCAGGCCGACCT
>JADCJJ010000144.1 GCA_020247085.1 Myxococcaceae bacterium | reverse complement strand
GCACTCACCGTGACACCTTCTCCCTCCCGCTCGAGGCGATGACTCCGGCCGCTTTCAAGAAGACGCTCGGCTGACACGCCCCCGCGCGAAGCTCAGCAAGTCCGCTCGGCTCTTTCATCCCGCCGTCGCTGATCGCTCACGTTGGTGACGCCGCTCATCGACGCGGGGTAGCTGCTGGTGTCGATGGCGGGGAAGATGACGTTCACCGAGTCGGTCGTGTTGACGTAGGCCTGAACGACCGACGGGTTCGCGGTGCGCAGCTCGCGCAGCATGGGAATGAGCTGCGCGAGGCGGGCGGCCCGGGCGCGCTTCTCGGCGGTGAGCGGCGTGATGCCGCTGGCGAACATCGAGCCGAAGCCCACGTCGCGCGTCGAGCGGTACACGCCGCCGTCGAAGGACGGTCCAGGTCTCGAGAACCTCGGCCGGAGGGGTGAAGGGCGTCGTCCAGGCCTCACGGGTGCGCGCGGACGGATAAGAGAAACAAAGCGGGAAACCGAGCGCGAGACCCCGCATCAAGGCCTGAGTTCGGGCACTTACCGCCTCAGCGCCGACGACGCCAGCCGCCTCGACCTCCACCACAACTTCGTCGCTCGCGAGACGCACGCGGGTGACGTGCTGCTCGTGCATCGAAAAGGAGCGATTCGTGCAACCCGCGAGACGCTGGCGCTCATCCCCGGCTCGATGGGCACGGCCTCGTACCTCGTGCGCGGCCTCGGCCACCCGGCGTCCTTCGAGTCGGCCTCGCACGGCGCGGGCCGCGTGATGACGCGACGAGAAGCGCGCACTCGGGTGCCGCGCGCGAAGCTCGTGCGCCACCTGCGGCACGTCGTCTTCGACGTCGACAGGGCCGAGTCCCTCGTCGAGGAGGCACCGAGCGTCTACCGGCCCATTCGTGAGGTGCTGGAAGACGAAGCCGACCTCGTCGAGCCGGTGCTCCGGCTCGAGCCGCTCGTCGTGCTCAAGGGCTGAGCCGAGACGTCACAGGTCGACGCGCACCACGTCGAAGAAGTTCTTCCGCTGGTCGGGCTCGGCGAACTTCTGGTTGTTGAGGTCGCAGATCCACGCGGTCGACCCATCGACGAGCAGGTGGGTCGCCGCGAGGTCCGCCGGCTGGAAGAGCGGCAGCACGATGGGCGTCGGCCGCAGCCCGAAGGCGGTGTCGAGCGCGCCGGCCGGCGTGATGCGGGCGAGGTACGTGTCACCAACTCCCGTGAGGTACAGCACGATGCTGCCGTCGGGCTGCAGCGCAGCGCCACGAACCGTCGAGATGGGCTGTGGCATCGTCACGTCGACGCGGCCGTTCGGCCCGAAGCTGGTGTCGGGCACGCCATCGGCGTTCGTCTGCAGCATTCGAACCCGGTAGACGCGCGTGGCGCCGGTCTCCTCGAAGGACGCCCCGAGGATGATGAGCCGCCCGTCGGGCCGACCCAGCATCGCCTCGGCCCGGCCACCGGAAACTCGCACGAAGCCGGCCGTGCCGAACGTCATGTCATCGGAGCCATCGGCGTTGAGGCGGCCCATCACGAGGCTGCTGTCGCCGCCCCCCACCACCACCTTGCCCGACGGCTGGAGCACCATCGAGCGCACGGCCTCGTTCTCGGTGCGGCTGCCGAACGCGTTGCCGAAGCCGACGCCGGCGACCTTGCTGAACGAGGTGTCGGGCGAGCCATCGGCGTTGAAGCGCGCGACGAAGAAGTTCGACTGCACCGTACCGCCGACGAGCAGCTTGCCGTCCGGCTGCTTGAGAATGCGCGCGTACGTCGCGTCGATGAGGTCCATGCCCGAACGGAAGGTGTCGATGCGCAAGCCACCGGCGTTGCCGAAGGACGTGTCGAGCTGGCCGTTGGCCGTGTAGCGCGCCACCACCACGCTGCCCGAGCCGGGAATGACGAGGCTGCGGCCGTAGCCCGCGACGATGATGCCGGTGCCGTCGACGACGAGGTCGCTGATGCTGTCGCTGTCGAAGCGGCCGACGATGGTGGGCATGCCACCGTCGGTGTCGGTGAAAACGAGGCCGTCGCGGCCGAACGTCGGGTCGAGCTGCCGCGAGGTGTCGAAGCGCGCGAGGAACAGGTCGGCGCCGCGGGTGCCTCCATCGTCGAGCGACGCCGCGCCGGCCGCTACCAGCTTGTCGCCCTGCTTCGCGACGGCGTAGCCGAGGCCGCTAACGCCGGGCGGGAGAATCGAGCGGTACAGCACCGTCATGCCGGCGTCTGCTCCAGCACCACCGTCGGGTGACGGCGTGGGCCCTGGGCAGGCGGTGAGCGTCAACAAGGAGAAAGCGGCGAGCAGGCTGCGCATGTGCGGTGACCCCCGTTCAGTCGGAGGCCCCCATGTACCCAACTCGGAGCAGGGAGAGAAGCGGGGAGCCCGCACACTGACGGACGCACACGTCGAGTGGAACACCAGACCGACTCGGTTCAGTCTGTCGTTCCTTTCGTTGCCGGGCATCAAGCCCGTCACGCTCTCAGCGACGCCGGCGGCTCGACTTCTGCAACCACGGCGGCACCGGAGCCTCACCACCTCGCGCACGAAGCCGCTTCACCGTTCGAACGGGCGTGCGCTCGACCGCGGGCGCGGGCGGCACCACGAGTGGACCGATGGTGGCGAGCACCGCTGGCAACTCACTCATCGGCTGGTCGACGAAGACGAGCGGCTCCGGGTCCTCGGGTACGACGACGGGCCGGGCGACAACGGGGGCCGGCTCCTCGACTTCGGGACGAACGGCCCAGTGGACGCCGAACCCCAGGCCCAGGCCCACGAGCGCTGCCACCGGCGCCGCCCACGCACGAGCCACCGGTGACGTGCGACGCTTCGACACCGGCGCCTTCGGCTGCTGCAGCACCACGGGACGCTCGACCACCGGCGCCTCGAAGACGGCGATGGCCGGCTGCGCCACCTCGACCCGGGGCAGCTCGATCGAGGCCGTCCGCGTGCGACGCTCGTGCAGATGCGCGGTGAGCGCCCGCTCCTGCGCCAGCCGGCCGTCGAAGAGCTGCGCGAGGAACTCGGCGCGCGCGTCGGGCCGCCACATGAAAGACGACGCGGCTTTTTTCAGCTCCTTCGCGAACGCCGCTCCCGTCGGGTAGCGCCAGGCGCGGTCCGTCGACAGCGCCCGAAACATCACCTCGTCGAGCGACTTGCCCAGCATCACGTGCAGCGTTGACGGAGGCGCGAAGCGACGGCTCTCCACGGCCTTCACGCGCTCGTCGAAGCCCTCGGCCCGGCGGAGCGGTTCTCCAGCGAGGCCTTCGTACAGGAGCGCCGCGAGCGAGAAGACATCGGCCTTCGGGTCGGGCGGCCGGCCGTGGAGCACCTGCTCCGGCGCCAGGTACGGGCCCGTCGCCTCGAGCACCTCGGGCCACGAGCGGCGCCGCGCCACGCACGGAAACAAGCCCGCCTCGAGCAGCTTCACGGTGCCGTCGAAGGCCACGGCGACGGCGTGCGGGCTCACCAGGCCATGTGACGTGCGCGCGTGCACGGCCCCGAGCGCGAGCGCCGCGTCATGCACCGCCGCCAGCACGAAGCCCAGCGGCAGCGCGCGGCCCTGCGCCCGGCACGCCGTCAGCACCTCGGCCAGGGTGGCGCCGGCCACGCGCTCCGTCACCCAGAAGGTGCCTTCGTCGGACACCTCACAGTCGAACACCGCGGCGAGCTGCGGGTGGTACAGCTTCGAGGCCTCGTGCGCCCAGGCCTCGACGAGCGGCCCGTCGCCATCGCCCACGTCGAGCTGCCGCAAACGGATAAGAACGGATAACGGATAAGAGAAACAAAGCGGGAAACCGAGCGCGAGACCCCGCATCAAGGCCTGAGTTCGGGCACTTACCGCCTCACGCGGCGCCGAGATTCTTTGCAGCCTCACGGAACTCTTGCAGCTTCAGTGAACGGAGAGTTGGGGTGAG
>JADCJJ010000143.1 GCA_020247085.1 Myxococcaceae bacterium | reverse complement strand
CTCGTCTGTCCAGGGGGCCCCAGGACCGGGAGTTCCGCCTTCGGTCGCCCCGTGCGCAGCCCCGAAAACCCTTCCCCGCAGCCCGCCGGGCCCCGACGCCCCCTCGATGCCCTTCCCGTTTTCAGCTTTGTTCGACTTGTTCCTAGGCCGTCTCGACGAAGTTCCTCGAGTACGCGACGAAGCACGGCAAGCACTGGACGGCGTCGACCGACGACCACCAGCACCCGCGACAGCGGCCCGACCGCCCGCCGCCGTCCGGCACGCCGCGCGCGACGGTGGAGCGCATCCTCGAAGGGGCCGGCACGCCGCCCCGGCGCGCGAAGACGTCGCGGCCGCCTCGCAAGAAGGCGCGCTGACCCGCCAGAGAGACCTCTCGACGAGCGCGGATAGTCACGTCGGGCAGGGTCGTGTCAGACCAAAGCCCGGAGCTGCAGGATTTCTCGAGCGACTCCGGGGCTCTCCATCAGTCGACTTGGCAGGCCTTCGCGCTCAGGGCGCGAGCACCAGCGTGAAGTTCTGGTTCACCGACCCCGCTGCCGCGAACGTCACCGTCTGCGTCTGCGAGACGTAGCCGGCCTTCGACGCGGTGAGCTCCCACGTGCCCGCGGGCAGCGTGTTGCCGAACGTGTAGGTGCCGTTCGACGCCGTCGTCTGCGAGAAGAAGCCGCGGTTGATGGTGAGCGTCACGCCGGACAGCGGCGCGTTGCCCATCGAGCCGTCGAACACGCTGCCCGACACGTTGCCAGAGCCCGGGTTCGCGCCGACGTAGATGATGTAGTGCGCCGCGGCCCTGGTCGTCGCGCCGCGCGTGTCGCGGTTCACCACGTGGAAGCCCCAGATGCCGTCCGGGGTGTTCGCCAGCAGCACCTGCTTGTTCGACGTGAAGTTCGTCGGCGTCGCGGCCGGCACCGTGTCGGCGTAGCGGTCGAGCGTGAAGTAGTAGCCGCTGAAGTTCGAGTCCGCCTGCGGGTTCGTCCACGAAAGGAAGAGCGCGTTCGAGCCGCCCCAGGTCCGCGGGGTCGGGTGGCTGGTCGAGGTGATGGTGGGCGGCTGCGTGTTCACGCGAACCGTCGCGGCGGCCTTCACCGTGCCCAGGTTGAACGCCGAGTCCACCGAGACGAGGTGCACGTAGTTCACGCCCTGGACGAGCTGCGCCGCGGGGATCTGCAGCGACTCGGCCTGGATCAATGTGCCGTTGCCCGGCGCCGCCGTCGGCAGCGTGGACGCCGAGGTCGAGAGCTTCCAGTAGTAGCCGGTGAGGCTGGGGAACGGGCGGCTCCAGGCGAGGAACCAGTCGCCCAGGCCGTCGTTGTACCACTTCGACTGATCCGGGTGGCTGCCTGAGACGAGGTCCAGCGGCGGCACCGGCGAGGTGCGGCTGTTGCCGGTGATGTTGCCGCTGAAGAAGCTGTTCGTGGTGCCGCGCAGCAGCTTCACGCGCCCATTGCCGCCGGTCGGAGAGGCCGCCGCGCCCGAGGTCTGGATGACGCCGGTGCCGCTGATCTGGTTCGCCGCGATCAGCACGCCGCCTCCCGACGCTCCCGTCGAGGTGGCGTTCGCGGTGATCTGCCCGTTGACGGTGACGGTGTCGGCGATGAGCTGCACGAGCCCGCCGCCGCGGTTTGAGCCGTTCCAGCGGCTCCCCATGCTGATGCTCAGGTCGTCGTCCTGGTCGTAGGTCCCAACCGTCGCCGACGCGCTGCAGCTGTTCGTGCAGGTCGAGCAGCAGTAGTTCGAGTAGGTGCCGGTGCCGCTCTGGCCCTCGGTGCCGTAGCTCGAACCCGGGAGGACCGTCGCCGAGCCAGAGCGCGTGGTGCCCCAGTACGAGCAGTAGAACGAGCACGAGGCCGAGCGGGAGGTGCCCTCACCCCGCGTGTCCGTGCCCTGGTCGTTCGCGTTGATGGTGGTGTTGCTGTCGATGGTGATGGTGCGGGCGCGCAGCTTGAGCATGCCCGTTGGCCCGACGCGAAGCTGGCCCAGGTTGCGGATGACGACGCTGTTTGAGAACTTGAGGTCACCCTCCAGCGTCTGCGTGGTGCCGTCGATGATGAGGTCGTTCTGCGTGCACTCGCCGTTGTAGCACTCGTTCATGCACGACTGCGCCGCCACCCAGGCGCTGCCCGCCGTGTTGCAGGTCTCAGGCACCCGCCCGTTGCACCGTCGCTGGTTCGGCGTGCAGGGGCCCGTGCAGACGCCGCTCGAGCACGAGACCGCGCAGGTCTGGTTGTAGAGCCATGCTGTGCCCGAGGCGTTGCAGATCTCGATGTTGCTGCCGTTGCAGCGCACGGTGCCCGCGCTGCAGGCCGCCGACGCGGTGCAGGACCCGGCGGAGCACGCCTGCGGGCACTGCGAGGTGACGTACCAGTTGCCCAGCGCGTCACAGGTCTCGACCGCCGGCGCGCCCGACGTGGTGCAGCGCCGCTGCCCCGCGGTGCACTGGGGCACCCGGCACGTCGTCCCCGGCGCCGAGCAGGTCTGACCGGCCGAGCACGCGATGGGCAGCGACCAGTCGGTGCAGCCCGAGGCGAGCGTCACGCAGGTCTGCTGCTGGCCGCCGGCGGTGCAGCGCGTTGCGCCGACGGTGCACTGGTTGGTGCAGGTCGAGGAGGTGACACACGCGCCACCGCTGCACACCTGGCCCAGCCCGCAGGTCGGCTGCAGCACCCAGTCGGTGCAGCCATTGGACAGCGTCTGGCAGCGCACCGGCGCTCCCGATGACGCGCACTGCGTCGCGTTGAGCGTGCACTGGTTGGTGCAGGTCGCCTGGCACGAGCCGCCGCTGCAGCTCTGCCCCATGGCGCACGCCACCGGCTGGCCGAAGACGCGGCAGCCCGTCAACGCGTCCACCTGGCACGTCCGCACGCCGGCCGAGTCGCAGATGCTCACCGAGCCCGAGCACAGGTTCACGCACGAGGCGGAGCCACCGCCCGCCGAGCCGCCCGCCGTCGCCGAGCCGCCCGCCGCCGCCGAGCCACCCGCCGTCGCCGAGCCGCCCGCCGCCGCCGAGCCACCCGCCGTCGCCG
>JADCJJ010000142.1 GCA_020247085.1 Myxococcaceae bacterium | reverse complement strand
TCCAGCCAGTCATCCGCGGACACGATGGCTGCGGCCTCTTCTTCAACGGGCTGCTAGCACCGCGCGCGCCGCGACTGGGAGCTCACCGTCGCGCCGAGACGAGCGCCTCGATGGTGGGCAGCCGCCGCGCGAGCTCCTCGGGGTCCTTCGCCGGCAGGAAGCGCCCGTCGGGGCCCTCGCGGTCGACCTCGACGAAGCGCGTCGGCACGAAGGCCGTCAGCTCGCCCACCAGGCGCTCGAACTGCACCGCGGTGCGCCCGTCGACCTGCTTCTCGACCTTGTAGAACGGCAGCGCGAAGTCGCGGTCGATGGCCCGGGCGTCGAGCACGAAGGTGTTGGTGTTGAAGACCGCGATGGTGTCCTGGTCGAAGGCCTTCGGAAACCGGAAGCCCTCGACGATCTGCGGCACCCCGTCGACCCGGGCCGGCGCGCCGCCCTTGTCACCCTTCTCCTTGCGCACCACCTCGGCCGTCACCGCGCCGCCGAGCGCCAGGTGCAGCCCCACCAGCGCCGGGTCGAGCGAGGCCCCGAGGTTGTCGACGTTCGACATCACCAGCAGTCGGCCGCCCCCCTCGAGGAACCGGCTCAGGAGCCCGCTGCGCCGCAGCGCGAAGGTGAGGTCGCCGTGGCCCGGCGCGTACGCAGACGGGCGCCCGTCGGCGTCACGGAACAGCTCGCCCGAGGGAGTGAGGCGGAGCGAGACGTCTTGCGGGAACACGTCGATGGGTGGCCGGCCACCGGCGGTGAGCCGCCGCTCGGCCACGTGGGCGACGATGGGCTCGTGCGTGGCGAAGCTGCTCATCACGAAGGTGGGCACGGCGCCGCCAGCGCGACGCGAGACGTTCGCGACGTCGTCGTGCTTGAGCTCGAGGAAGGTGCGCGCCCCCAGGACGGGGACGACGGCCTTCACCACGCCTCCGAAGCGCGTCGCCATGCCACCCGCCAGCACCACCGCCCCAACGTGGCCCGCGCGAAGGGCCTCGAGCCCGGCCTCGGTGAGCCGCTGCCGCTCGCTCGAGCCGGGCGCGGGCAGAGGGGTGACGTCGCCCGGGGCCGGAGGCGAAAGCGCGCCCGTCACGGCGTTCGAAGGGTTGGCCGAGAGCCGGCTGACGAACGAGGCGAGCAGCGCCTCGTCAAGGCCGTAGGGCGCCAGCGCGGCCTTCGTGGTGTCGTCGATGGAGAGCGTCATGGCGGGCCACAGCCTGCACGCCCGGGGCGCGCGCGTGAACCCGAAAAGCGACGGCCTCGGCCCGTCAGGGCGCCTGCGACCGGTCGACCCGCGCGAGCGACGACGTCCGCGGCGAGAAGAGGCGGCCGACCGCGTCGATCGCGCGCACCAGCGGCGCCCGCTCCGAAGCCGAGCGCGGCGTCATCGCCCACAGGGCGGCGTAGACCCACAGCCCCGCCGTCCCCCCGAAGACGACGCCAGCGACGAAGAGCACCCGCACGAGGGTCGCGTCGACGTCGTAGCGCCGGGCGAGCGCCGCGCAGACGCCCGCCAGGACGGCGTCGGGGCCCCCGCGCAGCAGGCTGGTCGCCTCGGGCTGCCGCTGGGTGCACGAGGGACAGCGGGTGGCCTCGGCGTCGATGCGGGTGCGGCACGCGGGGCACGTCTTTCGGTCGGGCTCGTTCATGCCCGGCCAGACGCCCGGCGCCACGGTCGATTGCCCGGCTGACGAGAAGCGCGCCCACGGCGTCACGACATCCTCGCGCCGTCAGCGGTCGCCTCGCGCCCTCGCGCGCCCTGACGCGCCTCGTCGAGGGCGGCCCCGGCGCCGGCACCACGCCCCGGCAGGACCTGCTTCACCGAAGGCTCAGCGGGTGAGCTGCGCGCGGAGCACGTCGCGGTTCCGGTTTCCGTTGCGGTCGGTGCAGGCGCCCGCCGCGATGGAGAGCTCCCACGTTCCGGCCGGCCCCGCCGGCAGCTCGACCGAATACCCGCGCCGCGCCTCGTCCCAAGCGGCCATCGACGTCGTCGGGCTCCCGCCGGGGGGCTGCACCGACACCTCGACGGCGCTGCCGCGGGCCAGCGCGCCGTCCGTGGGCCGCGACTCGAGATCGCGCACGCGCAGGTTCCGCACCGGGTCGCCCTGCTCGAAGCCGATGGGGTTCGGCGCGAACCTGGGCTCGAGCACGAGCCGCCCGTCGACGAGCCGCGCCCGCAGCGCCGAGATGCCGCCTGAGGCCGCCACGGTGAAGGGGGCCGACTCGAGGCGGAAGGTCTGCGTCTGCCCGGACACCTGCGCCCGCCCGGTGGCGACCAGGCGGTAGCGGCCCAGCGCCGTGTCCGGCAGCGTCTCCCAGCTGGCCGTCCACAGGTGCCGGCGGCGCATGGCCATCGGCTGGGCCGCGAAGGTGGGCGTCGCGGCGTACCGGCGGATGATCTCGGGCCCGTTCACCACCGCGCGCGTCGGCGACGCCTTCACGGGCACGAAGGCGCCCGCCTCTTCACGCTCGAGCGCGACGGTGGGCGTCCCCAGGCCCGGGTCGCCTCCGGTGAAGGCGAACGTCGCCGTCTCGAGCCGCTGCAGCGCCACCGTGTCGGTGACGATGGCCGGCGCGGCCTCGCTGTCGACCACCGGGCGCGCCGTCGGCTCCGGCGGGATCGCGTCCGTCGGCTTCTCCTGCGGCTCGGTGCGGGTGCTCACCAGCGCGGCGATCTCCCCGACGAGGTACTGCCCCATGCGCCAGCCCCACGGCGACACCGTCGGCTCGTACCCGCCCCGCAGGAAGTCGTCCTGCTCGAGCAGGTAGCCGTAGTGGTCCTGCGCGTAGCCGAACACCATCGCCCGGCGGGCGCCGAGCGGCGCGAGCGCCTCGAGCGCCAACTGCCCGACGCGCGTCGTCACCTCACCGGGCAGCGTGACGACGGCGAGATCGTCAAGCTCGAGCAGCGACACCGCCGTGCGCAGCTTCGGCCGCGGCTGCACTGGCCCGCAGAGGAGCGCCCCCTCGTCGACCGGCGTCTGGAACGGCTCCCGGCAGCTCTTGCCGCCGACCATGCAGCCGATGCCCCCGTACTCGGGGAACTGGCCCCGCGGGTACCCCAGGGCCTCGCGGGTGAGGAGCACGCCTCGCTCGACGTGCCGCAGCGTCGACGTGGGCCGCGCGGGGCCCGGCGCCGCCTCGGTGAAGGCCTGCTTCGCCAGGCGCGCGAACTCGAGGCCCGACCACTCGAGCTGCTGCGTCCCGTCGAAGCCCAGCGCCGGGGTCTTCGGGCTCACGTCACCGGCCGCGCCTTGCGCGAAGACAACGGGCACGCCGAGCGCATCCGACGCGGCCAGCTCCATCGCGCCGGTGACGTCGGTGGTGAGCAGCGGGTTCGCTCCCGACATCACCGTGCCGTGCACCGAGAAGCGGGTGAGGGCCGTCAGCGGCCGCACCGGAGCGCCGCTCGAGTCGACCTCGTCGAAGCGCACGACGGTGAGCGAGGGGTCCCTGTACTCGGGGCCATAGAGCGGGTCGTTCTCGCAGCGCCGGTCGACGTTCAAGCCCGACGCGTCGACGACCGCCGACCCCACGCTGACCGGAACCAGGCCCGCGAAGGCGTCGGTGATGGCGCGGACGGCGGCCGAGGCGATGCGCACCTCGAGCTCGGCGTCGTAGGTGTCCATGCCGAGGGCGACGAAGTCGGGGCCCGTCGCGCTGGCGATGCGCACCGGCTCGAAGAAGCGCGCGACGTGGCCGTGCGTGTGCGTGGCCTGGACGATGAAGGTGCCCTTCTCTCCCGCGGCGTCGAGCAGCTGGCGAATGCGGGTGCGCAACGACGGGGTGATGAGGCACACGTCGATGCGAACGAAGGCCACCCGCGCGACCCCGTTCGACAAGGCCAGCGCCCGCGCCGTCGCGTCGGTGTGTACGCCGCGCGTCGAGGGGAAGGTGTTCGCCCAGGGCGAGCCGGGGTCGTCACCGGCCTTGCTGCGCGAGTACCCGCCGGTCGGCGCTCCCACGGGCACCTCGACGAGCGCCGTCGCCACGCCGGCCCGGAGCGGCCCGGTTGAGGGCGTGGAGGGGCCACACCCGGGCGAGAGACCTGCGACCGCGACGACGAGCAGGGCATGCTTCATGGCGGCGAACCGTAGCGTGACCTCTGGCCCGCCGCGCAACCGCCCCCGGCCCCGCCCCGTGACTCTTGACCACGAGCCGACGCGACGGCCGGGTTCCCGGCTGACCCACCTCGTCGGGCACCACGGTGAACGGGGGTGAACGAAGGGTGACAACGGCGCCAGACGTGGTCTTCTGGGTCCATGCGTCTCCTGCGGAGACAGCTCGCCGCGGTCTTGTTCGTCCTGGCGCCGGCGACCGGGGCCGGGGCGACCGAGGCGGGCGTCGGCGCGCTCGCGCGCACCCTCGGCTACGACGAAGGGCTCTCGCGGCGGCTCACCCGGGAGCCCGTCGTCGTCCTGTCGGTCGGCGTGCCGTGCGCAGCGTGGCCGGCCGAGACGCGCGTCGCCGGCCACCTCACCCGCTGCGAGCAGGGCGCCCTGGGGCCCGGCCTGGTGGCCGATGCCGCCGCGCGCAAGGCGCTGCTCCTGCTGGGCGACCTCGACCCCGGGCCCGCCGCCAGCGTGGTGGCCCAGGCGAGAGAGGCCCTCGTGCCGGTGGTGGGTGTCGGGCGTGCGCACGCGTCGACCGATGTGCTGCTGGCCATCGACGGCGCGCACCTCTTCGTCGGCGAGCAGGCGGCCAAGCGGCTCGGCGCGAAGTTCCCCGCGGCGGTCCTGAAGCTGGCCACCATCGTCGCGGGCCCCGAGGGCGACATCGAGCCGTTGGTGCGCGAGGTCTCGTCCACGGGCAGCTACCCGGACGAGGCGCTGAACGCCGGCGTCGAGGGCCCCGTGGCCCTGCGCATCACCATCGACGAGTCGGGCCGAGTGACCGACGCCGTCGTCACCCGCGGCCTCGGCTTCGGCCTCGACGAAGAGGCCGTGCGGCGCATCAAGCGCTTCACCTTCAGCCCGGCGCGCCGCGGCGGCAGGCCGGTGCCGGCGACCATCGATTACACGGTGCGCTTCGCCCTTCAGGACTGAGGCGCGCGTGCCGCTGGCGCTCCTGCTGGTCCTGCTCGCCCCCGCGCCCGACGCCGGCGCACCTCCGAAGGGGCTCCGCTGCCTGACCCGCCACTACGCCGGCGCGGTGTCGCACCGCCCCGACGCGGGCTGGGGCCTGCTGCTCGAGGGCGGCGTCTTCATTCCCTGGCGCGCCGAGGCCCCACCGGCCGACGCCGGTGCCGACGTGGACGACGAGGGCCCCCCGGGCGTCGACCTCGAGTCCATTTACCGGCCCCCGTACGTCGCCGGCCCCATCCGGCCCGTCGACACCAGCGACGCCGGCGCCATCGAGGACCCGGGGCGCGTGCGCGTCGAGCAGCTGTTCTTCGCCACCTACGGCGCCAGCCGGGAGGAGGTGTTCGAGCGCATGGCCCGGGTGCGCTTCTTCGGGCTGCGTTACCCGTTCCACGCCCTCGCCGCCGAGCCGCTGAGGCGCGTCGTGGCCCGCCTCGAGCCGCAGGTGCAGCAGAGCCCGGCCCTGCGGCGCTTCGTCACCGACATCGGCGGCACCTTCGCCTGGCGCAAGATCGCCCGCTCGCGGAACCTGTCGACGCACGCCTTCGGCATCGCCATCGACCTCAACGTCGCGCGCTCGCACTACTGGCGGTGGACCCGCCGCGGCGAGCCGCTGCGGTGGCAGAACCAGGTGCCCCAGGCCCTCGTCGACGCCTTCGAGGCCGAGGGCTTCATCTGGGGTGGCCGCTGGGTTCACTACGACACGATGCATTTCGAGTACCGCCCGGAGCTGCTCGACCCGGCTTGTCGCGACGACGGCGACGCCGGCGACGCCGGCGTCGACGGCGCTCCACCCACCCGTCCCGAGTGACGCCATGCGACCTGGACCCGCGCTCCTCTTCCTGTGTCTGCTCCTGTCCTGCCGCACGGCGCTCGAGAACGAGCGGTGCAGCGCGTCGCTCGCCTGCGGCCGCGGCCTGAGCTGCTGTGACGGCGTCTGCGTGGACGTCACGCGCGACGCGCGCCACTGCGGCGCCTGCGGCCAGGCCTGCGGCTCGGCCAACGCCACCGTGGCCTGTCTCGAAGGCGCCTGCCGCGCCTCGTGCGACGAGGGCTTCGCGGACTGCAACGCGCGGCCCGATGACGGCTGCGAGGTCGACCTGCGCGCCGACGTCTCGCACTGCGGCGCGTGCCGGGCGGCCTGCCGGCTGCCCGACGCCACCCCCGCGTGTCAGGGTGGCCGGTGCGCGGTGGCCCGCTGCCGCGAGGGGTTCGGAAGCTGCGACGGCCTGGCCATGACGGGGTGCGAGATCGACCTGACGACCGACCCGGCGAACTGCGGCGCCTGCGGCGTGGCCTGCGCGAGGCCCCGGGCAGAGGGCCGCTGCGTCGGGGGCCGGTGCGCGCTGGGCGCCTGCGCGGTGGGCCACGGGGACTGCGACGGACGCGCGGACACCGGCTGCGAGGCTCAGCTGTCGACGAGCCCCCAGCACTGCGGCGCCTGCGGGCACCCCTGCGGCCCGGGCACCGCCTGCGACGACGGCGCCTGCCGCCCCACCGAGCTGTACGTCTACGGCGGCCTCGCCTCGCCCTCGTCGTCCGAGCCGTCGGGCCGCGTGATGCGCCTCGTGGTGGGCCAGCGCTCGTTCACCGAGGTGACGGTCGAGGGCGACGCCGGCGCGCCGGCCCCCAGGGCCCACCACGTCGCCGCCTGGGACGGCCGGGCCCAGCGCATGCTCGTGTTCGGCGGCGAGGGGCCCGGCCTGCCCGGCGGTGACGCGGCGCTGTGGGCCCTCGAGGTGTCCGACGCCGGGGTGCGCTGGGACGTGCTCGCGCCGACGGGGCCTGCCCCCTCGCCCCTGCGCGGCATCGCCTCGGGGTGGGACGCCGCCCGGCGCCGCTGGTACCTCTTCGGCGGCACCACCGACGCACCCTCGGGCACGCCCTCGGCGCAGTTGGTGGTGCTCGACGCCGACGCCCTCGCCTGGAGCGCCCCCCGCGCCGTCGGCCCTTCGCCGCCGGCCCGCGCCT
This sequence comes from Myxococcaceae bacterium, assembly GCA_020247085.1. Classification (GTDB taxonomy): domain Bacteria; phylum Myxococcota; class Myxococcia; order Myxococcales; family Myxococcaceae; genus Xiheimicrobium; species Xiheimicrobium aquaticum. Next base: position 18,379 of record JADCJJ010000142.1, on the reverse strand, counting down.
TCGCCGCGGCGATGGTCGACCCGGCGACGGGCCGCTTCGTCGTGCACGGCGGAGAAGACGGCGCGGGCGCGACGCTGGCCGAGGCGTGGGTGTTCGACCCGCTGGCGTCGACCTGGTCCCAGGTGCCCCAGTCGGGCCCGGGCCCGCGCGTCGGCCACGCCTTCTTCGAGGGCGCCTCGCCGCCGCTCCTCTTCGGCGGCACCCCCGACCGGGCGGGCGTGCCCCTCGAGCTGCGCGACGACCTGTGGGAGCTCGACGTCGCCGCGGGCGCATGGACCCGCCACGCCTTCGCCGGCGGCCCCCGGGCGCGGCGCGACGCGCGAGGCGTGGCGGTGGCGGGGCTGCGCCACCTCGTCTCGGGGAACGGGCTCGACGCCACCCTGGGCGAGGTGGCGTTCAACGACGTGTGGACGCTCACCTGGCCCGAGCGCACCCCTCAGCAGGTGCGCAGCAACGCGACGGCCGGGGCGGCGGGCGTCTCGAGTGGCTTCACCGTGGTGAGCCGTGAGGCGCGCTGACGCCGGCTCGCCGCCGGCTCAGTCGCCCGCCAGCAGCTGCCGCAGCGTCTCTTCGCCTCGGAACGCCTCGGTGCGCCCCACCTGCGACAGGGGCGAGACGACGAGGCGCTCGAGCAGCTCCCGCACGGGGAAGGCGAGGGCCGGCCGCAGCCGCTCCACCGCCGCGCGGGTCTCGGGGAAGAGGTGCTCCACCACCCCCAGGGCGACCCACAGCCCCCGCTCGACGCCCAGCGCGCGCGCCCGCTCCAGCACCACCTCAGCCCGCGGCTGTCGTGAGTAGTCACCGCCCATCGACGGGGCCCCCTGCACCAGCTCCCGCAGGTCGAGGAACTCGAGCATCGGCACGTCGAAGCCGGCGCGCGCCATGAGCAGCACGTGCACCAGCAGCGCGTCCTCGAGGTCGAGCCGCACCATCGAGGGCCCGTAGAAGCGAATGGGCAGGCAGCGGGCCAGCATCGCCTCGTCGAGGGCGCGGTCCTTCGCGAGCGCGCCGTGCACGTACAGCAGCGTGCGGCCGTCGCTGAGCACCCGCTCGCCCGACGGCGCGGGTGCCTGCGCGGCGTCGGGCTTGAACTCGGCGCGCCGCAGCCAGCTGACGAAAGGCTCGACGTCACCGGGAGGGACGAACAGGCGCACGTCGATGACGGGGCGGAAGGCCACGTGCGGGTACAGGCTCTCGGCGAACGAGGCCGCACCGAGGAGCACGATGCGGCGCCCCTCGAGCTCGTCGACGGCGCGCTTGAAGTTGACCAGCTTCATCACGTTGTCGTTCGCCGTGCCCTGGTAGAGTGACAGCAGGCGGTCCCTCGCCCACTGCGGCGCGCCACACAGGCCCAGCCGGTACTCGAGGTTGTACGCCGCGAGCGGCGCCAGCCCCTGGGCGATGGCCCAGTCGACGTAGGGCTCCCAGGGCGCGCCCTTCAGGTCGACGCGGCTGGGCGCGAACGACGACAGCACACGGAACAGTTCGAGCATCGAAGCGGGCATGCCCCGCCCTTGTGGACGCCGGGCGACGCCGACGCAAGACAAGTTGGCGAAGGTCACCTGGCCGGGCGGCGCAGCCCCAGCCGGGCCATCCGGTAGACGACGGTGCGCCGGGGCAGCCCCAGTCGGCTCGCCGCCGCGGTGACGTTCCACCGGGTGCGGGCGAGGGCCTCGAGGAGCAGCTCCCGCTCGGCGTCCGCGAGCGCCCCGCGCAGGGTGGTGCGGGTACCAGACGACGCCAGCCGCTCCGGCAGGGCATCGGGCCCCACCTCGTCGCGCACCGCGGCCCGCGCCGCGCGCGTCATCACCCAGCGCAGCTCGCGCACCTCGCCGGGCCAGCGCCAGGCCGCCAGCAGCTGCCGCGCGTCCGTCGACAGCACCAGCCGGGGCCGCTCGACGGCGCCGCGGGCCTGGCGCAGGAACACCTCGGCCAGGGCCTGGACGTCGGCGGGCCGCTGCGAGAGCGGGGGCACCTCGAGCATCACGGGGAACCCGTCGACGGGCGCCGTCGAGGTCGCCACCAGCAGGCGCCGCCGGGCGCTGCCCCCCTCGAGGAGCACCGCCAGGGCCTCAGCCGGCGCGCGCGCGACGTCGCGCACCAGCACCGCCGGGGCTCCCTTCACACCGTCGGCCGTCGTGGCCGTCAGCGCGGCGCCGTCGAGCACCAAGGGCGTGACGCCCCGGCCTCGCGCGAGCGCGCGGGCGAGCATGGAACGCCCGCTCCCGGGGCGCCCGACGACCAGCATCGGCCCCGGCCGGACCGCAAGCTCGTCCGCCATGGCGAAGAGGCGCACCGTCGAGGCCTCGGCGAGCGTCGGCTCCTCACAGGCGGCCGGCAGGCCGAGCAACCGGCACCACGCCGCCTCGAGCAGCTCGTCACTCGTCGTTCCATCTGCGGGCGCCAGCGCCGAGGCGGCGCGCGCGCGCGGGCCGGCGACGCCGGGCACGAGGGCAGCGACCCGCTGGAGCGCGCCCGCCGACAGCTCCGGCACCAGCCCGGCGAGCAAGTCGGTCGCGAAGGTGCCCCAGCACGGCACGGGCCCGAGCTGCGCGACGGCGTCGACGACGCGGCGGGTGAGGGCCTGCCGGGCGGCGACGTTCAGCCCAGCGGTGCTCACCATCACCAGGCCGACGCCACGGGGCGGGGTGGCGCGGCGCAGCTCCTCGTCGAGGCGCGCGACGAGCTCGTCCTCTCCCGCGAGCCGCAGCGCGGGTGGAGGCGGCGCCTCGAGTGACAGGACGATGAAGCGGCTGCTGCCCAGCGAGACCTCGTCTCCGGCCGACAGCCGCATCGGCGCCGCGCAGGGCACGTCGTTGACGAGCACCCCTGACGCCCGGCCGAGCGGGTCGAGCACGGGCTGGTCGTCGACGAGGCGCAGCGACAGGTGCCGCTCCTCGAGCCCCGGCTCCTTCAGCTCGAGCGACGCGCCCCGGCCGCGACCGACGTAGAACGGCCGCCCAGCCGGCAGGTCGACGGGCGTGACGTGCTGTGGCGTGACGACGAGGACAGCCCAACGGGACATGAGGACGTAGCGCGAGTGAAGCAGAGCATGGCATCGTCGTCTCGACTCGCATGCTGGTCCTCGCCCTGCACCTCGCCGCCGCGCCACTGGCGCTCCCCGGGCCCCGCCCGACGACGGACGTCTTCGTGGCGAACCCCGATGGGGGCCGCAAGCGGCGCGACGGCCGGGACGATGAAGACGCCCGCTGACGCACGACGGGCAAACAACGCCCGCAGGGCTCGGCACGAGCGCGAACAGTCCGGGGCCGCGGCGACGACGCTCCCACCCTCTCGCGCCCAGGTCGCTCGGCGCCTTCAGGGAGGCCGTTGCAGCCTGGGCCCACCTCGAGCGTGAACACCTCGTGGGCACTGCGACCAGGCGCACCCTCACCCGGACAGGTCGCGCGGCGCCTTCAAGCAGGCCGTCGCAGCCTGGGCCCACCTCGAGCGTGAACACCTCGTGGGCACTGCGACCAAGCGCACCCTCACCCGGACAGATCGCGCGGCGACTTCAAGCAGGCCGTCGCTGCCTGGGCCCGCCTCGAGCGTGAACACCTCGTGGGCACTGCGACCAAGCGCACCCTGAGGCGCGCACGTCGGCAGACGCCCTCCTGCGGGCCGGCATTGGCAGAGCCGCGCCCCGCGCCGGCGCCCCGGGCGGAGTCCTGACGAGGCGCAGCCCGCCCCCCCTCACTGAAAGAGGTCGGCGCGCAGCATGACGTTGCCGCCCGGGGGCACCCGCACCGTCACCTTGCGAGTCACGCGGAGCTGCGCGTTCTTGAGCGTGAAGGTGGCGACCCCTGCGGGCACCTCGATAGGGTCGAGCGGCGTCACGCCCAGGCTGCGGTTGGCCAGGTACACCTCGGCCCACGGGTTGACGCGCACCGTCACGCGACCCGTCTTCGCGCGCTTCGTCGGCGCCGGCCGCTTGACCGCGGGCCGCTCGACGGTGGGCAGCGGAGTCGACGGCGCTGGCCCCTCGCCAACGACGGGGCCTGGCGATGCCACGGGCTCGGCGGCGACCGGCGGCGGCTCGAGCGCTGGGACCGCCGGCACGAGCGACGGCGCCGGTGGCACGAGCGGGTCCGTCGCTGGCGGTGGCCCGGGCCGACTGCCGAACATGGCCGCCAGCGACACCGCGAGAAAGACGACGGCCGTGGCCCCTCCGGCGAGGGCGACCCAGGCGCCGCTGCGGCGGGTGGGCGGCGGCGCTGCGACGGCACCGGCTGGCACGGTGCCCTCGACGGGCGCGGCCCCTGCAGGCTCCGGCAGCAGCGACCGACCCGAAGGACCCGCCTGGGCCGCCAGCTCCGGCCCGGGGACGCGCGGCCGTGGGAGCGGCGCGGTCCCCTGCGCCGTCGCCCCACGGAGCGGCGCTGTCCCCTGCCCCGTCGGCCCCCGGAGCCGCGCCGTCCCCTGCCCCGTGACGGCTGCGAGCGGCGTCGTCGCCACGGAGCGCACGGGCACGCGCAGGGCGCCCGTGTCCTGCACGTAGTCGCCGAGGAGCACGGGCGCGGCCTCGACGCCGGCCGGACCAGACACCTCCTCGAGGAACGCGACGACGTCGGACGGGAGCACCGTCTGGCCCGCGCTGGTGAGCCAGTTCTCGAGGGCCTCGCTCATCGCGCCGGCCGACGTCCAGCGGGGGCCGGGCTCGAGCGCCAGGGCCTTGCCGAGCGCCTCGTTGACCGCCCGTGGCAGCTCGGGCCGCGGAACGAAGGGGCGGTGCTCGAGCGTGCCGTCGGCCCTGACCGGCCCCTGCGGCGGGCGCTCCAGCGTCAGCAGCTCGTGCAGCACCACGCCGGCGCCGAAGACGTCGGCCCGGCGGTCGACGGTGGCGCCCGACACCATCAGCTCGGGCGCCATGTAGGCCAGCTTCCCGCGCGGGCGGCCCACTCGCGTCTCGGCGCCGCGCATCGCCCGGGCGATGCCGAAGTCGACGAGCTTGGCCATGCCGCTCGAGGCCACGAGCACGTTCTCGGGGCTCACGTCGCGGTGGAGAATGCCGAGCGCCCGCCCCTGCTCGTCCTTCAGCTCATGGGCGAACTGGAGCCCCTGCAGCACCTGGGACACGAGGCGCACGGCGAGGGGGGGGGGCACCGGGTGCCCGCGCCCGCGGCAGGCGTCGAGGAGCGCGCGCAGGCTCATGCCCGGCACGTATTCCATGGCGATGAACCAGGTGTCGCCCTCGCGCTCGAGGCCGTAGACCTGCGCGATGGAGGGGTGCTGGAGCTGCGCGGCCAGCTGCGCCTCGTTGAGGAACAGGTCGATGAAGCCCTGGTCGCGCGCCAGGTGCCGCAAGATGCGCTTGACGACCACCGTCTTCGCGAAGCCGCCGGGGCCCTCCTGCCGAGCGAGGAAGACCTCGCCCATGCCGCCGGTGGCGATGAGCGAGAGCAGGCGGTAGCGCCCGAGCTGCTCCTCAGCCATCGCCGCGCTCCCCCAGCCGGACGGCGGCGGTCGCGAGCGTCACGCGCTCCCGGTCGTCACCCAGCCAGGCGAAGAGCGTCTCGAGGCGCCGCAGCTTCTCGCGCGCCGGCACCGCCACGTCGCGCTGCTGCCGTACGAGCGCCGGCGGGACGCCGTCGGAGGCGTCGAGCACGTCGATGGCGTGCAGCTCGAAGTTGAGGTGCACGTCGCCGCGCAGGCTACGAAAGGTGGCCTCGACCAGCGGCCACGGCATCGAGGTCGCGAAGGTGCCGATGAAGGGCAGGCGCAGCGCCGGGCTCACCGACATCGGCAGCTCGAGCAGCGGGGCGTCACCGCGGCGGTAGGGGTCTTCGAGCGAGGGCCGGTACGCGCTCCGGGGCGCCAGCAGCACGCGCGGCGTGTCGAGAATGGCCCGCGACGGCCGGCCGAGCGCGGCGAGCGAGGCCATCACCGCAGCCTTGGCGGCCCAGTAGGGCGCCGCGGGGAAGGTCGACGAGTCGTACCGGTAGCCGACGGCGGCCACCGCCTGCAGCAGCGCCGGCGAGAGCGTGTACCCGGGCGCCCGGAAGCCCACCGGCGTCTGCCCGGTCGCGGCGACGATGGCCTCATGCGCGCGCCTCAGGTCGGCCTCGATGTCGGCCCGCGGGGCCCGCGACAGCGCGTAGTCGTGCGCGAACGAGTGGCTCGCCAGTTCGACCCCGGCAGCCGCCGACGCGCGCAGGGCCCGCGCCAGCCCGTCGTCGGCCAGGTCGCTCCCGATGACGAAGAAGGTCGCCGGCGCGCCGACGGCCGCGAAGAGCTCGAGGAAGCGGGGCACGGCCGTGCTCGCCACCAGCCTCCGCGCGCGCTCGTCGAGCAACGACTCGGGCAGCCCCTGAATGCGGCAGTAGTGCCCGAGCGAGTCGAGATCGACCGAGATGCTGGCGAGGCGAGGCACCATGTGTGCTCGACAGGTTAGCGGGCCCGGCGCTCGCCTTGCCCGTCAAACGTCACCCCTTGGCGGGCCCGGGCGCCGTCACTCACCGCGTACGCGGATGACGTAGACGAGCCTCGCCACGTTCTTCAGCACGTTGGGCACGCGCTTGAAGAGGTGAATCGATGGCTGGCGCTTCTCGTGGAGCTGAATGGGAATCTCCCGCACCTCGAGGCCCTCTCGCCAGGCACGCACCACGAACTCGGAGGCGAACACGTCCATGTCGACGACGCATCGGGAGATGACCGGCAGCAGCTTCTCGCGCCGGAAGGCCTTGAGCCCGTGGGTGTCGGTGCCCTTGAAGCCCAACGTGGCGCGCAACAGCCCGTTGTGTACCCGCGTCGCGACCCGGCGGACGAGGGGGCGCCGGTCGCTCGAGCCCCGGGCAGCCTTCGAGCCGACGATGAGGTCGGCCTCGCGCCGCTCGAGGCGAGGCACGGCCTGGTCGTAGAAGACGAGGTCGCAGAGGTCGATCTCGTCGCACACGACGATGTTGCCGCGCGCCTTGAGGATGCCGGCCTTCAGCGCCGAGCCGTAGTTCGGCGTCTCGCTGTGGAACCAGCGCAGGCGGGGGTGCTCACGCGTCATGCGCTCGAGGATCTCGGGCGTTCGGTCTCGCGAGCCGTTCTCGGCGAAGATGATCTCGTAGTCCCACCCGCGCTCGTCGAGCCCGCGCGCGAGTTCGAGCCCGGCCGACTCGACGATCGACTCTTCGTTGTACACGGGGATGACGACGCTGAGGTGGGGGTCGGCAGGGGCCATCGGCGGCGGGCGCTTAGCATGCGGGCGCGCGTCGTCCATCGCCTGATGGGGGCCTCCGGCGCGCGGCGCTCACGGCGGTGGAAGAGCAATTCACCTGCCCCACCCCCCGGGGTAACGTGCCGCGCCTGTCGAGTTTGCCCCTTCGCGGGAACCGAGGAGCCTCATGAAGGTCGCCTGTCCGTCGTGCAACGCCAGCCTCACCATCGACGACAAGAAGATTCCCCCCGGAGGCGCCCGCATCAAGTGCCCCACGTGCCAGAACGTGTTCCCGGTGAAGCCTGGCGCGGCGGCGCCGGCGAGCAGCGCGGTGCCCCTGCCCGGCATCTCGGCGCCCAAGGCCCAGCCCACCAGCTGGGAGGACGAACCCACCCGCGCCGTGCCGCAGGACCAGGTGGCGCTCCCTGGCGCGGCCCGGCCCTCGTCGGCGAGCGCTGCGGTGCCCCTGCCCGGCATCTCGGCGCCCAAGGCCCAGCCCACCAGCTGGGAGGACGAGCCCACCCGCGCCGTGCCGCAGGACCAGGTGGCGCTCCCTGGCGCGGCCCGGCCCTCGTCGGCGAGCGGCGCGGTGCCCCGGCCCGGCATCTCGGCGCCCAAGGCCCAGCCCACCAGCTGGGACGACGAGCCCACCCGCGCCGTGCCGCACGACGCGGCCGCCCTCGCCGCGGCGACCAGGCCGCCCGCGCCGTCGGGCGGCGCCGTTTCCCTGCCTTCGCTGTCGGCGGCGAAGCCCCAGCCCACCAACTGGAACGACGAGCCGACGCGCGCCGCCGCCCTGGAGCCGACCCCGATGGCCGGCGCCGAGGTCTCGATTCCGCTCCCGGGCGCCTCGGCCACCACCGCCGCGCCGGCCATTCCTGGCGCCTCCCGAGGCGTGGCGCCGCCGTCGAACGTGCCTGCAGCCCGGCCGACGACGAAGCCGACGGCCGCGGTCCCGCTCCCCGGCATCAGCGCCGCCCGTCCTGCGGCGGTCGGGCTGAACGACGACGAGGCGACGCGCGTCGGTGACGCGATTCCCGGAGGCAGCGCCGGCCTCGACCTGGACTTCGCCGCGCCCTCGGCTGCCGCCGCGACCGGTGGCCGGAGCGCGACCGCTTCCATCCCGCTGCCCGGTGCGGTGGCCCCGGGCGTCGGGGCGCGGCCAGGCGCCGGCGGGCTCACCGCGGGCGCCATCCCGTTGCCCGGGAGCGCCGCCCCTTTCGCGGCCACCTTCGCCCCGCCCCCCTCGTCGGCCAGCATTCCCCTGCCCGGCGGCGCCGACCCCTTCGAGGCTGACTTCGGTTCGCCTCCGGCGTCTCCGGGCATCCCCCTGCCGGGGCGAGCGGGGCCAGCGCCTTCTGGCGGGGGCGTGCCCTTGCCGGGGCGCGCGCCCCCGGCGTCATCGGGCGGCGGCATTCCCCTGCCCGGCCGCGCCAACCCCTTCGAGGCCGACTTCGCCCCGCCTCCGGCGTCTCCGGGCATTCCTCTGCCCGGGGCCGCGGCTGCGCAGGCCGCCGACGCAGAAGACATCCCGTTCGCCGACGACTTCGGGTCCGCGCCGAGCGCTCCTGATGACGGAGCCGCGGCCTTCGACTTTCCCCAGGCTCCGCCCGGCGGTGGCAGCGCCCCGGGAGCTGGCGCCTTCGACCTCTCTTTCGACGCGCCGCCGCCTCCCGTCTCGGGTGGGCTCTCGTACGAGGCCCCGCCAGACCCGGTCCCGGACGGGCTGTCGTTCGACGCGCCCCCTGACCCGGCGCCGGTCTCGGGCGGGTTCTCGTTCGAAGCGCCGCCGGACCCGGCGCCAGCCTCAGGTGGGTTCTCGTTCGAAGCGCCGGCGTCCGGAGCGCCGGCCGACGACCTGTCCTTCGACTTCTCCGCCCCGGCCTCGGGCGGCGCGCCCTCGTTCGGGGGCCCCGCGCCTCAAGCTGACGCTGGTGGGAACGACCTCGAGTTCGACCCGACGTCGACGCCAAAGCGGTCGGACGACCTCGAGGCCGACCTCTCGGCGCCGCTGCCCCCAACGCAAAGCCAGCCGGCGGGCCCGAGCGACGGGCTCGAGATGTTGTCGTTCATCGACGACACGGCGAAGGACGCGGGCGCGCCGCAGGCGCCGGTGCAGACGCGGCGGTTCCACATCAAGCGGCGCAGCGGCAAGGTGTTCGGCCCCTTCGAAGACACCGTCATCGTGAAGATGCTCGAAGAGGCCCAGCTGCTCGGCAACGAGGAGGTCTCGCTCGACGCCGAGAGCTGGCAGCCCATCGGCAGCGAGCCGATGTTCCAGTCCATCATCGCCAAGCTGATGGAGGTGCCCAGCCGCTCGACGACGCAGATGGGCATGCCGGCCATCGAGGAGCAGCCGAAGGGCCCCTCGATGGAGAAGCTCAAGCAACTCTACGAGGGCCGCATGGCGGCTGTTGCCGTCGTCGAGAGCAAGGCGCCGGTCCCCTTCAAGAAGCGCGTTCCATACATCATCGGCGGCGTGCTGGCGGCGGCGTTCCTGGGCGTCGGCGTCTTCGCCGAGGTGGCCACCCCCTACGGCTTCTTCTTTCTCAAGAAGCTGTTCCCCGCGAAGGTGAAGCCCGACACGCGGGAGTTCGGCTACCTCGCCCAGGCGCGCGCCGGGCTGCAGAAGGACACCTACCGGTCGCTCGTCAGCGCGCGCGACCTCGCGGCCCAGGCGCTGGCGGTCAAGGAGTACCCCGAAGCGCGTGCCATCTGGAACCAGGCCGTCTACGCGCTCAACCGCCGGTACGCCGCCTCGGCCCCGGCGGACGTGCAGCTCGCCAACGACGAGCTGCGCAACATCGAGCTGCTCGGCGAGAAGCACCCCGAGCTGCTCAAGGCCCGCGCGGCGAGCGCCCTCGTCGCCGGGGACGCCGACGGCGCGCTCGCGGTGGTCGGTGACGCGCTGGCCCGCGAGGAGAACCAGGAAGACCTCGAGTTCTTCTTCCTTCGGGCCGAGGCCTTTCTCGCCAAGAAGGCCATCGGCCAGGCGCGGAGCGAGTACGAGCAGATCCTCAAGAAGAGCCCGCGCAGCGCCCGCGCGCTCCACGCCCTCGGCACCATCTCTCGCCAACAGAACGAGCTGACCGAGGCCATCGCCCGCTACGAGGCGGCCATCGAGGCCGACCCCGACCACGTCGCCTCGGGCGTCGAGCTGGCCGACCTGCTGCTGGTGGCCCAGAAGGACCAGGCGAAGGGCGAGCCCCGGCTCACGCCGCTGCTGTCGAAGGAGAAGAAAGCCGAGATGGCGCCGACCGAGCTCGGCAAGGCGCTGGCGCTGCAGGCCGAGCTGCAGGTGCTCGACTCGAAGCTGCAGGAGGCGCTGCCGCTGTTCGAAGAGGCCCTCAAGGCCGACCCGAAGAACGCCTTCGCGCAGGGTCGGCTGGCGCGGGTGTTGGCCACGCTCAACCAGCCCGAAAAGGCCTACCCCCACTACCGAGACGCGGCAGCCACCACGCCCGAGAGCCTCGAGTACACGGCGGGCTACCTGTCAACGCTGGTGCTCCTCGGCAAGATGGACGAGGCGACCAAGGCGGTGACGTCGGCCAACGCGCGCTTCCCCGGCAACGCGACGATTCTGTACCTCTCGGCGCGGGTGAGCGACGCGCTCGACGACCCGAAGGCCGCCGAGGACGGCTACAAGCGCGCCATCGCGGCCGACCCGACCATCGCCGACGCCTACCTGTACCTGTCGCGGCTCTACGTGCGCTTTCGGCGCTACGGCGACGCGCGCCCGACGCTCGAGAACGGCCTCGAGAAGGACCCGAAGAACGCGGCGCTCCACGTCGGCATGGGCGAGCTCGCCTACAACGAGCGCAACTTCGAGTTGGCCGGCAAGGAGTTCAAGGCGGCTGCAGAGTTCAACCCGCTGGCAGCCGAGGCCTACATCGGGTTGTCGAAGGTCGCGCTCGACCAGGGCGCCCCCGACGTGGCGTTGACGAACGTCGAGAAGGCGCTCGAGCTCAACCCGCGCATCAAGGGCGGCCGCCTGCAGAAGGGCATGTCGCTGTGGCGGTTGCAGCGCCTGCCCGAGGCGGTCACTGAGCTCGAGCAGGCCCGGGTCGAGGAGCCGCGGAACACGCAGGTCGTCGTCACCCTCGGCGCCGTCGAGTTCGAGCGGGGCCAGAACGCGAACGCGCTCAACCACCTGCTGAGCGCCCTGCAGGCGGAGCCTAGCCACCCGGACGGCAACTTCTACATGGCCCGGGTGAAGAACGCGGCCCGGGACCACGGCCAGGCCATCGAGGCCATTCGCCGCGCGCTCGAGAGCGACGCGAAGAACCCGCTCTACCGCTACTGGTTCGGCCGCATCCTCGCTGACGCCAAGAAGACCGACGAGGCCATCGCCGAGTTCAATGCGGCGCTCGAGCTCAACCCGAAGTACGCCGACGTGCTCGAGGCGATGGGTCGCGTCTACGTCGACCGGGGCCAGCTGAAGGACGCCATCGCGGCGTTCAACAAGGTGCTCGAGCTCGACCCGACCCGCAACACGACGCGCGCGGCGCTGGGCGACGCGTACACGAAGGTCGACGACTTTCCGGGCGCCACCCGCGTGTACACCGAGGCGATTCGCAACGACCCCGACAACCCGAACCTCAGGTACGCCTACGCCCGGCTCGCGAACGCGTACCGCGAGCAGGGGCCGAAGCACTACAAGGATGCCGTGGCGTGGTACGAGAAGGCGACGACGGTGGACCCGTCGAACGGCGAGGCCTTCAAGGACCTGGGCTACCTGTTGAAGGAGCTCAAGCGGAAGAAGGAGGCCATCGAGTCGTGGAAGAAGTACCTCGCGGTGACGACCGACGACGAGAAGGTCAAGAAGGTCGTCGAAGACGACATGGGCGACCTCGTCGCCGAGGGGAAGTGACGACGTGCTCGACCTGTCTTTCGTCGCGAAGAACTTCGACGCCGTCGTCGCGCGCCTCGAGGCGCGGGGCGGCAAGCTCGACCTCTCGCGCTTCAAGGCCCTCTTCGCCGAGCGCAAGCGGCTCTACGTCGAGCTCGAGTCGACGCAGGCGCGCAAGAACAAGGCCCAGGAGGTGATGAAGACCGACGCGGCGAAGCGGGCCGAGTTCGGCCCCGAGATGAAGCAGCTCGGGCAGCTCATCAAGGACACCGAGGCGCGGCTCAAGGCCCTCGAGGACGAGCTGGGGCCCCTCATGCTGAACACGCCCAACGTGCCTCACGAGTCGGTGCCGGTCGGCGGCTCGGAGCACGACAACGCCGTCGTCCGCACCTTCGGGAGCAAGCCCGACTTCACCTTCACGCCCCGCCAGCACTTCGAGGTGGGCGAGCGCCTGGGCCTGCTCGACTTCGAGCGGGCAGCCAAGGTGTCTGGCAGCCGCTTCGCGTTCTCGCTCGGCGCCCTGGCCCGACTCGAGCGCGCGCTGGTGTCTTTCATGATCGACGAGCACACGAAGCGGGGCTACCTCGAGGTGCTGCCGCCGTACCTCGTCTCGCGGCAGGCGATGACGGGCACCGGGCAGCTCCCGAAGTTCGAGGACGACGCCTTCAAGACGGCCGGGAGCACCGAGCTTTTCCTGATTCCCACGGCCGAGGTGCCGGTCACCAACTTCCACGCCGACGAGATCCTCGAGGGGCCGCTGCCGCTCAAGTACTGCGCCTTCTCGCCCTGCTTCCGCGCCGAGGCGGGCTCGGCCGGCAAGGACACGCGCGGCCTCATCCGCATGCACCAGTTTCACAAGGTCGAGCTGGTGATGTTCGCCCGGCCCGACCAGTCGCAGCAGGCGCTCGAGCAGCTCACCTCGGACGCCGCGGCCATTCTCGAGAAGCTGGGGCTGCACCACCGGGTAGTGCTGCTGTGCACGGGTGACATGGGCTTCGCCTCGACGAAGACGTACGACCTCGAGGTGTGGCTCCCGGGCCAGGGCGCGTACCGCGAGATCTCGAGCTGCTCGTCGTTCGCCGACTTTCAGGCCCGGCGCGCGAAGGTGCGCTTCCGCCCCGCGCCCGGCGAGAAGCCGCAGCTCGCCCACACGCTCAACGGCTCAGGCCTCGCCGTCGGCCGGACGGTGGTGGCGATTCTCGAGAACTTCCAGCGCGAAGACGGCACCGTGAAGCTACCCGAGGTGCTGGAGCCCTACATGGGCGGGCTCCACGAGCTTGCGCCAGCGCGGTGATCGTCGGTCGCGCGGCCAGCCGCGCAAAAGCCCGTTGCGTCGCCCAGGGGCTTGCGATAGCAGGGCGCCCTCTGTGACGGGGTGTCGTCAGGGGCGAAGGGGCGCCGCAGTCTGCACGATGTCGGCGAGGCTGTCGGTCAGGGAGCAGTGGCCGAGTGGCTGAAGGCAGCGGTCTTGAAAACCGCAGAAGTCGAAAGGCTTCCGAAGGTTCGAATCCTTCCTGCTCCGAGGTTGCAGCGCGGTTCTTTGACAGTTTTCGTGGTGGAGAGATGGCCGAGAGGCTGAAGGCGCAGGTTTGCTAAACCTGTATACTCGTAAGGGTATCGAGGGTTCGAATCCCTCTCTCTCCGCACCAGTCGCAGCAGAACGGTGTTGGACGAACAAGCTCCCTTAGCTCAGCTGGATAGAGCGTTGGACTACGAATCCAAAGGCCGGAGGTTCGAATCCTCCAGGGAGCGCAGCACATCAGAGGCTCGCGATGGCACCGGGCGAAGTCGACCTGCGGTACATGCGGCTTGCGCTCGGGTTGGCGCGGCAGGCCGCGTCGCTCGGCGAGGTGCCGGTGGGTGCGGTGGCCGTGAAAGACGGGCAGGTCGTCGGGCAGGGGTTGAACCGGCGTGAAGTCGACCGGGACCCGTTCTCTCACGCCGAGTTGGTGGCGATGCAGCAGGCCGCTCGGCAGCTGGGTGCCTGGCGGCTGACGGGTGTGACGGTCTACGTGACGCTCGAGCCGTGTGCGATGTGCGCCGGGGCGTTGGTGCAGGCGCGGGTGTCGCGCCTGGTGTTCGGAGCGATGGATCCCAAGGCAGGTGCGGTCGGGTCGCTGTACGACCTGGCCCGGGAGCCCCGGCACAACCACCGCATCGAGGTGACGAGCGGCGTCCTCGCCGACGAGTGCAGCACCGAGCTGACGCAGTTCTTCAGGGCGCTCCGGAACCGCAGGAACGACAAGTGAATACGCAGTCCAGGTCAGACTGGACAGATGGCCGAGTGGTCGAAGGCACCTGACTCGAAATCAGGCATACCGGTAACGGTATCGTAGGTTCGAATCCTACTCTGTCCGTATTCCCACCCTGGAGAGGTGGCCGAGCGGTCGAAGGCGCACGCCTGGAAAGCGTGTAAATCTGAAAGGGTTTCGTGGGTTCGAATCCCACCCTCTCCGCTGGTAGAGTCGAAATCTTCTGGTCAGGGCAACGCGGGGCCGTGAACCCCGCCAGGTCCGGAAGGAAGCAACGGTAGCGTTACTTCGCGTGTGCCCTGGCCGTCATCGAGAGCCGCTCCCCACCGGGGGCGGCTTTCGTCTTTCTCGGGGCGTCGCGTCGCTCACCTTCGAACGAAGTAGAGCCCATCACCGTCGCGGTCGGCGAGGGCGAAGCCGGCGCGTTCGAAGGCGGCCTTGCTGCGCGACAGGCGCTCCGGGTCGAGCGGCAGCATGAGGATGCCGCGGTTGATGACGGCGTTTCCGGCGGCGAACTGGAAGCAGGGGTCCTCGGGGAAGTCGCAGGTACACCACACGCGGGTGCTCGTCGGCGCGCGCTCCGAGCCGCGGAACATCAGGTTGCTGCCATTCATCCAGAACGAGCCGGGCGAGCCCCACAGGCCCTCGGGCAGCAGCACCAGCCCCGTGGCCTCGCGGCTGGCGCGGGCGACGAGGCGGAACTGCTCGGCGCGCTGGGGCCGAAAGCCCTGCAGCAGCTCGGGCCACAGGTGCGCCGGGACCGCCGGTGGCAGCGAGGCCACCACGACGGCGGCGACGAGCGCCTGGCCAGGGGCACGTCCCATCCACGCGGCGGGCACCGTCACGGCGCGGCCGAGCGCACGCGCGAGCACCTGGGCGACTGCCGGCGCCCCGGCGACGGTGAGGAGCACCAGCGCCGGGTAGAGGAAGCGGTCTTCTTTGTGGGGCGTCACGCTGACAGAGGCAACGTAGACGAGGGCCGGAACCACGAACAGGAGCGCCCGCGTGGCGGGGAGCCAGCGCCACAGCAGCACGCCGGCGAGGCCCACCGGCGCCAGCAGCCGCGGCAGGTAGTAGTGCCACGGGCTGACGCCGAACTGCTCGGCCTTGCCCGACAGCAGGTTGTAGTCGACGTACTCCTGCAGCGAGTGCCACCACCCGCCCCAGCGCGCCGCGGGCAGCACGGCGCCCCAGGTGAGCCGGTCGAACAGGCCCAGGCCCAGCGCGATGACGGCGCCCCCCGCGATGGTGAAGGCGAGCGCGCGGAAGCGCCGGGTGATGGCGAGCCAGAGGAGCGCCGGCGCGATGACGGCGGCGGAGCCGTAGCGCGTCACCTCGGCGAGGCCCAGCAGCAGCCCGCCCGCGAAGGCCACGCGCCCGTCGGCGTCGGCGGCGCGCGCGTCGAGCCGCTCGAGGCCCACCACCAGGAAGGCTGCCGAGATGGACTCACTCAGGGTGCGGCCGGCGAAGACGACGACGAGCGGCGACAGCCCGACGAGGGCCACCGCGATGGGCGCGACGGCCGCGCCGACCCGCCGCGCCGTCAGCCGCCACACCGAGTGCAGCAGCGCGACGTGCAGGGCGAACTGCGGCAGGGCCAGCACCAGGCGCCGCGCCTGTACGTCCTCGACACCCAGCGCCGCGCACGCGCGCAGCAACCACGAGAAGAGGCCCGGCACGGCCCAGTTCCGCAGGCCCACCTGCCACTCCCACGCCAGCACGCCGAAGCCGAAGGCGCGGTTCATCGCGGGGTCGAGGAACTGGAACACCTCGTCGGGGTGCAGGCGCCCGATACGGAAGACGGCGTCGAGCACCGGAAGGGCCGCGAGGGCCACGAACAGGCGCCAGGGCGGGCGAGCGACTTCGGCTGACTCGGGAGCGGCAGAGGCCGTCATCGCGCCGTGGGCGTGTAGCACCCGGGCGAGCGCGCGAGGACCGGGAAAACGACTGCACGGGCTGTGCGGGGCACGCTACCGTGTCGTCTCTTCCCGTAAGGACGGACCCGATGAGCGCCTGTCAGCACTGTGGAGGACAGCACCCGCCGGGAAGCGTGACATGCCCCCGCTCCGGCGACGCGATGTCGCTCCCGGGCGCCATCGGCACGCGGGTGGACCGGTACCACCTCGAGGCGCTGCTGGGGACGGGCGGGTTTGGCGCGGTGTACCGGGCCCGCCACGTGCACACCGACGCGCGGGTGGCGCTGAAGGTGCTCAAGCGCGCGCTGGGGGCCGACCCGGTGATGGTGGAGCGCTTCCTGCGCGAAGCGAAGGCCGCGGCGGCGGTGGGGAGCGACCACATCGTCCGGGTGCTCGACGCCGGCCACGACGCCCAGGGCGCGCCCTTCCTCGCCCTGGAGCTGCTCGACGGCGTCGACCTGCAGGGGCTCGCCCAGCGCGAGGGGCGCCTCTCGCCGGAGCGGGTGGTGGCGCTGTGTCGGCAGGTGCTCGAGGGGCTCGAGGCGGCGCACCAGAAGGGCATCGTCCACCGCGACATGAAGCCGGCCAACGCCTTCGTCACGCGGAAGGTGGACGAGCACGGTGCCGAGCGCGAGTTCGTGAAGCTGCTCGACTTCGGCATCTCGAAGATGCACGCCGACGGCAACCCGAAGACGGGCCTCACCATGACGGGCATGGCGATGGGCACGCCCTCGTACATGGCGCCGGAGCAGTTCTTCGACGCGCGGTCCGTCGACGCCCGGGCCGACCTCTACTCGGTGGCAGCGATGCTGTACGAGCTGCTCGGCGGCCGGCTGCCGCTCGAGGCCTCGAGCTATGCCGACCTCATCGTGCGGGTGCGCACCGAGGCGCCGGCGCACCTCTCGCTCGTGGTGCCCGGGCTGCCGCTGGCCCTGGCCGACGCGGTGATGGTGGGGCTGGCGAAGGAGAAGGAGCACCGCTGGCCGTCAGCGCGGGCGTTCTCGAACGCGCTCCGCGACGCGATGGGGGCGCCAGGCGCCGGCCCGCGCCCGGCCGGAGATACGCCGTCGACGATGCTGGGCTCGACGGCGACGCCCGCGCGCCTGGCCGCGCCGCTGGCCGGAGGCAAGGTGACGCCGGCACAGACAGGCGCCCCCCGCCTCACGGCCCCGAGCCACGAGGCGAGCGCGCCCCCCCCCTCGAGCGGCGCCGGCCCGATTCGGGATGCGCAGGGCCCCGATGCGAGAGCGGCGGCACCGGCCCCCGGAGCACCTTCGGGCAGCGGCGGCTCCGCGGGGCCGCCGGGCACGGCGCCGGCGGTCGCGCCGTCAGGGCCGCGCGGACTCGCGCCGAGGGGCGCGATGAAGTGGGTGCTCGTCGTCGGCGCCGTCCTCGTGGTGTCGTGCTGCGGCTGCCTTGGCCTGACCATGCTGCTCGGGCACCCGTCGGAGGGCCACCCGAAGCCGGCGGCAGACACGCGTACCCCCACCGACATCCGCGGCGTCGCGCTCGAGCCGGTCGATGTTCCCCTGCCCGGTCCGACGACCGACGCCGCCGACGCCCCGTCGCGCGCTCCGGCGCTCACGCCAGAGGTCGCGCCGGAGCCGGCGGCCGACGACGAGCCGCTCGACGCGTCGGTCACAGCGGTCGAGCCGACGACCGACGAGGTCGAAGTGCCTGCGCCCGCGGCAGGGGCGGACCCCGGCGATGGGGCACCGCCCGCGCCTGTCGCGGAGTTCCCGGCCGCCGACGACCTGCCGTCGCTCGAGGCGTTCACGCAGGCGCTCGACGCGCGCGGCGAGAAGCCGGGCTCGCCCGCGTACGTCGAGAAACTCCGGGCGTTCGAGCGCCTCGTCGTGCTGACGCGCAAGCGCGATGAGGGCTCGCTCACGCCGGACGAGGAGCGCGAGGGCACGGCCCTGCTGAAGACGCTCGGAGACTTCTGACCGCCTCGCCGCACCTTGGCGCTGCGCCGGAGCCCGCGGCGCACGAGCACCTCGCCGTGCGCGTGCGTCACGAGCGTCAACGCGACCTGGCGACGAGCGCGAGGTCGAGCCGCCGCGGTGGCCCCTCAGCCCCTCTGCGCGTCCAGCCGCACCTTGGCGCTGCGCCGGAGCCCGCGGCGCACGAGCACCTCGCCGTGCGCGTGCGTCACGAGCGTCAACGCGACCTGGCGACGAGCGCGAGGTCGAGCCGCCGCGGTGGCCCCTCAGCCCCT
>JADCJJ010000141.1 GCA_020247085.1 Myxococcaceae bacterium | reverse complement strand
CGCCCGCTGTGCCGCCCGCCGTGCCGCCCGCCGTGCCGCCCGCCGTGCCGCCCGCTGTGCCGCCCGCTGTGCCGCCCGCTGTGCCGCCCGCGGAGCCTCCCGCCGTCCCGCCAGCGACCCCACCCCCAGCACTCCTTCCATCAACGCAGACGAACTCGCGGCACACCCACCCGCGCCCGCACTCCTCGTCCTTCGAGCACGCGTAGGTGCGGTCATCGACGGCGATGGACCCCACATCACACCCTGCCACCAGCACCACCCACCACAGCGTCCGCTTCATCGATTGCCTCTCCCGCCGCCCCGGCCTCGGTCCTGCCCCCGTCCGGCTTCGCGAGGCGGCCACCCCGACTATACCCGCCTCCCATGGCGAACCCGCTCGTCTCCGACCGCTTCATCGACTTCCTCTTGTACGAGGTGCTCGACGCCGAGGCGCTGTGCCGGCTCCCCTTCTTCGCCGACCACTCCCGGGCGACGTTCGAGCCCTGGCTCGCCGCCTGCCGCCGCGTCGGACGCGAGGTGCTCTGGCCCGCATACAAGCCGATGGACGAGGCGCCGCCACGCTTCGAGCACGGGCGCGTCGTGGTGCACCCGGCGATGCGGCCGTGCTGGCAGGCCCTCGTCGAGCTCGGCGTGCTGTCGGCGGCCCGCCCCGCTGCCGTCGGCGGCCAGCAGCTGCCCCTCACGGTGGCCACCCTCTCACACGCCTACCTCATGGCCGCGAACCTCTCGGCCTACGGCTACGCCGGCCTGACGACGGGCGCGGCCCACCTCATCGAGGCCTTCGGCGACGAGCGGGTGAAGGCACTATTCCTCTCGGCCCTGTACGAGGGCCGGTGGACCGGCACCATGGCCCTCACCGAGCCGCAGGCCGGCTCGAGCCTCGCCGACGTGAAGACGAGCGCCACGCCGAGGGGCGACCGGTACCTGCTCCGCGGCAGCAAGCTCTTCATCTCGGGCGGAGACCACGACCTCACCGACAACATCGTGCACCTGGTGCTCGCCCGCCTCGACGGCGCCCCGGGGGGCACCCGCGGCCTCTCGCTCTTCGCCGTACCGAAGCGCCGGCCCGAGGGCGGCGGCCTCGTCGACAACGACGTCACCGTCGCCGGCGTCATCCACAAGATTGGGTGGCGGGGGCTGCCCAGCCTCGCGCTGTCCTTCGGCGACGAGGGTGACTGCCACGGCTGGCTCGTCGGCCCCGCGCACCAGGGCCTCAAGTGCATGTTCCAGATGATGAACGAGGCGCGCCTCATGGTGGGCGTCAACGGCGCGGCGACCGCCTCGGTCGCCTTCCACGAGGCCCTCGCCTACGCCCGGGAGCGCACCCAGGGCCGACCCCTCGGCGTGACCGACGCCAGCACCCCTCCCGTCCCGCTCACCGAGCACCCCGACGTGCGCCGCATGCTGCTGCGCCAGAAGGCCATCGTCGAGGGCAGCCTCGCCGTCATCGGCCTCGCCGCCCGCTTCGCCGACCTCTCCGAGCACGCCCCCGACGACGCCGCGCGCGCCGAGGCGAGGCTGCTCCTCGACCTGCTGACGCCCATCGCCAAGACGTTCCCCGCCGAGAAGGGCTTCGAGGCCAACGCGCTCGCGCTCCAGGTGCACGGCGGCTCCGGCTACTCGAGCGAGTACCTGCCCGAGGCCTGGCTGCGCGACCAGAAGCTCAACTCCATTCATGAGGGCACCACCACCATCCAGGGGCTCGACCTGCTGGGCCGCAAGGCCGTCGCCGGCGGCGGGGCCGCGATGCTGGCCCTCGACGGGCGCGTGCGCGAGAGCCTCGCCGGGGCCGAGGCGGCCGGGCTCGACTTCGCGCGGCCGCTGGCGCACGCGATGGACGCGCTGCTCCGCGTCACCTCGACCCTCGGCGCCCGCGGCGCCGCCGGCGACCTCATGGGCATGCTCGGCCACTCCGCCGACTACCTCGAGCTCGCCTCGACGGTCGTCGTCGGGTGGGCCTGGGTGCTGCTGGCGACGCGCGCCGCGCGGCACCGCGACGACTTCTCGGCCGGCCTCACGCAGGCGGCGCGGTACTGGCTGCACACCGAGGTCCCCCGCGCGAGCCACCTGGCGCACCTGTGCGAGCACCACGAGGCGAGCTACCTCGAGGTGACGGCCGCCCAGCTCGAGGGCTGACGGCCCCGGCCCGGTGCTACACCTGCCGCGGGCGACGGACGACTCCGGAGAAGACGATGAGCGACGGCACGGCGCAGCGCACGGTGTTCTTCGTCTCGGACGGCACCGGCATCACCGCCGAGACGCTCGGCCACTCGGTGCTGGCGCGCTTCGACGCCGTCACCTCGCAGCAGGTGCGCGTGCCCTTCGTCACCGACGAGGCGGCCATGCGGGCGGTGGTGGCGCGCATCGACGCGGTGGCCGAGCGCGACGGCGTGCGGCCCATCGTCTTCGCCACGCTGGTGAACCCCTCGCTCACGGCGCTGGTGTCGACGGCGAAGGCGCTGGTGCTCGACCTGTTCCAGCCCTTCGTCACGCCCGTCGAGGCCGAGCTCGGCCGCCGCGCCGGCTCGAACGTCGGCGGCTTCCACACCATGGCCGACGCCGAGCGCTACACGCGCCGCATCGAGGCCATCAACTTCAGCCTCGCGCACGACGACGGGCAGTCGTCGACGGGCCTCGCCGAGGCCGACGTCATCCTCGTGGGCGTGTCGCGCTGCGGGAAGACGCCCACCAGCCTGTACCTGGCCATGCAGTACGGCGTGAAGGCGGCGAACTACCCCCTCATCCCCGAGGACTTCGAGCGCGACGCGCTGCCCGAGGCGCTCCCGCCGTTCCGCGGCAAGCTCTTCGGCCTGACGATTCAGCCCGAGCGCCTGGCCCAGGTGCGCCACGAGCGCCGGCCCAACAGCCGCTACGCCTCGCTCGAGAACTGCCGCCGCGAGGTGCGCGAGGCCGAGCGCCTCATGCAGCGCGAGGGCATCGCCTGGCTGTCGACGACCACCAAGTCCATCGAAGAACTCGCCGCCACCATCATGACCGAGGTGAAGCTCGACCGCCGCGGCTTCTGACGCGCCCCACGCTCGCCCAGGCCCGGCATCGTCGCGTCCTGGGACATCGTGCCGCAGCGCTCGCCGCCACCAACCCTCCCCGCGCCGTCGCTGCCGTGCCCGCGCGCGACGCAACCAGGCACCGCGTCACGGGCCGCCCCGGAGCGCCCCGCCGGCGCAAGGCCCTCCCCTTGCGAGTCGCGGGCCCCCTCGGCGCTGACGCGGCGCCTGGCGAAGGGGCTCAGGCGCGAACCGGCTGCAGCCGGAAGGCGGCGACGGTGCCTCCCACGGGCGCCGCCGCGGTAGACGCCGACTGGCTCGCGGCCGGGCGCGCGGGCGGAGCGGCCTGCGAGGTGTCGAGCCACACCGATTCGGCCCTGGCCTCGACGCCGTTCGCGTCGCGCAGCACGACGCGGTCCTTCCCGGCGCCGCCGGTGACCTTCGAGCGGGCCGTCTCCGTGAGGGTGAGGCGGTCGTCGCCACGGCCACCGCCCACCCGGAGCCGGTCCGAGCCGGTGTCGGTGATGGCGTCTGCGCCGCGCCCGCCGTTCGCCGTCACCTTCTCGGTGTTGACGAGGGTGAGGCGGTCGTCGCCACGCCCGCCGTGCACCGCCACGTGCTTGCTGTCGAGCACCTGAATCTGGTCGTCCCCGGCGCCGCCGCGGAGCGTGACGTTCTTCAGGTCGAGGCCGATGACCGAGATGGTGTCGTTGCCCTTGCCGGCGTCGACGGTGACGCGCTTGACGGCGCTGGCGTCGAAGGCGGCGACCTGCCGCCCGGCCGACTCGACGATGACCTTGCCGTCGGCCTGCCGCAGCGTCACGGCGTCGGCGCCGTCCGTGCCGGTCACCGTCAGCTCGCCGCCCTTCCCGAGCTTCACCGCCAGGGGCGCGTCCTTTCCCGCGTCCCGAGGGACCTCGGCCAGGGCGCTGGCGCGCGCCGCCTGCACGGCGACCGTGTCGGCCGCTCCGGGGGCCGGCGCGTTCGTCGTCTTCGCCACCACCGTCACGCCCCGCCCCTCGACGACGACGTCGTTCGCATCGGTTGCCGTGACGCTGGTCTGCCCCTTGCCCGAGGTGGTGACGGTGAGGTTCGGGTCTTTGTCCGAGGGCCGCACCGGCCGCCCGCCAGAGGTGATGCGCACCTGCTCCGCCGCGGCGCCCGGTGTGGCCCGCCGGGCCTCGCGGGACCGGTCGGCCGGAGCGAACGAGCTGGCGCCGTCGGCCCGCCGCGCTGGCGCGCTGTCCTTCGCCCTCTCGGCGCCTCCTCGCTGCTGCGACGGGCGCGCTGCCGGGGGCTTCGCGTTCGCGCGGCTGATGCTCGTTGGCTTGCGGGGGGAGATGGTGGTGCCCATGGCGTCCTCGGGAGCTGCGGGGTGTGCAGGGGTTGTCGTGGGCCCGCGCCGCAGGCCCCACCCGGGAATCGGCAACCGCACGCGCTCCCTGTGGCCCCGGCGTCACAGGGGCCCCAGCCTCCAGGACGGTAGATGGTCGATCGACCAACCCGGTCGTCCACGGGCGCCGCGCGGCCCACGACCTCAGGGCGGACGACGCGCGAGGTGACAGGGGCCCGTCAGCGCGAGGCGGCGACGCGGCGCCCCCCCCTTTCCGGCGCTGCGCCCGCGCCTCCTTCGAAGGAGCGCCCTACGGCGCCCCGAGGGCACACCGGCCATTGACGCGGTCGCACGGCCGGCCGGCGCAGTCGGCGCTGGAGTCACACTCGACGCACAGCCCGCCGGCGCACACCTTTCGCCCAGGCGAGCAGTCCTCCGCGTCCTCGCACATGGTGCAACGCGGGGCGCCGAGGTCGTCGCGGCACCCGCGGCGGTAGAGCCCCCGGTCGCAGGTGTCGCTCCGCCGGTCGCAGGCGACGAGGCACCGGCCGCGGCCGACGTCACAGAGCGCCCCCGGGCAGTCGCCGTCTCGGACGCATTGAGGACACGAGCCGCCGACGCACGCGCCTCCGTCGGCGCACGCGCACGCGCCCCCGTCGGCGCCGGCCTCGTCCCCGGCGTCGCCCCGCCCCTCGTCGAAGCGGAACTGGCCGGCGCAGGCCAGCGCCAGCAGGCAGAGCACCGGCCCCAGGCGGCGCGTCATGGCGAGCGTAGCCTCTGGGCGATGTCTCGCGCGTAGCCCGACGGGTAGTCCTCGAGGTACTGGCGGGCCGCCCGCTGCGCGCGCTCGGGGCTGAGGCGCTCGAGCAGCCGAAGCTCTTCGACCGCGGCGGCCTCGTCGAGCGGCCCCATGGGGAACGCGCGGCGCAGCGACGCCAACGCCGCCGCAGCCTCCTCCAGCTTGCCCTCGCGCTTGAGCTGCAACGCGCGCTCATACAGCGCGTTCATCCGCTTCAGTGACGACTCCGGCTCCGCGCGGTGGGGCGCTGGCGGCGAAGGTACAGGCTGCGCCGCGTTCACGGCGGGCTCGACGGGGGGCAGCACGCACGGCGCCTCCCACTCGTCTCCCGCGCGCAGCGTGCGCAACGGCGCCGGGCTCCCCACGTCGACCGAGACCTGCCCCTCGTCGACGCGGACGCGCACCGCGCCGTCACGGCAGGTCGAAGACGCCGGCGTCACGTCGACCGAGAACTGCGTGCCGCGCACCTCGAGCACCGCGCGGCGCGTCTCCACGACGAAGCGCTCCCCCGCGCCCAGCGTCTTCACCCGCGCCTCGAGCACGCCCGCGCGCAGCCCCAGGCGCCGCTCCTCGTCCGCGCGCAGCACTTCGACCACTCCGCTGCGCCCGAGCGTCAGCGTGGTGCCCTCCCGGAACCGCGCCGAGACGACGGCGCCGGGCGACGCCCGCAGCACCGTGCCCTCTCGAAGCCGCGCGCCCCGCTCCAGCGCCACGCTGCTCGCGCCCTCGTCCCGGCTCCCGTCGCCGTCGAGCACCACCAGCAGGCGCTCGTCGGCGTGCCGCCACCGCGCCGCCGCCCCGACGCCGACGAGCGCCACCAGCGCCGCGGCCGCCGCCAGGGCGACCGTCGACCACCGCCGCCGCGCGCCAGAGCGCCGCGCGGCCAGCGCCAGGGCGACGGCCTCGAGGCTCGCGGCCTCTTCTTCGACGGTCAGCGCTGGCTCCGGGTCGGTGGCCCCGGGTGCCAACAGCCGGGCGGCCTTCTCGTCGGCGCTCATCGGCGGACCTCCAGGTGGTTGATGACGTCGAGCAGCTCCGGGTCCCGCGCGAGGCGGGCCTGCACGTCGCGCCGGGCCCTCGAGACGCGGCTCTGCGCGGCGACGGGGCTCACCTCGAGCGCCGCCGCCACCTCTTGCGTCGTGAGCCCGTACACGTCGAAGAGCAGCCAGGTGTTGACCAGCTCGTGCGGCAGGTCTGACAGCAGCGCCTGCACCCGCTCCAGCGCGTCGGCCGTCATCGACGCGCGCTCGGCCGAGGCCCGCCCGGCGACCTCGAGGGCCTCGGTGGCCAGGCCCTCGAAGAGCCGCGCCTCGAGGCGCTCCCGGCGCAGGCGCTTGTAGACGACGTGCGCGGCGAGCCGCTCGACCCACGTCGACAGGCTGCACTCGCCCCGCCAGCGGTCGATGGTCTGCACCAGCTCCATCAACACCACCTGCACCAGGTCTGGCTCGTCGCGCCGCAGCAGCCGTCGAATGGCACCCTTGGCGCGGGGGCCGCACCGGCGCACCAGCTCGTTCGCGAGGCGCGCGTCACCCGCGCGGATACCAGCCACGAGCTGCTCATCGGAGACCTCCGACGGCGCGCCGACGACCCGCAGATGACTCACCGCCGCTCGCCCCTGCATGCTCGTTGGTACCTCGAGGGCGCCGACATCAGGCATCAGAGGTGCAACGCCGCGCCGAGCCGAAGGTGGCCCTGCAACCATGGAACTTCACTGACCGTCTCGCCCCTGACGAGGATGGTGGTGGGCGGCATCACCGTCGCCCCGGCGGTGAGGGTGACGTCGAGCCCGCCGTCCTTCGGCGTCCACGCCGCCCCACCTTCGAGGGTGCCCAGGCCCAGCCACCGGTCGCGCACCTCGTCGCCGCGACGGACGGTGAGCGAGGTGACGGCGCCCGAGAGGCGGGCGAGGGGCCGCACGTCGCTCCCGAGCGGCAGACGCAGCTCGAGGAAGGCGGCCACCCGAACGTCGACGCGCGTCCCGCCGGCGCTCGCGAGGGGGCCCGTCAGCGCCGCGCCCTCGAGGCCCGCGCAGAGCAGCCGGGACCCGCACCAGCCCACCTGAAGGCCACCGCCCGCGACGACGGGAGTTCCCGCTACGGCGACGACCCCGGCCCTGAAGCGCCGCTCCCCGGGCGGGGGTGCGCTGGCGGGCGCGTCGGCCGGCGGCGGCGCCACCACCACCGCCGACGGAGGTGCTCGCGGCACCTCGGGCGTCGCGGCGGCGGGCGTCGCGGCGGCGGGCGTCGTGGCGGCGGGCGTCGTGGCGGCGGGCGTCGTGGCGGCGGGCGTCGTGGCGGCGGGCGTCGTGGCGGGCGGCACCAGGTCGAGGGTGAAGGCGGTCACCTCGGGAGGGCTCGCCGAGGCGCCGGGCTGCGTCGGCCTCCAGTGCGGAAACATCGACGCCGTGGCGAAGCCCAGGGTGCGGGCGCGCTCTCCCAGCGGGTCCTTCGCGCCGAACTCGACGACGCGCGTCGTCCACTCCTTTGGGCGCAGGGCGGCCCGCAGCGAGGCCCGGCGCGGAGACTCCCACTCGATGACGACGACCGGTCCGCGCTCCGTCAGGGGCTCGAGCAGGTCGAGCGGCAGCCGCCCCGCGCGACGCACGGTGAGCGCGACCTGCTGCCGGTCGAGGTTCCCGGCGAGGGTCTTGACGAGGCCCGGCGCGCCACCGCTCGTCGACTCGGACAGCACGAGGATGACGACCAGCGGTGTCACCACGAAAACGGTAGCAGGGCGCCTCGGCTGCCTGATTCTTTTTTCTGCGGGTACCAACTCCTTCGAACCGGGCCGCGCGCCCCATCATCTCTGGAGACCTCCCATGACTCGGACCCTCTTCGTCGCCCTCGTCGTCCTCACGACCGGCTCGCTGGCAGACCTGCGCATCGCGAAGGTGAGCGAGCTGCAGTTCAACGCCACCGGCCCGGCAGGCCTGAAAATCACCGGGCAGACGGCGAAGCTCGAGGTGAGCGAGGCCGGCGACGAGCTGACCCTGCGCGTTCCGCTCGACACCGTGGACACCGGCATCTCGCTGCGCAACGCGCACATGAAGGAGAAGTACCTCGAGACCGGCAAGTTCCCCTTCGCCGAGCTGAAGGTGCCGCGCGCGTCGCTCAAGGAGGGCGCCGGCCAGAAGACGACGGCGGCCTTCACGGTGCACGGGCAGACGCGTGACGTCACCGTGGCCTACGACGTGGCGAAGACGGCCGACGGGCTCGAGGTGAAGGCGTCGTTCGACCTCAACATCAACGCCCACGGCATCACCGTGCCCAGCTACCTCGGCGTGACGGTGAAGCCGGACATGAAGGTCGTCACCACCTTCGTGGTGGCGCCGTGACGCGCTCGCGTCCGCGCCACCACCCGCTCCTGCTGGCGCTTTTCTGCGGCTGCTACGTCGCCGAGCCCCTCGGCGTGGACGGGCCGGCCGCTGACGGCGGCCTCTCTGGCCCCACGGCTGGCGGCGCGGCCGGCGGCGGGGGGGTGCCCTGCGAGGTGTCGACGGTGCTCGCGCAGCGCTGCCTCGGCTGTCACGGCAGCCCCCCGGCCGCGGCGCCCATGTCGCTCTCGAGCGCGGCGGACTTCCGCGCCATCCGCGGGGGGCAGGAGGTGCGGGCGCTCTCGCTGAGCCGCCTGCGCGACCCGGCGCGACCGATGCCGCCCAGCGGGGTGCTCCCGGCCGCGGAGCTGTCGGTGCTCGAGGGCTGGCTCCAGGCCGGCGTCCCCGAGGGCCTGCGCTGCACCACCACCGCGCCGGTGGACGCGGGCGCGCCCGTCGTCGACGCCGGAGCCAGCGCCGCGGGCGACCTGCCGTGTGACGTCGAGGCCGTCATCGCCACCAGCTGTCGGGGCTGTCACGGCGCGCGCCCCGTCGCCGGCGCCCCGATGCCCCTCGTCTCGCGCGCCCACTTCCTCGCCCCCGCCCCGTCGAGCGCGGGGCAGTCGACCGGCGCCATGGCAGTGCGCCGCATGAAGGACGCGGCGGCGCCGATGCCCGTCGCGGGGCTGCTGAACCCGACCCAGGTGGCCGTCGTCGAGGCGTGGGTGCAGGCCGGCATGCCCCCAGGCCAGTGCGGCGCCGCCGACGCCGGCGCCGGCGACCCGTTCTCGACGCCGGTGCAGTGCACCAGCGGCACCACCTGGACGCGTGGCAACCGCGGCTCACCGCTGATGAACCCGGGCAGGGCCTGCCTCTCGTGCCACGCGCGGGTCAACGCCGACAAGGGCGAGGCCGAGACGCCAGACGGCATCGGCGGCACGGTGTACCCATCGGCCCACGAGCCCGACCTTTGCAACGGCCTGCCCGGCGGCGCCGTCGTCGTCGTGCGCGGCGCCAACGGCGTCGAGTTCCGCCTGCCGGTGAACGCGGCGGGGAACTTCTTCATGTACGACACGGCCACCCTGCGTCGGCCCTTCACCGCGCGCGTGGAGTTCCAGGGCCGGGTGCGGCGCATGCAGACGCCGCAGCAGTCCGGCGACTGCAACGGCTGCCACACCGAGGCAGGCGCGCAGGGGGCCCCCGGCCGGGTGCTCGCGCCATGAAGGCCGGGGTGCTCCTCATCGCCCTGCTGAGCGCCGGGGACGCGCTGGCCTACGGCTTCATGCTCAAGCACGACTACACCTCGTGCGCGCAGTGCCACCTCGACCCGTCGGGCGGCTCGGTGCTGACGCCGTACGGGCGGGCGCAAGGCGAGCTGATTCTGCGCACCCGCTACGCCGAGCGCCCCGACGACGACCCGTTTCCCAAAGCGGGGTGGCTCTTCGGGTTGCTGTCGATGGCCCCCGAAGACCTGATGCTGGGCGGCGACGTGCGCCTCGCCGTCTCCGCACCCGGGCTGGCGCGGGTGCGGGCCTTCCCGATGCAGGCAGACGTCGTGGCCGGCGCGCGCTCGGGGAAGTTCTCGGCCAGCGTCAGCGTGGGCGTCGGCAGCCAGGCGACGGCGGCGGCGAGCCTCGCGGGCGACGAGGTGCGCGTCATCTCACGGCACCACTGGGTCGGCTACGCGGTGGACGAGGACCAGACGGTGCTGGTGCGCTTCGGGCGGCTGGCGCTCCCCTTCGGCCTGCGGGTGCCCGAGCACGCCCTCTGGGCGCGCGAGGCGACCCGCACCGACACCAACACCTCGCAGCAGCACGGGCTGGCCGTCTCGGTGTCGACCGAGCTCGTCCGGCTCGAGGTGATGGGCATCCTGGGAAACCTGCAGCTCACCCCGGCGCCGTACCGGGAGCGCGGCTACAGCGCCTTCGTCGAGCTCAGCCCGAAGCCCTGGCTCGCCTTCGGCGTCTCGAGCGCGCTGACGCACGCGGCGTGGGAGCAGGGGCGCCCGGGGTTCGGCCTCTTCCGGCACGCGCACGGCGCCTTCGCGCGGGTGAGCCCCGTTCGGGCGGTGATGGTGTCGGCCGAGGCAGACCTGCTCCACGTCTCGCGCGAGAAGCTCGGCGGCGGCTTCGGCACGACGGGCTTCCTGCAGCTCGACGTCGAGCCGCTCCAGGGGCTGCACCTCATCGCCACCGGCGAATGGCTGCGGGCGACGGGCCAGACCGCCGACGGCCTGTCGCTCGGAGGCTGGGGCGGCGTGCAGTGGTTCTTTGCGCCCCACGCAGACCTCCGCGTCGACGTCTTCGTTCGGCGCGAGCCCGACGGCGCCCCGACGACGTCCCTCCTCGGCCAGGTGCACTTCTTCCTATGACGCTCCTCCTCTCGCTCGTGCTGGCGACGCCCGGCTTTCCGGCGGCCATCGCCACCGCCCAGCAGGGCCGCGCGCCGGCCTGCGCCGTGTGCCACGCCGGTGGAATGACGGCGCGGGGCACCGTCACGACGCCGTTGGGGCGCGCGCTCCGGGCGCGGGGCCTCGAGGCGTGGAGCGACGCCTCGTTGACGGCTGCGCTGGCGGCCCTCGCCGGCGTCGACAGCGACGGCGACGGCGTGACGGACCTCGTGGAGCTCACGGAAGGCACCGACCCGAACGCCGGCAGCGCCTTCGCCACGCCGGCCTATGGCTGTTCGACGGGCCCCTCGCCGTGGCCGGCCCTCGGCCTGGCCTGCGCTGGCCTCGCGCTGCGCCGGAGAGGCGCATCGCCTCGGAGGGCTGCGCGTCCCGGCGTCACGGCGCGGGGCTGACCGGGTGCTGACGCCGAACCCGAGGGGTGGCCCGCGCGTCTTCGACAGGGGCGCGTCACTCGGGGGGTGACTGGCACGCACCTTCCGCGGGGAGCGCCTGTCACGCCCACCGCGAGGCCCATCGGGGCGCTCGTCGTCACCCTCATGAGCGGGGAGACGCTCGCCCGGCGAGGCGGCTGATGCTCCCGCGGTAGGGCGGCGCGGTGACGCTCAACTGCCCGGGGCGGGCATCGGCTTCGCCACCACCGCCCTCGCGCGGGCGCGTCGCACGCCCGCCGGCGCTCACCCACCCACGCCTGGCATCGGCTTCGATGCGTCCTGGTACATCGTGCCGTAGCGCTTGTAGGTGCGCGTCACGCCGCACACGTTGAGCCGGAACGAGGCGGCCCCGATGCCGTCCTCCTGCTCGGCCAGGACCTCGACCTTCTCGGGCGGGCAGTTGTGGTCGAACGCCGCCGTGCGGACCAGGGTGTCGCGGCTCGACGTGAAGCCGAGGGTGGCGCAGGCGGTGGACAGCGTGGCCGCGAGCGGGACGACGAGAAGCATGCGCTGCATGATGACTCCGTTTGAGGTGCCGACGGGCTGAATGCCCGGGAGCCCTCTGAGTGGGCCGGCGCCGCCCCGCTTTTGAACCCGCCCTCGGGCCTTCACCGCCTGGCATCACCCGGCCGAGGCCTCGACGGCCAGCCCCAGCACCACCGCCCGGGCCCGCAGGAGCAGGCCCCCGGCGGCCCCGAGCAGCCTCGCGGAGCGAACGCCGTGCAGCCCGACGAGGGGCCCCACCAGCCTCGCCAACGCCTGGAGGTGGGCGGGCGCGTAGCTGCGGTAGATGCGTGGGAGGAGGCGGGCCCGGGTCGCCCCCGCGACATAAGACCCGGGCCGGCCCGAGGCGCAGTGCGCCGCGCGCATCACCTGCTCGTCATCGAGGGCGCGCAGCCGCAGCAGCACGGCGCGCGCCGAGGCCAGCTGATGCCGGCCGTGGGCCGCGCGCTCCTGGGCGAGCAGGTCGGCGAAGAGGCGGTAGTGCCGGGCCTCGTCCGCGGCGAGCGTCTTCAGCAGGAGCCGCAACACCGGCTCGCGCGCCCGCGCCGCCAGCGCCTGGTACAGCGTCGTCGCCAGCGCCTCGATGAGACAGCGGCAGACGAGCTCCTGCTCGACGCCGCCGCGCACCGACTCCGTCACCGAGTCGTCGTGGTAGGCGACGTCGCCGAGGTACCGGGCCAGCGCCGCGTCGACGTCGACGTCGGGCCGAGCGAGCGAGTACCAGCGCCGCAGCGCCTCGCCGTGCTGGCGCTCCTCGACGGCCCAGGCGGCAATCCGCGCCGGCCAGCGGGGCTGCGCGTCGAAGCGCGTCGCCAGCACCCGCGCCAGGTAGTCACCGTACAGGTCGGCGCGTGACTCGACGAGCGCAAGCCCTCCGACGACGGCGGCCAGCTCGTCATCCACCAACGTTCGGTCGAAGCGGCTCCACGGCAGTCCGGCTGGCGTCCAGGGGCTCACGGGCTCGTCCTCATGGCGCCGAGAACACCACCGCCCCGGCGCCGCCCTCACCCCATGCGCCCGAGCGGTCGCCAGCCGACGCCGGTGGTCGAACGGGCGGCGCCGCCGCCACCGGCAGCCCCGTCTGCAGCGCGTCGGCCTGCACCTTCGACAGCGCGTCGTGTGGCTCCTCCTCGAGCAGCCCGCGCCGCCGCGCCAGCGCCGCTGTCTTCCGGACGATGCGCTCCCCCATCGCCTGCAGCTCTTCCCGCGTCGGCCTGCGCAGCACTCGAAACCCGACCCTTCCCTCCTCGTCCTCCCGGAACACTCCCTCCGTCAGCACCAGGTGGTGGTGCGCGTTCAGGGAGACCCTTTGGCCGAAGCGCTGCGTCACCGAGACCGCCGCCGTCAGCGGCTCGCCGATGCCATCACGCCGGTGCAGGGCCGCGCCGCGGCGCCGTCGAGACGTGGCCGCGCCGGGCGGGCCTGACCGCCAGCGGCGGTTCACGCGGAGCGCCGGGCAACAGCCTCTCGCACCGCACGAAGCCCTCGGCGCCGACGTCCGCGCTCGCCGGGGAGCGCGCCGACGCCACGCTCTCCGACCGCCGTGGAGCCTCGCGCGGCGCCGCGATGGCAGGCTCCTCGACGGCGGTTCGCGCCTGCGCCCGAAAGCACCTCGGCCCCGGCGAGTCATCGCCAGGGCCGGGACCGCACGTCGAGGCGCGGCGCGTCGCCTCAGAAGGCCGCGAGCGTCAGCATCGCGGAGCCGCGCTGCTCGGCCGCGGCCACCGAGCGCTTCAGGTTGGCCAGCTCCCGCTCGGCGTTGCTGCGACGCTCGAGGAGCGACTGCCGCCCCGTCATCGCGGCGCTCGCTGCCCGCGCGCCTCCCGTGGCGCCTGCGACAATCATCGCGATGCCGCCGGCGCCGACGGCGATGACGACCAGCCCGACGACGATGGGGGCGACGAAGAGGCCAACCAGGGTGAGCGGCGAGAGGATGGCGCCTCCGACGACGAGCGAAATGGAGCCACCGGGCCAGCCCGTCTTGAGGCGCCGAAGGTCGAAGTTGATGGCCTCGATGTCGCGCTTGAGCGCCAGCACCTGCTGGCTGACGGTGAGGCTGCTCGCGAGGGGCATCGGGGGCGGCGGCGGGACGTCGACGAGCGTGGCCGAGCGCGACGGCAGTGGCGGCGGCTCTGTCACCCGCGCGAGGCACCGGAGCGAACCATCTGACGAGCAGTCTGACGTGGCCTCGCAGGCCTGGCCTTCCTTCGTCTGGGCGACAGGCGCGGTGCACTGGGCGTTGACGCAGCGCAGGCCGCTCCGGCAATCGGCGCGGGCGCGACACGACTCACCGACGTCGCCGAGGGCCACGTCGGGGGGGGGCGGGGACAGGAGCACGGCGAGGAGGGGCATGGTGAGCATGGGGGGCCTCGGGACGCGGTGAAGCGGTGCCGCCCCGGCGTGCAAGGTGTGCTCTGCCTCCACTGGTTGAGCTCCCTCTGGTCGCGACCCAGAGTCTCACTGACGAGACGGCGCTCCTGCCGACGCCCGCCTGGTGCCAGGCCCTCTCGGCGCCACGCAGCCCCGGGGGCCTCGCCTCCGCGTCGAGGCGGGCGAAGGGTCACGGGCGCGGCAGCTCAAGGCACCAGCGGCAGCGTCAGCACCGAAGCACCCTGCCCGACGAACACCGTCTGGGTCGCCACGTCGGCGCCCGTCTGCGACGCCCACGGCCCGGCGCGGTTCGAGTGCGTGTGCAGCACTGGAAACGACGACGACGTGACGTCGAGCCGCACGCGCGCGCCCTTCGGCAGCGTCCACTCGATGGGCCAGAAGTCGAGCGTGAGGGTGGCCGGCGAACCAGGCGCGTACGCCACCGGCTGCAGCGCCTCGGCGGTGGGGAAGGCCAGCGTCGCGGCCGCCTCGCGCACCAGCAGCGCCTTCCCGTCCTGTTCGGCGACGAGCCGCGCGACGAAGGCCGTGTCGGGCGCCGTCGACGACACCGTGAGCGCCAGCCGCGCCGCACCCGAGAGCCGCGCCTCGCGCTCCAGCGGCGCCCCGCGAAACGTCAGCACGTCGGCGCGGGCGCACGAGTCGCGCTGGTCCACCGGGCCGGGCGTGACGCCGAGGGTGGCGAAGAAGGCGAACGAGAGCATCGCCGCCCCGCCCCTCGTCGGGGCCGGGTTCGACGGGTCAAAGACGTACGACGTCGACGAGGCCGCGGGCCGGGCGGGCTCGAGCGTACCCCCGTCGCAGCCCTGCGCGGCCGGCGCGTCGGCCAGGTGCAGCGCCGTCGGCTCGAGCGTCGCATCGGGCCAGCGCTCGTGGGTGCGCCAGGCGTGGTCGCCAGGACCCAGGGTGCGTACGGTGCCGGGCGTCAGCGTCACCAGCGGCCTGCCCTTGAGGTGATGGTCGAACCACTCGAGCATCAGCGGCCAGGGGTCGAAGCGGCCGGTCTCGACGTCATACGCCGCGTCGCCGCTCGTCATGTTGAGGTGGTTCCACGGCCCCACGACGAGCACGCTGCGCGACCGCGTGGCGAGCCGCTCGAAGGCGTCGAGCTGCGCCGCGAAGAACGGGTCGAAGAAGGCGGCGACGAAGAGCATCGGCACCGTCGTCTTCTCGGGGATGGAGCGGAACCCCGCCTGCTGCGCCGACTGCCAGTACGGCGCTCCCGGCGCTTCGGCGGTCAAGAGCTCGCGGTACCAGGGCAGCGCCTTCGTCATGTACCGCTCGTCGGCCTCGAGCGCTGGCCGGTGGGCCACCGCGGCGAGGTAGTCCTGCCCGGACGAGAAGCGCATGCCCCGCTCGGGCATCAACGTCGCCCACGCCGTCAACAGGTCGTGCCGGAAGAGCCCCCGCTCGTACGCCGCCAGGCGAAAGTCGACGCCGAAGACGCTCGGCACCAGCGTCTTCACCTCGGGCGGCAGCGCGTCGGCCATCACCAACTGCGCGCAGCTCAAGTAGCTCGGCCCGCGCATCGCGACGTTGCCGTCGACGAACGGCTGCTTCACCAGCCACGCCAGCGTGTCGAGGCCGTCGTCTCGCTCGTTGACGATGGGCCTCCACTCACCCTCGCTCTCCATCTGCCCCCGCACGTCCTGCAGCACGCAGGCGTAGCCGTACCGCGTCAGCACCCGGCACTGGAACCGCTCGAGCGTGCGCAGCGGAAAATAGGGGTTGCGCACCAGAATCGTCGGCGCGCGCTCGACGCCCTTTGGCCGGAAGACCTCGGTGTGCAGCCGCACCCCGTCGCGCATCGGCAGGAAGACGTCTTCGCTGCCGCCGAACTCGTGGGTGAAGGGGGGCAGCTTCGCCTGCCGCCGGAAGAGCTCCTCGCGAAGCACCGCCAGCCCGACGGCGAGCACCATCGCCACAAGGCCCAGCCCTGCCAGCCATCGCAATATGCGCCGCACTGGCCGGGGGGTTACGTCACCGCCCTCGCCACCACAACGGGGGCCCTGTCGCACCTGCACCGGAGCCAGCCCTCACTCCCGCACCTGGGGCGACACCGTGGGCCGATGCGCGCCCTGCTGGACTTCGCCAGCGCCTGCGGGCGGTTGCGTCGTGCTGACGAAAACGGCGGCGGAGCGATTGAAGCCCCGCGTCGAGCGTGACGATGATCCGCTCACATGAGCCAGACCTCGCTCCCGCCCGCTCCGCAGGTCACGGTGATGAGCGCCTCCGAGCCGGCCTCGAAAGGAGAAGCAGGCAAGCCGCTCTCGCGCCTCGCGGAGCTCCTCTACCGGACCCCCACCGAAGCGCCCCTGACGTCACCCGAGCGGCGGCGAGACCTGCTGGCGCACTACGCGCTGTTCGCCGTTCTCTTCGGGTGCGCCGCCATCGGCTACGTCGCGCTCCAGCTGCTCGACAAGCCGCTGCGTCCGCCGATGGAGGCGCTGCCGCACGCGCTCTTCGCGGCCAACCTGGGCCTCGCGGCGGCCTTCTTCGGCACGTGGCTCACGCGGCGCGACCGTCACGAGTACTACTACTTCGCCGTCTACGGCGCGGCGTGCTCGTTCCTGCAGCTGCGGCTGCTCTCCCTGTTCGAGTGGGGCGTCAGGCCGAGCGACCGCGTGCTGCTCGACACCTTCGTCATCGTGGGTGAGGGCGGCTTCGGGCTGCTGATGGCGCTGACGTTCGCGCGCACGCGGCTCGCCATCGTGAACCTGGGGGTGCCGTTCCTCGTCGGCATTCCCATGGTGGTGCAGACGGCTGACCGGGTGCTGAGCCTGGGGCTGTCGGTGAACAGGTTCCTCGCGCTCGTGTACACGCCGGCGCTCTACACCCTCGGCACGGTAGCCTGCCTGGTCCAGGCGCTGCACCTGCTGCGGCACGTCCCAAGCGCGGTCGCCTCGGGGCGCGTCCACCGGCTGTTCGTCTTCGCGGTCGCGATGTTCGCGATGACGTGCCTGAGCGCGTTGTACCACCCGCCGCTGCTGTTCCGGGCGCCGCAGCTGGGGCTCCTCGTACTGATGAGCGCCCTCGCCCTGCTCGAGTACCCGCCGCGGGCGTCGTCGCACGGCACCGTGTCGGCGTGACGGACCCGGCGGGCTCGGCCTCGGTTCCGAGGGAACCGCTTTCCCGGGCGCCACCCGCGCTCGACGCACCGGGCGTGCGCGCGAAGGTCCACGCTGCCTCCCTCGCGCAGCACCCCTGCTCGAGCTGCACGGCCTGCGGCCGAAGCCAC
Source organism: Myxococcaceae bacterium (assembly GCA_020247085.1). Taxonomy (GTDB): domain Bacteria; phylum Myxococcota; class Myxococcia; order Myxococcales; family Myxococcaceae; genus Xiheimicrobium; species Xiheimicrobium aquaticum. The sequence goes on along the minus strand of JADCJJ010000141.1, from coordinate 1,725 downwards.
GCCTCGAGCCGCTGAGACATCGACGCAGCAGCGGGCGAGCGCACCAGACGGCGCCGCTGGCCCATCGCGCGTCAGGCCCTCCGCTGGGCGAAGAGCCACGGGAGCAGGTCGTCGCGGGCGAACGCGGGCTGCCAGGCGTCATGGCCCACGCCGGGGAACTCGGTGTAGCGGGCGACGCCGCCGACCGTCTGCGAGAACGCGGCGAAGGCCCGCGCGTTGACGTTGGACACGAGCGGGTCGGCCTCACCATGGAACGCCCAGACCGGGAAGTGGACGAGGGGGCGGGCGCGCTCGACGTCGAGGTCCCCGGCGATGGGCACGGCCGCGGAGAAGAGCGACGGGTGACGCTCCAGCATGGCCCACAGCCCGATGGCACCCATCGAGAAGCCGATGAGGCTGACGCGCTGGGCGTCCACGGACCGCCGCGACGCGAGTTCCTGCACGAGCGCGAGGACGGCGTCCTGCGTGGGGCTCCCGCCGCCATACCAGCTGCCGCCGAAGGTGTCGCCGGGCGGGCACTGGGGCGCGACGACGATGCACGGGAAGCGGTGGCGGCGCTCGGGCGCCTCGAAGGAGCGCACGCCGTTGGAGAGCTGCCGGGCGTTGTCGGTGCCGCGCTCGCCGCTGCCGTGCAGGAACACCACGAGCGGGTACCGCGTGCGCTGCGGCTCATAGGGCCTGGGCAACAGCACGCGGCACGGCAGGCCCGCCATCGAGTCTGCCTGCCAGTCGCCGATACGGTCGTCTGCCATGACGGCGGTCCTACACCCGCCGCGCCGGCCCGGCCCGGAAACGCGCTCCCACGCGGCGCCCATCGCCGACCCACACCCATCTCCGTCGAGCTCCGGGTACCACGTCGGCGGTGTGGACGGGCCCGCGTGAAGGACGCCGCCCGCATCGAAGGGGCCTGCGTCGGTGAGGCTCCCGGCATCGGCGGCGCCAACGTCGACCACGCTCCGTACGGCTGGCGCCCACAGCGTGAGGTGCGTCGCTCGCGCGGGTGACCGCCGGCCACCCCGCCCTGCCCCGCCGGGGGAAATGCCGCGTGCAGCTTGCCGGAGCCGGTTGAATCCTCTTTGGTGTTGCTCGTGCTTTCCCGCCTCGTCTCCACGCTCGTGCTCCCGGCGATGCTCGCGGTGTCGTGCGGGCGCACCGAGCTCGCGCGCCTCGACCTGCCCCTGCCCGCGCCGCCCGACGCCGGCCCCATCGACGCAGGGCCTTTCGACGCTGGCGTTCGGCCAGACGCGGGGGTGGACGCCGGTGTCGACGCGGGTGCCATCGACGCGGGCTTCGTGCCGAAGCCGTGCATCACCGGCACCTTCACCCTCGGCGTGGCGGAGCCAGTGGTGATGCTGGTGCTCGACCGCTCCGGCTCGATGGACCTGGTGTTGTCACAGGGCGTCACCCGCTGGGACGCCCTCGTGTCGTCGCTGCGCGCGACGTTGCCCGCGGTGAACCAGACGATGCAGCTCGGCGGCCTCGCCTTCCCACCCAACACGGCGAATGACTGCGTGGTGCCCGACACCGCCGGTGTCTGGCCGGCGCGGGGTAACGTGCCGTTGCTCCTCTCGACGCTCGAGAGCATTCGCCCCTCTGGCAGCACACCGACGTCCGAGGCGATTCGGGTCGCGGCGCAGGTGCTCCGCGGGCGACGCACCGGCACCGCCGCCCGCGCGATGGTGCTGGCCACCGACGGCGCGCCGACGTGCACGTCCCAGCCCCTCG
>JADCJJ010000140.1 GCA_020247085.1 Myxococcaceae bacterium | reverse complement strand
GCCGAGCGGTGCATCGTGGACCTCCTTCACGGTGTCGAGACGGTGGCGGGTGACGAGACGACCTCGACGACGGCCGGGCCGACGGCCGCGGCGCGCTTCGAGGCTGGAGCCGAGCGGGCGGCGCGCTGCCACAGCGGCCCCTCGGTGAGGGCGTAGAGCAACACCGCGTCGCCCAGCTGGTTCCCCGCCGCGTAGCGCAGGCCCGTTTCGTCGCGGACCGGGAAGGCGGCGAGCTCGAGCGAGGTGACGAGGGCCTCGAGGAAGGGCTCGTCGTCGAAGGCCGCCGCGCCGAGCAGCGCCAGCCCGCTCGAGCCGGCGTTGGCATCGACGAGGGGAATGGTGGGGCCCGAGTCGACGTCGGCGACGTTCGCCAGGGCCTTCGGCCACTCCGAGGCCCAGCCGAAGCCGAGGGCGGTGTGGCCGAGCGCCGCCCGCGCCCGCCGGTACTGGTCATCGGCGAACGGGGGGTCGACGAGCTGCAGCATGTGGGCGGCGAGCCAGAGCGTGGAGCCCTCGGGCCCGTCGAGCGGTGTCGCGTCGCGACGGAACGAGGCGATGAGCAGGCCGGTGCGCGGTTCGACGAGGTGGGCCTTCATCGAGGCGAGGAAACGCGCGACGAGGGGCGCGTGGTCTCTGCCGTCGAGGCGGTCCGACAGGTGGAGCGCCGCCACGGCGATGGAGTTGCAGAACGTCCACCCCTCGTCGGGGTAGCTCTCGGCGAACAGCCGCGGCGAGCCCTCGAGCTGGCGCACCACCTCGTCGACCCGCGCCGCCAGCAGCGGCGAGAAGTCCGGGCGCACCTCAACGTGCTGCCGTGCCGCCAGCATGAGCGCCACCTCGCCGTCCACGAAGAGGCTGCGCTGCCCGGGGTCGAGGAAGGGCGCGCGCCGGCCGTAGGGGAGCAGGAAGTGAAGCGGCCCCCGGGCCTCGTCACGCAGCGTCTGGCGGATGAGGGCGTCGGCCACCTCGAGGTGCGCGGCGCGACGCTCGGGCTGGGCGAGGGCCAGGTTGGTGAAGGCCAGCACCGCGAAGGTGCGGCTCATGAGGTCCCACTCCGGGTTGAGCTTCCGCATCAGGCGGCGCGGCGGCGTGTCGTCCGAGAGCGCGAGCTGGCGCTGGCGCGCCGCGAGCCCCTCGACGAGCGAGGCGCGCGCCGGGGGCCGGAACACGAGGTGAAGCGCCGGGAGCCACAGACCGAGGGCAAGACAGAGGCAGGCCGCGCGTCGAGCGTTCGTCATGTCGACGGGAAGAGAGCGCGAACCGGGGGGCCGCGGCGGGCCCTTGGGGCTGAGCGGTCGAAGGCGGCACCTGAGCGGCCGCGAGCGCCACCGGGTGCACCGACACCGCCGTCGACAGCGCCTCGACGCAGGCCATCAGCGGCCGTCGGGCCCCGCACGCCCGAGGTCGGCACCTCACGCCGGGCCGGGCGGGAGCGCGGCGTGACGATGCGTCGCCACTCGGCGCGGTGAGGAGCGCCTCGCACGCCGTCGCCGACGCCGCGGGGGTAGGCTGGCCTCATGACGCCGCGCGTTCACCTCCGCCCCTGCACCCTCTGCGAGGCGATGTGCGGCGTGCGCATCGAGACCGACGGGCAGCGCGTCACCTCGATTCGCGGCGATGCCGACGACCCCTTCAGCCGTGGCTACCTGTGCCCGAAGGCCACCGCGCTCAAGGCGCTCCACGAGGACCCGGACCGGCTCCGCACACCGATGCGCCGCGAGGGCACGTCCTGGCGCGCCATCGGGTGGGACGAGGCGCTCGACGAGGCGGCGCGGCGCCTTCACGCGGTGCAGACGGCGCACGGGAAGGACGCGGTGGCGGCATACCTGGGCAACCCCACGACGCACAACACCGGCGCCATCCTCTTCGCGCCCGTCTTCCTGCGCGCGCTGGGCACGAAGAACCGCTTCTCGGCCACCTCGGCCGACCAGCTGCCGCACATGCTCGTCGCCCACTGGATGTTCGGGCACCAGCTGCTGCTCCCGGTGCCCGACGTCGACCGCACCGACCTCTTCCTCGTGCTGGGGGCCAACCCGCTGGCGTCGAACGGCAGCCTCATGTCGGCGCCCGGCATTCGCCGCCGGCTCGACGCCCTCAAGGCCCGCGGCGGCGCCCTCGTCGTCGTCGACCCTCGGCGCACCGAGACGGCCGAGCGCGCCGACGAGCACCACTTCATCCACCCGGGCACCGACGCGCTCTTCCTCTTCGCGCTGTTGAACGAGGCGCTGCGCCTGCCGCGCCGCCCGCACCACCTCGAGGGCACGCTGACGGGGCTCGACGAGCTGAGGCGGCTCGCCGCGCCCTTCACGCCCGAGGCCGTGGCCCCGGCCACCGGCATCGCCGCCGAGGTGACGCGACGCCTCGCCGCGCGCCTCGTGAGCACGCCCCGCGCCGTGGTGTACGGGCGCATGGGCACCTCGGTGCAGCCCTTCGGCGCGCAGTGCGCGTGGCTCATCACGGCGCTCAACGTGGTGACGGGGCACCTCGACGTCCCGGGCGGGGCGATGTTCCCGATGCCGGCCTTCGACCCCCGGTGGCTGCCGCGGCCGTTCGCTCCCGGCCCCGGCAGCCACGGGCGCCGGGCGACGCGCGTCCGCGGGCTGCCCGAGGTGGGGGGCGAGTTCCCCGTCGCGGCGCTGGCCGAGGAGCTGCTCACCGACGGGCCGGGCCGCGTGCGCGGGCTCGTCACCCTCGCTGGGAACCCGGTGCTGTCGACGCCCAACGGCGCGCAGCTCGACCGCGCGCTCGCGGGGCTCGAGGTGATGGTGAGCATCGACCCCTACCTCAACGAGACGTCGCGGCACGCGCACCTGGTGCTCCCGCCGCCCTCGCCGCTCGAGCGCCCGCACTTCGACGTGGTGTTCCCGATGCTCGCGGTGCGCGACGTCGTACGCGACGCCGACGCGCTCTTCGACCCGGGCCCGGCGGCGCGGCACGACTGGCAGCTGCTCGTAGGCCTCGGCCGCCGGCTCGAGGCGCTGCGCGGCGCAGGCCTCGTCGGGCGGGCGAAGTGGGCGGCGCTCGAGCGCCTGGGCCCCCGCGGCCTCGTCGACGTGGGGCTGCGGCTCGGGCGGCGCGGCGGCCCCTTCGGCCTGACGCTCGCGAAGGTGGCGGCGGCCCCGCACGGGCTCGACCTGGGCCCGCTGACGCCGGCGCTCCCCGAGAAGCTGCGCACGGCGGACCGGCGCCTGCACCTCTCGCCGCCGAAGCTGGTGGCCGACGTGCCGCGCCTGGCGGCGCTCCTCGAGGCACCGCGCCCACCCCTGGTGCTCATCAACCGGCGGCACCTGCGCGACAACAACTCGTGGCTCCACAACGCCGACGTGCTGGTGAAAGGGCCGAACCGGTGCACGCTGCTCATGCACCCCGACGACGCGCGCGCGCGCGGGCTCGAGGCGGGGCAGCCGGTGCGGGTGACGTCGCGCGTCGGCGCCGTCGTCGCGCCGCTCGAGGTGACGGCGGCGGTGATGCCCGGCGTGGTGAGCCTGCCGCACGGCTACGGGCACGGGCGCGAGGGCGTGCGCCTGTCGGTGGCCGCGCAGCGCGCGGGCGTCAGCGTGAACGACCTGAGCGACGAGCTGCGCGTCGACCCCCTGTCGGGGAACGCGGCCTTCAGCGGCGTCCCCGTCGAGGTCGAGGCCGCGCCGGAGGTGGCCCCGCAGCCGGTGAGCGACGTCGGCCCGGCACCGGGGCGTTGACGCGGCGTTTCGCCAGCGTCGCGGCCCCTCACCGCCCACGGGCGGCAGGGTGAACGCGCCTCGAGGAGCCTGCCTCGGCGCAGAGGAGCACGGACGACGCCCAGACCGGCGCACCGCGCTGCGAGCGACGGGAGGCACACCGAGGCCTCGCCGCTCGTCGTGACGCCACGGCCCTCACGAAGCCCGCCACCGCCCAACGGACGCGGCCCGCTCCTCACGGCAGGAGGCGCACCGACTCGACGCCCCTCGTCGCGACGCCACGGCCCTCGTGAAGCCGCCACCGTCCAACGGACGCGGCCAACCGGCGCCACCGGCGCCCCGAGGAGCGCATTCATCTGGACGTGTGACTTCGCGGCCCACGCGGTGGAGGGGCGTGGCATTCTCTCCGGCTGTCATGACAACCGCCCTCTCCCGCCTCGCCGTACCAGAGCTCTACGTGCGCCAGAAGCGCGAGCTCGCCGAGTTCTTCGGCTTCGAGACCCGCAACAAGTACGCCATCAGCACGCCCGACCGGCACGAGGTGTTCTACGCCGCCGAGCAGCGCTCCGGCCTGCTGGGCATGCTGGCCATCTACCTCCTCGGCCACTGGCGCAGCTTCGACATCGCCTTCTTCGACGACCAGCGCGCCGAGGCCTTCCGGGCGCACCACCCCTTCCGCTTCTTCTTCCAGCGGCTCGAGGTCAGCGCCCACGGCCGCCCCATCGGCGCGCTCCAGCAACGGTTCTCGGTCTTCACCAAGCGCTTCGACGTGCTCGACGCGAACGGCGCCCTCGTCCTCGAGATGAAGTCCGGGCTCCTCAAGCCGTGGACGTTTCCCTTCTTCCGCGGCGAGCGGCAGGTGGCCGTCATCGAGAAGAAGTGGTCGGGGGTGCTGACCGAGATGTTCACCGACAAGGACAACTTCCGCGTCGCCTTCGAGGACCCGGCGCTGACCGACGACCAGCGCATGCTGGTGCTGGCGGCGGCGGTCTTCGTCGACCTGCAGTACTTCGAGCGCAAGGCGCAGAGCTGACGGGCGCCGGGTGGCCGACGCGACGGAGCCGACGGCGCGCCCCCGACGTGCCTAGAGTCCCGCGCCGTGCAGACGACGAAGACGCCAGAGGCCACCGTCGCGCGAGCGCTGCTCGACGGCTTCGAGACGCACTACCGCCTGATGCAGCAGACGGGGCGCTCGGCGAAGGGCTTCTTCGAGGCGCAAGACTGGAGCGCCCTGCGGCGGCTGCAGGCCGAGCGCATCGGCTGGTACGACACCCGCGTCGCCGAGTGCGTCGAGCGGCTGACGAAGGAGTTCCCGGCCGACGTCTTCACCGACGCGCGCTGGGGCGCGGTGAAGCTGGCCTACGTGGCCCTTCTGCTCGAGCACCGGCAGCCGGAGCTGGCCGAGGTCTTCTTCAACTCGGTGACGACGCGCGTGCTGCACCGCACGTACTTCCAGAACCGCTTCATGTTCGTGCGGCCGAGCGTCTCGACCGAGTACCTCGACCTCTGGGAGCCCTCGTACCGCTGCTACTACCCGGCGCGCACGGGCCTGCGCTCGACGCTGAAGAAGCTGGTGCTCGACTTCGGTCTGGCGCGCCCCTACGCGGACCTTGACCGCGACGTGAACTGCGTGGTGCGGGCGCTGCGCCGGGCCCTGCCCCGCCCGCTGGTGGTCGAGCCGAACTTCCAGCTCCAGGTGCTCGAGTCGCTCCTCTTCCGGGGGCAAGAGGCGTACGTCGTCGGGCGCGCCTTCAACGGGCTGACGATGGTGCCGTTCGTGGTGCCCATCGTGCACGACGGGCGCGGGCGGCTGGTGCTCGACGCGGTGCTGCTCGACCCGAAGCTGCTGGCGATTCTCTTCTCGTCGACGCGCGCCTACTTCCTCGCCGACATCGACGTGCCCTCGACGTGGGTGCACTTCCTGCGGCGCATGTTGCCGTCGAAGCCGCCGTGGGAGCTGTACGCGATGCTCGGCTTCGGCAAGGCCTCGAAGGCGCTCTTCTACCGCGACTTCCTGCACCACCTGCGGCACTCGACCGACCTGCTGACGCTGGCGCCCGGTACGGCGGGGCTGGTGATGGTGGTCTTCACGCTGCCGTCGTTCCCGTACGTGTTCAAGCTCATCCGCGACCGGCCAAAGCCCCCGAAGGACGTGACGACCGCGCAGGTGAAGGACCGCTACCGGCTGGTGAAGCGCGCCGACCGCGCGGGGCGCATGGCCGACACGCTCGAGTACTCGGAGGTCGCGCTGCCGAAGGCCCGGCTCTCGCCAGCGCTGCTCGAGGAGCTGCGGCGTGAGGTGCCGCAGCAGCTGACGGAAGAAGGAGACGCCGTCGTCTTCCAGCACGTCTACATCGAGCGGCGCATGAAGCCGCTCGACCTGGCGCTGCGGGCCGCCAGCGGCGCCGAGCTCGAGCACCTCGTCGACGACTTCGGCCACTGCATGAAGGAGCTCGCCGCGGCCAACGTCTTCGCCGGAGACCTGCTCTACAAGAACTTCGGCGTCACCCGCCTGGGCCGCGTCATCTTCTACGACTACGACGAGGTCGAGGCGGTGACGCAGGTGAACTTCCGCGAGCTGCCGAAGGCCCGCGACGACGAGGACGACTGGCGCGGCGAGGCCTGGTTCCAGGTGGGCCCGCACGACGTCTTCCCCGAAGAGTGGCGCCCCTTCCTCTTCACCGACGAGCGCGTACGGCGCGTGCTCGAGGCCCGGCACCCGGAGCTGTTCGAGGCCGCCTGGTGGCGCGGCGTCAAGGCGAGCCTCGAGTCGGGCCGCCCCGTGCGGGTGACGCCCTACCCCGAGGCGGTGCGCTTCGAGGTGAGCCGGGCCTCGAAGCACCGGTCTTCGTGACGCCGGCCACCCGGCATTCGCGGGGTCGATTCGAACGGCGTCTGGGGCTACGAGCGCCTCCATGACGCTTCGAGTGCTCGTTCTGCACGGCCCCCTCCTCGACCTCGAGGCGATCCTCGGGCAACCCCTGCCCACCCTCGACCAGGCGCTGGCCGACCAGGGGCGGGCGCTGGGGCTCGAGGTCGAGGCGGTGCAGGCCGTCGCCGAGGCCGAGTTGGTGAAGGCGCTCCTCGAGCGACGCGAGGCGCTGCGCGGCGTCATCGTGAACCCGTCGTCGCTGGCGCCCACGGCCTTCACGCTCGCCGACGCGCTGGCGACGCTCGGGCTGCCCTGCGTCGAGGTGCAGCTGGCGCACGAGGCCAGGGCCCGGGGGCGCAGCGCCTTGAAGCGGGTGGTCGACAAGCAGTTCCACGGGCACGGCGTCGACGGCTACGCCCGCGCGCTCTCGGCCCTCGCGCGAGACCTGGCGCCGCCGGCGGCGAACGACGACGGCCGCGCGGGCGCTTCGGCCCCTCGCCCGGACGGGTCGACGCGGGGCCTGCCTCCGGAGCCCCTCGACGCTGCGGCACCTCCAGCCCTCACCCGCCCCGACCGCCCGACGGGCGTCCGCTCGAGCGCGCCGCCGGCCCGGCTGGAGCACGAGGGGCCGGCCGCCGCCAGCGACGCCGCCCACGGCGCCAGCGGCAGCGCGGGCGACACCATGGCGCGAGGCCTTCCCCCCCCAGATGACGGCGCGGGCGACGACGGTGGCGACGCCGACGATGGCTCCAGCCTGCGAGCGGGCGGCGCCACGCCGCGCGACACCTCGCGCGCGGACGACGACGCGGGCGCCGACGGTGGCGACGCGGCCGGGGGCAGCCCGGGCCCGGACGACGACAGTGGTGACGCCGCGACCCGACCGGCGCCCCGGGGCAAGACCATCGGCCGTGCCCGCGCGCCCGCGAGCCCCGAAGCCGGCGCCCTTCGCCAGGGCAAGACCATCGGCCGGCGCCCCGCCGAGACCGCGCCGGCCCGGGCCCAGCCCGCTTCGCCGCCACCGGGGGCCCTCACCCGCGCGCAGGTGAAGGCCCACCTCGCGGCGCGCCTGTCGGGCGCCGTCACGCCCGAGGCCTTCGCGGCCTGGGCCCGCGCCCAGTGGCTCGCCGTGCAGCGCGGCGCCGCCACCGAGCCCGGCCACAAGGAGGCGCTCGAGGAGCTGCTCCTGTTGCTGTCCACCACGGCGAAGGCGTCAGACCACGTCGTCCTCTCCTACCTGGCGAAGCTGCCATGAGCGCCGCCCGCACGCCGTCCCGGCGGCCGCTCCCGGCCCGCGCGCTCGCCATTCAGGTGCTGGCCCGCGTGGCCGCCACCGACGCGTACCTCAACGTTGTGCTCGACTCAGTGCTCGACGAGTTCCAGCCGAAAGACCCGCGCGACGCCGGCCTCGTCACCGAGCTCTGCTACGGCGCCACCCGGCGTCGGCTGACGCTCGACTTCGCCCTCGGCACCGTCGCCGACCGCAAGCTCGAGTCCATCGAGGACAAGGTGCTGGCGGCGCTGCGGCTCGGCGCCTACCAGCTGTTCTTCACGCGGGTGCCGAAGCATGCCGCCGTCGGCGAGACGGTGGCGGCGCTGAAGGCCGTCGGCCTCGACCGCGCCAGCGGCTTCGTCAACGCCATCCTCCGTCGGCTGTCGGCGCTCGAGGCGCCACCGCTGCCGACCCTGGACCCGCTCGAGACGCTGGCCGTGCAGACGTCACACCCGGCCTGGCTGGTGCGGCGCTGGCAGCGGCAATTCGGCCCGGAGCGGGCCCGCGCCATGCTCGACGCCGACAACGAGCCGCCGCGCGTCGTCATCCGCGCGAACACCTCGAAGGTGTCGCGTGACGCGCTCCTCGAGCAGCTGCGCGGCGCCGGCGTCGAGGCCGCCGCCACCGGCACCTCACCCTCGGGCATCGTCCTGTCGACCCCCGGGCGCGTCGAGGACCTGCTCGGCTACGACGAGGGGCTCTGGCAGGTGCAGGACGAGGCCGCGCAGCTCGTCGGCGTCTACGCCCAGGTGCCGGCGGGGGCGCGGGTGCTCGACGCCTGCGCCGCCCCGGGCGGCAAGGCTTGCCACCTGGCCGAGACGAACGAGGTGCTCGCCCTCGACGTGCACGAGAACAAGCTGCCGAAGATTCAAGGCGAGGCCCGCCGGCTGGGGCTGTCGGCGCGGCTGTCGACGCGGGCGCTCGACGCCTCGCAGCTGCCCGATGACCTCGGCGAGTTCGACGTGGTGCTCGTCGACGCGCCCTGCTCGGGCCTTGGCACCCTGCGCCGCCACCCCGAGCTGCGCTACCGCCGCCAGGAGAAGGACTTCGGCCCCCTCGCCACGCTGCAGCGGCAGGTCCTCGAGTCGTGCCAGCGGCACGTCGCGCCGGGCGGCCTGCTCGTCTACGCGGTGTGCACCACCGACGCGACCGAGGGGCCCGACCAGGTCGAGCTCTTCCTGCGCAGCCACCCGGACTTCACCGCCGAGCCACCGCGCCGGCTCTCGCTGCCGATGGTGCAGGCCTCCCTGCGCACGCTGCCGGGGCCCGAGGGCTTCGACGGCTTCTTCGCCGCGCGCCTGCGACGGCTGGCGTGAGCCCGGGCGGTGCGCGGCGAGCGCACCAAACCGCCGCGCCGCGTGTATGGTGAGCGCGCTTGCGACGTGGGTCCGACGCCACCGCCCGGCCAGGAACGCGCCCGCGCCGCAGGGCTTGCCGCCCTTCTCCGCTCGAGGTTCTCCGTGTCTCTGCCCACCGCTTTCCTCGAGGCCCTCGCCGCGAGCTTCCCTGCCGACTTCGCCTCGACCGACGCCGCTGAGCTGGCCAGCTACGGGCGGGACTGGACGAAGGTCTTCACGCCGGCGCCCTCGCTGCTGGTACGCCCGCGCAACACCGCCGAGGTGGCGCGCCTGCTCTCGCTGGCCAGCGCGCACGGCGTGGCGGTGGTGCCGAGCGGCGGGCGTACGGGGCTGTCGGGCGGCGCCGTGGCGCGCCATGGCGAGGTGGTGCTGACGCTCGAGCGCATGCGCGCGCTGGGCCCGGTCGACCCGCTGGCGCTCACGGTGCGCGTCGAGGCAGGCGCCGTCACCGAGGCGGTGCACCAGCACTGCGCAGCCGCTGGCCTCTTCTGGCCCGTCGACTTCGCTTCGAAGGGCTCGAGCCAGGTCGGGGGCAACATCGCCACCAACGCCGGCGGGGTGCGCGTCATCCGCTACGGGTTGACGCGGCAGTGGGTGCTGGGGCTCACCGTCGTCACCATGGCCGGCGAGGTGCTCGAGCTGAACGGCGCGCTCGAGAAGAACAACACCGGCGTCGACCTGCGGCAGCTCTTCATCGGGAGCGAGGGCATCCTCGGGGTCATCACCGAGGCGACGCTGAAGCTGACGCGGCTGCCCGAGCGGGTGTCGGTCTTCCTCTTCGCCGTGGCCGACCTGCAGGCGGTGCTGGCGCTGTTCCGCGAGGCGCGGCGCGGCCCGTTCACGGTGATGGCCTACGAGTTCTTCACCGACCGGTGCAGCCGGCGGCTCGAGGCCCACCGCAAGCTCCGCCCGCCCTTCGCCGAGCCGTCGTCGCACTACGTGTTGCTCGAGGTCGAGGCCGCCGAGGCGCAGGCGCTCGACGCGTGGCTCGCCTCGCTCTTCGAGCGCGGGCTGGTGACCGACGGCACGCTGGCCGCCGACTCGGAGCAGGCCCGCTTCCTCTGGAGCCTGCGCGAGGGCATCTCGGAGTCACTCTCGGCGACGGGCCTGCCGCACAAGAACGACATCTCGCTGCCGGTGGCGGGCCTCGAGGCCTTCTGCGGCGAGCTCGAGGCGCTGCTGGCGAAGGAGTACCCGGGGTGGGAGCTGTGCCTCTTCGGCCACATCGGCGACGGCAACCTGCACGTGAACATCATGAAGCCCGACGGGCTCGACCAGGCCGCCTTCCTCGCGCGCACGCACGCCTGCGACGCCGACGTGTTCCGCCTCGTGCAGGCGCACCGCGGCAGCATCAGCGCCGAGCACGGCATCGGCCTGCTGAAGAAGGACTTCCTCGGCTACTCGCGCACGCCCCTCGAGTTGGCCCTCATGCGGCAGCTCAAGGCGGCGCTCGACCCGCGGGGGCTGCTCAACCCCGGCAAGGTGCTGTGACGCCGGCCATTGGCGGTGGCCGCGCCGCGCCGATGGGGTAGCGTTCGGCGCGCGTGACGACGTCGGAGTTGCTGCTGGGGAAATACCGACTGGAGCAGGCCATCGGGTCGGGTGGCATGGGGGCCGTGTATCGGGCCCGGCACCTCGGGCTCGACCAGCCCGTCGCCATCAAGTTCCTCTCACCAGAGGCCTGCGGCGACCCGAACCTCGTGGCGCGGTTCCTTCGCGAGGCCCGGGTGCAGGCGCTCCTGAAGAGCCCGCACGTCTGCCAGGTGTTCGACGTCGACAAGCTGCCCGACGGGCGACCGTTCATCGTGCTCGAGTTCCTCGAGGGCAAGACGCTCGACAAGGTGGTGCTCGAGACGCCGGCGCCACCGTGGGCGGAGCGGGTGCAGTGGGTCATCGAGGCCTGCGAGGGCCTCGCCGCCGCCCACGAGGCGGGCCTGGTGCACCGTGACATCAAGCCCGGCAACCTGATGCGCGCCAGGGTGGGCTCACAGTGGGTGGTGAAGGTGCTCGACTTCGGCATCGCGAAGCTCGACGACGGGGCCGACCTGACCGGCGAGGCCTCGATCGGCACGCTGCGCTACATGGCGCCCGAGCAGGTGCTCGACGCCCGCAGCGTGGGGCCAGCGAGCGACCTGTGGGCGATGGGCATCACGCTCTTCAGGCTGCTCACCGGGCGGCTCCCGTTCCGCGGCGACGACACCGCGACGTACCTGCAGGGCGTCTTGCGGGAAGACGCGGCGCCGTTGCGGCAGTCGTTCCCCGAGGCGCCGGCAGCCCTCGAAGCGGCGCTGCAGCAGGTGCTGCACAAAGACCCGCGCCGCCGGCCCCAATCGGCGCGCGCATGGGCGGACGCGCTGCGCGAGGTGCTGCGCGGCCAGTCGAAGGCCCCTCGGGTGCTCGCTCCGACGGAGGCGACCGAGCGCGACCTGATCCCGGTGCCCGACGCCAGCGGGCCCGCGCGGCCCTGGCGGCGCGTGGTGGCCGGGGCACTCGCGGCGACCACCCTGGTGGCAGTCGCCGTCGCGGCGGTGGTCGTCGCCACCGGTCAGCCCGAGGCGCTCCCTCCCCCTGCTCGCGATGCCCCGGTGGCGCCCGAGGCAGCGCCGACGACGCCCGACGCCCCACCGCGGCCAGTGGTGGCACCCGAGGTGGCGCCGACGACGCCCGGCGACCCACCGCGGCCGGTGGTGGCACCCGAGGCGGCCCCCAACGAGCGCACGGCGGAGCCGCCTGGCGAGCAACCGCCTCTGCCTCGCGCCACGACGACGCCGGGGGGCAAGCCGTCAGGTGGGTCACCGACGAAGGCGCAGAAGGCCGGGGGCACCGCGGCGCCCAGGCCGCCGGTCGTGCCCGTCGACGAGAACCCCGACCACCTCTGACGAACGGGAGCACGCGGGCACGACGCCCCCGAGGCGCCGGCCCGTGCGCGGCGTGACCAAGCGGTCCTGGCGCGAGACCTTCGGCGCGGTGGGAACGCCTGCTAACCTGACACGCCATCATGGGAGTCGCGACTCGTTCACCCTGCGCGCTGCTCTGCCTCGTCCTCGCGGCGGGCCCGGTGCTCGCCCAGGCTCGGAAGCCGAAGCCGCCCCTCAGCCCGCGCGCGCCAGCCGCCGTGGCCCCCGCGGCGGACGGGGAGGCGAAGGAGGCCGCGGCGAAGGAGGCCGCGGCGCAGGCCAAGGCCCGGGGTGACGCCTTCATGGACAGCGGGCGCCCGGCCGAGGCGCTGGTGGCGTACACCGAGGCCGCGGCGATGTGGCCTGACCCGGCGCTCCAGTACAACCGGGCCCGCGCCTACGAGAAGCTGGGCCAGTTCCCGAGCGCGCTCGAGGCAATGGAGCGGTTCTCGGCCGAGGCGCCGCCCGAGCTGAAGGCGAAGGTGCCGAAGCTCGAGCAGCTCCTCGCGACGCTTCGTCAACGCACGTGCACGCTGACGTTGAGCGTGAACGTCCCCGGAGCCGAGGTGCGCCTGGGCGACCGCATCATCGGCACCACGCCACTGGCCGGGCCGCGGGTCGTCGACGCCGGGCGCGCGACGGTTCGCGTCACCGCCGATGGGTACTTCGACGTCACGCGCGAGCTCGAGCTGCCTGGCGCCGGCCGCGTCGGGCTCGAGCTGACCCTGGCCTCGAAGAAGACGGACGCGCTGCTCCGGGTCGAGTCGACCGAGGGCGCCGTGCTGCGCCTGGACGAGGCCGAGGAGCTCCGGTCGGTGCCGGTCGAGACGCCGTTGCCGCCGGGCACCCACCGGCTCCGCCTGTCGCTCGACGGACACCTCCCGCTCGACACGACGTTGGTGCTGGCGGCCGGTGAGGCGCGGACGGCGCGCCTGCTGTTGACGCGCGAGGCGCCGTTCTACGCGCGCTGGTACTTCTGGGCAGGCGTGGCGGCGGTCATCGCCGCCGCCGTCACGACGGGGATCGCCGTGACGACGGAGCGACCGGCGCCCGAGGGGAGCCTGGGCATCACGCCAGTGAGGGGCGGGCCCTGATGAGGCGGGCGGCGCTCGCCGCCCTGCTGGCCTGCGGCTGCCTCGAGCCGACGGTGCTCGTCGTGGCCGTCACCACCGACGTGCCCTGCCAGAAGAGCGGCGGGGTCAGCATCACCGTCGGGGCGCCGGGAGAGACGGAGCAGGCCCAGCCGGTGGTCGTCACCACCGAATGCAGCAACGGCGCCATCGGTGGCCTGGCGGTGGTGCCCCAGGGGAGCCGCTCGGCTTCCGTCGCCCTGCGGGTGGCGCTGTCGGTCGGCGGCGACGTGGCGACCGACTGCACGCCCGAGCGCCGCTACGAGGGCTGCATCGTCTCGCGGCGGCAGGTGCGCTTCCTGCCCCATCGCACGGTGCGCATCCCCGTCTTCCTGTCGGCGAGCTGCCGGGGCGTACCCTGTGACGCGGAGTCGACCTGCACACGCGCCGGTCAGTGCGTCGCGTCGGTGCTCGCCACGCCGACCTGCGAGGGCGGCGTCTGCGTATCCGTGCTCCCCGGAGAGGAGCCTGCCGCCGGCCTGGACGGAGGCGCGGCGGGCGGCGCGGCGGGCGGCGCGGCGGGAGGTGACGCGGGCAGCCCGGACGGCGGCGCGCCACCCTGCGGCGGAGCGACGTGCCAGGCGGGCTTGGCCTGCGAAGACGGCGGCTGCGTCACGCTCGCGTGCCTGGGCGTCTCGTGCCCACCGGACGCGCCCTGCCAGGCCGGGCGGTGTGTCGCGCCCTGCGTCGCCGACCTGCCCTGCGCCCGGGACAACCCCTGCGAAGACGGTCTGACGGCGTGCCCCGCCGACGGAGGCGCGCCGGGCTGCGAGTCGTCGGCGCGTAAGCCCGCGGGCACATCGTGCCCCGACGGCGTGTGCTCCGACGCGGGCGTCTGCACGGCGTGTCAGCCAAACCTGCCGTGCTCGACCGGGAACGCCTGCGCGGTGGGCCTCTCGTCGTGCGCGAGCGGGAACCCGGCCTGCGTCGTGACGGCGCAGCTCGACGCCGGCGCCGGGTGTGACGCGGGCGCCGTGTGCTCCGCGGCCGGGCAGTGCAGCGCGTGCGACGCGGGGGCCCCATGCGCGACGGGCGCGGTGTGCGAGCGCGCCGCCATCGACTGCTCGACGGGGAGCACGCGCTGCCAGCGGCTCGGGCCGGCGCCGGCTGGCGAGGCCTGCGACGGCGGGGTCTGCAGCCCCACGGGCGCGTGCGTGCCCTGCGCGGCGGGCCAGGTGTGCACGCCGGCGCCGTGCCGGGCGGGGAGCCTTCAGTGTCAAACGGGAGGGCCCGTGTGCCAGGACCAGGGCGCGCTCCCGGAGGGAAGCGCTTGCGGCGCGAACCAGGTCTGTTCGCCGGCGGGCGCCTGCGTCGCCTGTGTCGAGGGGGCGTCGTGCACGCCTGCGAACCCCTGCCGGGTGGGCCGCGTCAGCTGCGCCAGCGGCGCCCCGGTGTGCAGCGACACGGGGAGCAACGTGGCGGACGGCACTTCGTGCGGCGCCTCGGCGAGCTGCATCGCGGGCGCGTGCGTCGCGTGCGCCGCGGCGCAGCTCGTCTTCGACTCCCCGGGGAACAACACGTTCACCATGCCGGTCGGCTGCCGCACCCTGACGGTCAAGGCCTGGGGCGGCGGCGGCGGCGCTGGCTGCAACGGGGAGCGCGGCGGCGGCGGCGGCTTCGCGAGGGCGACGCTGCAGACCGGCCTCAACGAGCAGTTCCAGGTCGTCGTCGCGGGCGGTGGCGTCGGCGGCACCTCGAACCGGGCCGGCGGCGGGGGCGGCGGCGGCTCGTCGCTGCGCCGCGGCGGGAGCCGGGTGCTCGTCGCGGGCGGTGGCGGCGGCGGCGGGGGTGGCAACGTCGGGCTCTCGAACTCGGGGGGCGGCGGCGGCGGCCTCACCGGCCTCGCGGGGGGGCGCACCTCGGTGGGGGCCAACCCGGGCGGCGGCGGGAGCCAGTTCGCGTCCGGTCCAGGCGGAACGGGGAGCGCCGGGAATGGCGGGGCTGGGAACGGCGCGAACGGTGGTCCGGCAGGCGGCTCGACCGTGGGAAGTGGCGCCGGCGGCACCGGCGATGGCATGGGCGGTGCCAGCCGCGGCAACCCGAACGACGGAGGAGGAGGAGGCGGCGGCGGGGGCTTCCAGGGCGGCGGCGGCGGCGGCGCTGGCACGCACGGCGGCGGCGGCGGGGGTGGCTCGTCGCTGGTGCCGGCGGGCGGACAGACGGCGCCGGGGACGACCCAGACGCCAGGCGGCGCGAGCGACCCGGACTACGCGCTGCCCGCGGGCCAGGGCGCGAGCACGACGTGCAACCCGGGAAGGCCCGGCCGGGTGGTGCTACGATGGAGCCTGTGACGGAGGGTTGGACGGCGCGACGTGTGGGCAGTGACGTGAGGGCTCGCGGCCGCGCGCTGCGCCTCGGTCGCCGGCGCTCTTCTCGGCCGGGTGAGCGCTCGCTCCGCTGGTTCGTGCCGTTGCTGCTGGCGACCGGGTGCCTCGAGCCGACGGCCCTGCGCATCGACGTGACGACCGATGTGCCGTGTGCGCAGAGCGCGGGCGTCACCATCACCCTCGGTGCGCCCGGGGCCATCGAGCAGGAGCTCCCGAGCACCGTCACGCGCGACTGCCGCGACGGCACCATCGGGTGGCTGTCGGTCGTGCCGCAGGACGACCGGCAGGCCTCGGTGGCGGTTCGGGTGGCGATGTCGCTCGGCGGCAACGTCGAGGAGGACTGCACGCCCGAGCGGCGCTTCCGCGGCTGCATCGTGTCGCGGCGCCTCGCGCGGTTCCTTCCCCAGCGCACGGTGCGCGTGCCGGTCGCGCTGTATGCCAACTGCCGTGACGTGCCCTGCGACCCCGACACGACCTGCAGCCAGAGCGGCCAATGCATCTCGGCGCGACTCCCCTCGCCCTCGTGCAACGACGCTGAGTGCCTCGCGCTGCTTCCCGGCGAGGGCGCCGACGGCGGCGTTGACGGCGGCCCTGGCGGAGGCTCCTCAGGCGGCGGCGCGGGCGGCTCCGGTGGCGGCAGCGCAGGTGGTTCCTCCGGCGGCAGCGCAGGTGGTTCCTCCGGCGGCAGCGCAGGCGGTTCCTCGGGCGGCAGCGCAGGCGGGTCCTCGGGCGGCAGCGCAGGCGGGTCCTCGGGCGGCAGCGCAGGGGGTTCCTCGGGCGGCAGCGCAGGCGGGTCCTCGGGCGGCAGCGCAGGCGGGTCCTCGGGCGGCAGCGCAGGCGGGTCCT
>JADCJJ010000014.1 GCA_020247085.1 Myxococcaceae bacterium | reverse complement strand
GGGGCTGGCGGCGGCGCTGGTCGCGACGGGTGACGGCCGAGGCGGCCCGGCCCGGCGCCTCGGCGCCGCTCTCGGCCACCACCGTCGTCTCGAGCGGGGCCTGGGCCTGCGCGGCCGCGGCGACGCAGGCGAGCGCGGCGGGCAGGAGCGCCCGGGGCCGGCGCGGTGCGACCGGAGGGGCTGAGGCGTCGGGCGCGCGCACCGGCCGCAGCCTCGCCGCAGCCAGCGCCCGACGCGCAGCCACGACGAGGCGCGCTGGCTCGCCGGGCTCGCGCGCCACCTCTCGAGCGCCGCGCGCGCCGCGCACCGGCCTCAGTCTCCGCCGACGAGGGCCTTCAGCTCGTCCTGGCCTCCCCGCGGCAGCGCCAGGGCCTGCGCGTAATGCAGCAGCAGCGCGCGGTTGTCGCCCACCGACAGGTTCTGCAGCTCGAGGGCGCCGATGCGGTCCTCGGGCGTGAAGGCACCCACCGTCTTCTCCATCGACAGCTTCTCGGGCGCGTAGGCCGACTGCGCCGCGGCGGTGGACAGAATCGTGTAGTCGTCGCCGCGCCGCAGCTCGACCTGCACCTCGCCGGTGATGGCCGTGGCCACCCAGCGCGAGAGCGACTCCTTGAGCAGCATCGACTCGGGGTCGAACCACTTGCCCTCGTACAACAGCCGCCCCAGCCGCCGGCCCAGCGTCGTGTACAGGTCCGTGGTGTTCTCGTTGTGCACCGCCGAGAGGAGCCGCTCGTAGGTGAGGTGCAGCAGCGCCATGCCCGGCGCCTCGTAGATGCCCCGGCTCTTCGCATCGATGACGCGGTTCTCGATCTGGTCCGACATGCCGAGCCCGTGTCGGCCGCCGATGGCATTGGCCTCGAGGAAGAGCTGCACGAGGTCGCCGTAGCGCTTGCCGTTGAGCGCCACGGGCAGGCCGGCCTCCCAGGTGACGGTGATGGTCTCGGGCTCGATGACCGTCTCGCGCTTCCAGTGCGCTACGCCCATGATGGGGTTCACCACGTGCATCGAGGTGTCGAGGTGCTCGAGGGACTTCGCCTCGTGCGTCGCGCCCAGCATGTTCGAGTCGGTCGAGTACGCCTTCTCGGTGCTCATCGAGTGCGGCAGCCCGACGGACTCGAGGAACTTCGACATCTCGGTGCGCCCGCCCAGCTCGCTCACGAACTGCTGGTCGAGCCACGGCTTGTAGATGCGCAGCTCGGGGTCGACGAGAATGCCGTAGCGGTAGAAGCGCTGAATGTCGTTGCCGCGGTGGGTCGAGCCGTCGCCGAAGACGTGCACGCCGTCCTGCTTCATCGCGCGCACGATGGCCGTCGCGGTGACGGCGCGGCCGAGCGGCGTGGTGTTGAAGTACTTCCGCCCGCCCACCGAGAGGTGAAAGGCGCCGCACTGAATCGCGACGAGCCCCTCGTGGGCCAGCGAGGCGCGGCAGTCGATGAGGCGGGCGGCCTTCGCGCCGTGCTTCGTGGCGATGGGCGGAATGTCGGCGGCGTTCTTCTCGTCCGGCTGGGCGAGGTCGGCGGTGTACGCGAAGACGTCCATGCCCTTGCGGGTCATCCACGCGACGGCGGCGCGGGTGTCGAGGCCGCCCGAGAAGGCGAGGCCGACGCGCGTGCCGGCCGGAGGGAGCTGACGGTAGATGCGGCTCATGGGGTCGACCGCGGCCGGTCCGTGGACCGGTCGGGGCTCCTGCGGGCGGTGGGCGGAGCGACGACTCCGCGTTCGGCCCGGCGGTGGGTGGGGCCGCGCGGCGTGGGGTGGCCCGGCGGCGGGGTGGGGCACATGCGGCGGCGCGCTTACTCCCACCCGGGCCTCGGCGTCACGCACCCTTCACCACCGTTCGAATGCACAGGTGCGCAGCGGCTTGCACCCGGTTGGCTCGCCAGGCCCTCGAAACGACGACAGTGTGTGAAGGTACGCGTCGTGCACCGGGTGTGGGCGTGTTGCTCACGACCACCGCGCTCCTCACGTTGCTCTCAGCCCGGGAGCCGCTCCCCATTCCAGGCTGGGTGCCGCCGCCCCGCCCGCCCGAGACATCGCCCGCGCCCGTCGAGGTGCCGCCCGCGCCGCTGGTGTCGGCCGACGTGGCGCCGCCGGCCGTCGCCGAGGCCGGGCCCGTCGTGGAGGAGAAGCGGCGCAACGTCGCCATCACCTTCGGCCTGGGCGCGCTGGTGCTGTCGCCATCCATCGAGCTCGAGGTGGCGCCGTGGCGGCACGTGTCGCTCTACGCGGGCGGCGAGCTGTCGGTGCCTCGCCTCGGCGGAGCGGTGCAGGCCGGGGTGCGGCTGCGCCCGCTCGACTGGTTGGTGGGGCCCTTCCTCGACCTGCACGTCCGCTTCGGGGCCTTCGCGGGCCTGCTGACGCCGGCCGTCGAAGAGGTGGCGAGCCCGGGCGTGATGGGCGGCTTCACCTGGGTGTCCGACGGCGGCTTCGTCGTCACGGCGGGCATGGGCGTCTCGTTGCTCGCGAAGACGACGACGACGACGGTGACGGTGGGCTCCAGCCCGACCGTCTACGTCCCCGGGCTCGACCTGAAGGTGACGCAGGAGACGGTGACGAAGCCGTCCTTCGAGATGCGCCTGGCCATCGGTCATGCGTTCTGAACCGGGCGGCGACCGCTGGCGAGGGAGGGCCGCGGGTGAGCCGGTCTCACGGCCCGGTGGATCGACGCTCGTGGAGGGTCACCCCGCGTGAGATTCGACACGACGTGTCCGAGGTGCCGGACGACGTTCTCGACCGACACGGCGTACCTCGGCGCGCCGCGGGCCTGCGGGGGCTGTGGGGCGACGTTCGTGCTCGAGTGCCCGCGCGACGTCGCCGCGGCCCTCAAGGCGGAGCGAAGGCCGCCGCGGCCCCTCGACCGCCGGCCACCGGCGGAGCTGGCCGAGCTGGCGTGCGGCGCCTGCGCCTCGGGGTTTCGCCAGCCGCTGCGGGGGCCGTCCCACGAGGTGGTGTGCCCCTACTGTGGGGCGCGGCAGCACGAGGTCATCGCCCGCCGCCTGGTGACGACCCTCGTCGCCGCCGAGGCGAGGTTGTGGCGGGCGCTGCTGTGCGGCGTCACCCCCGAGGCGGCCATCGGCGAGGTGACGGCCGACGGGGTGACGGTCGCCGCCGCCGAGGCGCTGGTGCGCTCGAGGCTGCCGCTGCTGCCCTTCGTGCGCTTCGCGTCTGGCGGCGCGGCGCCGACGGTGACCCCGACGCCGCCCCTGGCGTGCGAGTGCTGTCGCAGCCCGCTGCTGGCCCGTTGGCGTCTGGTGCTGGTGGAGCTGTCGTGGCGGCGGCTCGCCATCAAGCCGGTGACGCTGATGCCCGGGGCCGAAGGGCTCGAGGCGCAGCTGTCGCGCTGCGTCGACCCGGCGACCGGGGCGACGCGGGCGGCGTACTTCCTGTGCATCGGGTGCGGCGCGGCGCCGAAGCAGGCCCTCGCCCGCCACCCCGAGGCGCAGCCCCTGCCCGGCGCCACCGTCATCGGCGCGCACGTCCTCGCGTCGAGGCTCCAGAGCGGCCTGCACCCGCGGCTGCCCGTGCCGGTCGAGGAGGCGCCCGGGGTCGCGGCGAGGTGAGGCGGGCGTCGGGGGGGAGTCCGCCCGGAGGCTCGCTTGTCAGGGCGGCGTGATGGCTCTACGACCCGAAGGCGCGATGCCCAGCCGAGTCCTCCGCCCCGTCGTCGCAGCCTGGTCCGACCTCACCGCGCGCACCGTCGGCACCCCGTCGAGCGCGCCGCCCGTGCAGCGGCCTGCGGTGCGATGGACCGCGGGCTTTCAGCACAACGGCAACAACCCCGAGGTCATCGACCAGCTCGGGCGCAGCTACGCGTCGCGGGCCGTCGCGCCGGGAGGCGTGGGCTTCGTGCAGGACGGGCGCCCGGTGCCGCAGCAGGTGTTCTCTTCGAACAAGAACATGACGGGCCGGCCCGTCGCGCAGTCGCTGGTGCTGACGAACCCCGGCCGCTCGCCGCTCGAGCTGAACGTCTCCATCGCGGTGAGCGACCCCAGGGGCCAGGCGGCGACGACGAAGACGGTGACGGTGCCGCCGGGCGGCGCCGTGAGGCTCCCCGTCGCCGAGGCGAAGGACCGGGGCTTCATCGCCTTCAACGCGACGCTCGAGCCCGCCACCGTCGCGGCTCGCGCGGGCCTCGTGCACGTCGACGTGGTGGCGCACGCGCCGGGTTCGCGGGAGACGGCCGCGGCGGCGAGCCAGGCGCCGCTGATGCCGACCGAGGGGCAGCGGGGCTACCGCGTGCCGGTGGCCCGGCTGGCCGAGGACAAGCAGTTCATGAAGGAGCTGCGCTTCGTCATGCGCGCGGCCGGCGTGACGCCGGACCCCTTCACGCAGTCGGACGCGCAGGTGACGACGTGGGCGCGCGAGCAGGCGGCCCTCGGGGCCCGGGGGCAGCCCACGGCCTTCGACCCGGCGGTGAACCGCGGCATCCTCGGGCGGGTGAACGGGCTGGTGGGCACGGCAACGGGAGAGGTGGTTGGCGAGCCGCTGGTGGTGAGCGCGGCCGGGGCGAGCAGCCTCGTGCGCATTCGCCCCAACGCGCCGCCGCCGGCGCTCCTGGGGTCGCGGCCCGGCGCGGCGAGCCGTGACGTCGGCGCCTATGGCAAGCGCATCACCACCTCGGTGCCGCTCCGCAACGACTCGGGCGCGCCGGTGCGCGTGGCGGTGCGGCTGGCGACGCCCCCGGAGGGCGAGGACGGTGCGCAGCTCGCGGGGCACCAGAGCTACGACGGAAAGGTGGTGCTCAGCGCGACGGGGGCGAGGGTGTCGTCGCTGCGCCACCGCGTGCGCCTCGGGCAGCCCGGCGGCGGGGCCTCGTACAGCCGCTCCGAGCAGGTCGCGGTGGTGACGGTGCCGCCGAACTCGACCGTGATGCTGCGGGTCGGCCTCGACACGCACGCGAACTCGCAGTTCCCGCTGGACCTCGTCGCGACGCGCCTGTGAGCGCGGCCGCCGGCGCCGAGGTGGGCGCCCCCGGTGACGCGCTGGCGTGGGGGGACCGCCTTCGACGTGCAGGTGTCCGTGGCGCGCGCCGCGGAGGACGTCGACGACGCGCGCGCCTGGCCGCTGGTCCCGGCGTGCCTCCCCGCTCCGGCGCTGAAGGGGGCTCGAGAGCGCGGTGACGCCGTGGGCCGCCTCGCCTGCGCACGGGCCCGGGTCGGTGACGCGCGAGAGGAACGCCGCGCGCGGTGACGTTGCTGCTGGTGGCCGCCTCGGGGAGGGGCTGCGTCCGGCAGGCCACCGCGCGCGAGACGCTGCGCCAGCGCTCCGAGCACGAGCCGCTCATCGCGCCCAGCCGGGCGTGGGTGCCGTCGAGGCTCGACGACCCGCCCGGCTCCACCGGGAGGTGCTTCTCCTTCGCCCAGTCGTACCCGGGGTGCGCTGAGCGCTGGGAGGACGCGCAGCGGGGCGCGGACGTGCGGCTGTCGCGAGCGCGTGACACCGCGTGCCTCCCGGTTGGAGCAGGCGCCCGGCGGGCTCGTCGACGTCTTGAGCCTGCGGCTGCGCGGGCCGCTGGGGTCGTGGCTGCTCGAGCGCCTCGCCCCGTCGTTCGCACCGTGCCAGTTGGCGGCGACCGGCGAAGCCGAGGTCCTGGCCGCCGAGGAGCGACCCGTCGCGCGGCCCAACGGCATCCGGGGCCAGGCCCGCATCGTGTTCCCCGCACCCCCAAGCTCGGGGCAGGTGCAGGCCGGCTCCCGATGATGGGTCAACACCTGGCGGCCGATGGCAGTGGGGGGGGGGTGGCCGTTCACGCCGCGCCTCCGTCGAGCGGGGAGCCGCGGGGCGCCTGCGCGTGCCCCAGCTCCCCGGAGCGGGTACCCTGCCCGAGCGCGCCGCCAGCCTCGGCGCGGAACAGGGAGCCACCATGCGGGTCGGGTACGTCGTGCTGTACGTGAACGATGCCGAGCGCTGCCGACGGTTCTGGGTCGAGCAGGTCGGAATGATGGAGCGAAAGCGGACCGAGATCGCCGGCTTCACCGTCGTCCAGGTCGGCTTCGTGGACCAGGCGTTCTCCTTCGAGCTCGTGCCCCGCGAGATGATGAAGGACAACCCCGACGGCCTCGACCTGGCCACGCCGTCCATCTGCTTCCACGTCGACGACCTCGAGGCGACGCGCGCGGCGCTGGTTGCGCGAGGGGTGAACGCGACCGAGGTCGGGGCGCACCACGGCTTTCGGACCTTCGCGTTCTCAGACCCCGAGGGGCGTTGGTTCGCGGTGACGCGGTGACGCCGTCGCTACCGATGCCGCCCTGCCGTCGCTCGAGGAGCCGCTTCGACGTCGCCCTGAGCTGGCTGGCGCGAGCCGCGTCGCGAGACGTCCTCGGCTTCGGTGAACCCGGTGGCGGGCAGTGCCGGCGTCGCGCGCGGAGCCGTTCGCGAGGCCCTGTTCGAGGCCCTCGTCGCCAGCGGGCTCGAGCTCGCGTGGCCGCCGAGGCGGACGGCCCGGCTCGTCCGTGAGCCGGGCGCCGGGCCAGGCGAGACGTTCGGCGCGGTGGAGGGCCAGGCCCGCCCCCCGCGGTCCCCTGCGTTCCGCGCGGCGCGGTGATGCAGTATGCGCACGGCGGTGAGGAAGGCGCCGTGATGGGGGCAGCTCTCGTGCTCGCGTTGGCGTCGACGCCGACGATGCGCGTCGACCCGGCGTCGCCGTGTGCCCCCGAGCCGGCGCTCCGGCGAGAGCTGCGGCGCGCGCCCGTCGAGTTCGCGGCCCAGGACGCAGACTTCGTCGTTCGGCTCGTCGCGGTCGCAGGAGGGCTTCGCCTCGAGGTGACGCGCGCCGATGGGCTCGTCGCGCTCGAACGCCTGGTGCCGACGTCGTCGTGTCCCGAGGCCGTCGCTGCGTCGGCGCTCATCATCGACCGCTTCGTCCGCGAGCTGGCCGTGACGGTGGCGCTGAGGCCACCGCCGCGCCAGGACAGCGCCACGGTGGGGCCGCGCGGGGGCGCCGCGTCGACGCCGCTCCCCCTCGAGGCTTCCGGGCCGGCCCTCGTCACGCCGCCCAACGACCGCGGCGCAGGCGTGTCGGGTGACGCGGGGGCTTCTTCGTCGGACCGTGCGGGGACCGTGGCCGTTGGTGCCGGCATGGACGGGGGGCTGTCAGCGCGGACGGGCTCGGAGGTGCGCGCAGGTGGCGGCGACGGGAGCGCGACTGCGCCGGGCGCGCTGACCCCCGATGGGGGTGCCGCCGCCGGGACTGGTCGAGGCGATGCCGGGGTGAGGCCAGCGGGACCCGCGGTGTCGGCCTCAGCGGCGGGCGCGGGTCGAGGTGACGGCCGCGCGCGCTCGACCTCCGCCGCGGACGGGAACGCAGGGCCTGGGCGAAGCGGGGCTGGCGTGACGCCGGGGGGAGGCGCGGGACGAGGTGACGGCCGCGCGGACTCGAGCTCGGGCGCAGGCGCGAGCGCCGAGGCCGGTCGAGGTGACGCCGGCGAGAATCCGGTGACGGGCATCGGCAGAGGTGACGGCCGCGCGGCCTCGGGCGCAGGCGCGAACGCCGGGCCTGGGCGAACCGGCGCTGGCGTGACGCCAGGGGAAGGCGCGGGACGAGGTGACGGCCGCGCGGGCTCGGCCTCGGGCGCAGGCGCGAGCGCTGAGGCCGGTCGAGGTGACGCCGGCGAGAATCCGGTGACGGGCATTGGCCGAGGCGACGCGCGCGCGGGCTCGGCCTCGGGTGCGAACGCTGACGCCGGTCGAGGCGGCGCCGGCGATGCATCGACTCGAGGCTCTGCGGAGCCGGGTGACGGGAGCGCTCCGTCAGCACCGCCGCGCGCCGCCATGGTGTCGTCCGCGGCGGGTGAGGCGATGCCCGGTGGGGGGACACCAGCGCTCCCGGCCGATGGTGCCGGCCCCGGCGAGGCGCTCCCGCTCCGGGGCTCGCTCTCGGCTGGTGGAGGGCTCCTCGTCCCCACTCCCGCGAGCGCCAGCGGCCTGCTCGCGCTCGACGCCTCGGTCCTCGTGGGCGCGCGCTGGCGCCTGGGGCTGCTGGGCGCCTTCTCGTTCGGCGGCTCGTCTGCCGTCACCGACGAAGACGGCCGCACGCGCGGCGCCCTCTCGTCGACCAGCCTCGCCGTGCTGGGCAGCGCCCTCGCCTGCACCACGGGCCGCCTCGTCGCGTGCGGGGGCGCCCGCGCCGGCGTCCGCGTCGGCCTCGGCGTCGCCTCGGGGCCCTTCATCTTTCAGCCGCGCACCGCCACGACGCTCGCGCCCACCGTCGGTCCGGCCGGCCGCCTCGCCCTTCGCTTCGGGCGCTTCTTCGCCGCGGCCGACGTCACCCTGCTCGTCAACCTCCTCACGCCCGCGCTGGCCGTCGACGGCCTGTTCAGCGCCGGCAGCGCGACGCCCCGACTCGAGGCCCTCGGCTGGCTCGGCGCCGGCGTCGAGTGGCCATGAACGCTCCACGAGGCTCGCGACATTCATCCACGGATACCCCCGTGTTGACCGCCCTGGCCTCGCAACTGCCCGAAGTCCCTGATGAGGGCGGGCAGCTCGTCGGTCGCTGCCGGGCCGGCGACGAGGGCGCCTGGCGCCTGCTGTACGACGGGCACTTCGACTTCGCCTGGAGGACCGCGCGGCGCCTCGGGCTCCCCGAGGCTGACGCCGACGACGCGGTGCAGGAGGCCTTCCAGGTGGCCTGGGCGCGGCTCCACACCTTCCGCGAGGGCCGCTTTTCGACGTGGTTGTACCGCATCGTCGCCAACGTCGTGTCTTCGCGCCTGCGCAAGCACCGCGTCCGTGACGTCTTCGACGGCCTCTTCGGCCGCGGCCCCGCCGATGCCACGTCGGTCGAGGGCCAGCTCGAAGCGCGCGAGGCCCTCGGGCGCGTCGAGCGCGTCCTGCGGCGCCTGTCGCGCGAGAAGCGCGAGGCCTTCGCCCTGCACGAAATCGAGGGCCTCACCCACGAGCAGATTGCCGAGCTGACGGGCGCCCGCGTCGAGACGGTGCGCACCCGCCTCTTCTACGCCCGCAAGGAGTTCGCCATGCACGCGCACGCGATGGGAGTCGAGCCATGAGTCACGTCCCCTGGCGAGAGGCCTACCGGCAGGCCACCGAGCGCCCACCGCCCGGCGCGAAGGCGCGCGTCTGGCGGGCGATGGCGGCCCCCCCTCGAGGCGACGGGCGGCGATGGTGGGCGCCGGCCTTCGCGGCGGCCATGGCGACGGGCGCGCTGCTGGTGCTGGCGCTGTGGCCGAAGCCCGTCACCGGCTCGGCGCTCGGCGACGGGTACGCCCTCTTCGCCAGGGGCGCCACCTACTCGGTCGAGGGCCGGCAGGTCTCGCTCCGGCGCGGCCGCCTGGCCGTCAGCGTCTGGGGCGCGCCGTTGCGCGTCGACGCGGGCGGGCAGCGCGTCGAGGTGGAGTCCGCGGTGGCCGTCTTCGAGATGGCCGGTGAGCAGATGCGGGTGCTGCCGGTGGACGGCGTCGTGCTCGTCGAGGGCGCGCGGGTGCGGGCGACGTCGGTGAGCCGGACGGCCGCGGGTGACGTGGGCCCGCTCCTGGCCCTCGAGCCGGCCGAGGCGCCCCTCAGCCGGGCCGAGGTGGTGGCGGCGGCGGCGGTCGAGGCTGGCGCCTGGGACGAGGCGGTCGCGGCCTACGCCCTCGTCGCGGCGTCGACGTCGCTGAGGGCCGAGGTGGCGCTCCTCAAGCGCGGAGAGCTCGAGCTGCGGCAGCTCTCGGCCCCGGCCCGGGCGCGGGCCACCTTCGACGAGGCGGCCAGCCGCTTCCCCACCGGCGCGCTCGCCCTTGAGCGCTCCCTGTCG
Source organism: Myxococcaceae bacterium (assembly GCA_020247085.1). Classification (GTDB taxonomy): domain Bacteria; phylum Myxococcota; class Myxococcia; order Myxococcales; family Myxococcaceae; genus Xiheimicrobium; species Xiheimicrobium aquaticum. The sequence continues at coordinate 17,488 of JADCJJ010000014.1, read as the reverse complement.
GCCCTCGAGGCTGCCGCCGCCCTCTCCGACTGGAGCGACGTCGACCGCCGCGCCCAGGCCTTCGAGGCCACCTTCCCGGCGAGCGAGCGCCTCGCCGAGGTGCGCCGCGCCCGCGCCCTCGCCCTCTACGCCCTGCACCAGGTCGACGCCGCCTGCCGCGTCGCCCAGCACCTGCGCCAGCCCGTGCCCTTCTCGCCCCAGTGCCCGGCCGATGAACGCTGACGCCCCCTCACGACATTCAGCAGCGATGACCCGCTCACACCTGGAGGACACGATGACGCAGCACCCCCACAGACACCCGGTACGACCCCTTTTGGCTCTGTCAGTGTCGTTGGCTTTCGCCTTCGCCTGCGGCAACCAGGCCGGCTCGCGCTTCGTGCGCGCCGAGAACGTCGAGGCCGCGCGCGGCGCCACCATCGCGGTGACGGCGCAGGACAGCACTGCGCTCGCCGGCACCGCGCTCGAGATTCCCGCCGGTTCCCTTTCGGCCGACACCCGCATCACCGTCGAGGTGGGCATGGAAGACCTGGTGGCGCCGGCCGACGTCGCCGGGCCGGTGGCCGTCTGGGGCCCCGCGGGTACGCGCTTCTCGAAGAAGGCGCGCATGACGCTGCCGCTGACGTTGAGCGCCGCGGGCGGCGCGCTGACGGTGCAGGTGCGCGAGGCCGACGGGCGCGAGTTCGAGCTGCCGGCGTCGGCGGTGCTGGTGGCCGACGGCCGCATCAGCTTCGACGTCGAGGGCTTCACCAGCTTCCAGCCCCGCCGCCGGAGCAGCCCCGTGTGTCCGGCCGACGTGCGGCTGTGTGCCGACGGCTCGTCGGTGAGCCGCTCGGGGCCGAACTGTGCATTCCCGGCCTGCCCGGGTGACGACGGCGGCGCCACGGTGTGCGCGCAGGACGCGTTCCAGTGTCCCGACGGCACCGTCGTCGGCCGTACGGGGCCGAACTGTCAATTCGTCTGTCCGGTCGCCTTCGATGCTGGCGCGTGCGGTCAGGTGATGTGCACGCTGGCCTGCGCCGACGGCTTCGCGCGCGACCCGGCGACGGGGTGCGAGGTGTGCTCGTGCGCCCCGCCGCGGACGTGCTCGGCGACGTCGCAGTGCGCCCGGGGCTCGCAGTGCATCGCCGGGCGGTGCGAGGCCATCACCTCGTGCGCCACGTCGGCGGACTGCCCAGCAGACCAGGCGTGCGTGTCGGGGCAGTGCCGGCGCTTCGCGGCGGGTGATGGCGGCGCCACGGTGTGCACGCAGGACGTGTTCCAGTGCCCCGACGGCACCTTCGTCGGCCGCACCGGCCCGTCGTGCCAGTTCGTCTGCCGGGGTGCCACGGACGGTGGAGCGCAGGACGCGGGGAGCAGCTGCGGCGAGGTGATGTGCACGCTGGCCTGCCAGTTCGGGTTCCAGCGCGACGCGGCGACGGGCTGCGAGGTGTGCGCCTGCAACCCGGCGCCCAGGTGTGCGTCGTCGGCCGACTGCGCCGCCGGTGAGGTGTGCGTGGCGGGCCAGTGCCGGGCGGGCGGCGCGCAGGACGGTGGCGCGGCGCCGTGCTTCCGAGGAGGGTGCTCGGGTCAGCTCTGCACCGCTCAGCCCGGCCAGGGCAGCACCTGCGAGTGGCGGCCCGAGTACGCCTGCTACCAGCGGGCGGTGTGTGAGCGGCAGGCGAACGGCGCTTGCGGCTTTACGCCGTCGGCAGCGCTCACGTCGTGCCTCGCCGGCGCGTCTGACGGCGGGCCATGAGGAGGCGGTGGTGGGTTGGCCGATGAGGCCGGCCTGCGCGCCCTGACTCGAGCCGTCCGTCAACCCTCGCGCGACGCCCCTGTGGCGTCGCGCGAGCGCGCTCAGAGGGAGGCGGTGAGGTGGCGCTTGCCAGGAAGTGGCGCGCCTGCCGGGTGGGCAAGGCTGGGTGCGCCGTCGGCTGGCGTCGCCGTCGCGCCGGGTCGGTGAACGGGAGTCATCGAGGAGGTCGATGCGGCCACGGAGGTGCACTCTGAGCGCAACTTCAGATGGTGCCCGGTGTTGATGCCGATGAAGGCGTACTCCCGGTTCTCGGTGCACGTCACCACCCCAGGGAGTCAAGGTGAGGCCGGTTGATGCGACGCGACGAGAACGCTGATGGGCCACGCCACCATGAAGCCGTCGAGCGGGTCGACGCGCCGGGGTTGGGGGCCACGGGCCGAAGATGCGACGCCGGTGCCCGCTCGCGGCCGCTGAAGACGCCCGGAGCGATGCCGTGAGCGGTCAGCGGGCGCCGCGCGGTGCGAGCCCGGACGCTGCGGTTCCCGTCAGCCAGTGGGCCGCCCACCAGCCCGTGTCGCCAGGGATGGCGCCGGCAGGCTGGCGTGGAGCGCCCCTCATCGCGCCGAGCCGCGACGTGCACGGCGGCGCGGGCGTCGTCGCCGTGACCGAGCCGATTGCCTGCCCGGGGTGCCAGCGGGCGGTGATGCTGCTGGTCAATCGCGGCGGGTCGACGCGCTGCGTGGAGTGCGACGAGCAGGCATTGACGCCCGCCGGAGCGCCACCGCGCGCCGTCGCGGGTCCGCCCGTCTTCGGTTGACCCCGGGCCCCGGCGCCGCTCGACCGAGCAGCGGCTCGTCGTCAGCAGGCGCGCGACCGAGGCCGCGCGGGCCGTCGCGGAAGCCGTGGATGATGGAGAGGACGACTCCACCGACGACGCCGACGCCGCGCACGACGCCGGGGACCATGCCGCGGGCGCGGAGGAGGACGACTCCGCCGACGACGTGTCGGATGATGCGCATGCCTGCGCGCCGGGTGACGCCGCAAGCGCGGACGACGCCGTGGGCGCCGCCGGCAGTCGCTTCACCGAGGACACCCTGGACGACGCCGCGGAACATCCGCAGCTCGGCGCGCAGGTGAAGCCACGGGTGCTGCCAGGGCCGGGTGACGTTGCGCTCGAGCAGCCGGTGGCTGGCCTGGGCGATGGCGAAGTCGAGCAGGACGCCGAGGAGCGCGAGCGACGGCCTTCGCCATAGGAGCGCGGCGCCGAGGCCGCCCGCCGCCGCCAACGTCGCGACGGCGTGCCATCGGCGGGTGGCGAGGCGCGAGTGGGCCGCGCGGTACCATGGCCAGAACTCCCGCTCGAAGTTCACGAGACTGCCTCGAGCGCCGCGTCCACCGCGGCGCAGGCGTCGCGGCGCCCGGTGTGAAGGCGCGCGTCGGCCAGGCGTGGGAAGGCCGTCGAGAGGAACGCGTCGAGCCTGTCGGCCGACAAGGCCCGCGCGGTGACGCCGGCGCCGAGCGCGGCCAGCCACTGGGCGTTGAGCGCCTGCTCCGGCTGCCCGTCGACGGGGATGCTCAGCACCGGCTTGCCCAGGGCCAGCGCCTCGCCGATGGTGGTGAAGCCGCCGTTGGTGATGACGGCCCGCGCGCTGGCCAGGGCCGCGGCGAAGCCCCGCTCGTCGAAGCGCCTGCACTCGACGTGGCCCTCGACGCCCTCGCGGCCCAGCCCGTAGACGAGGAAGCGCGTGCCGGTGAAGCGGCGCAGCGTCGGCAGCAGCCGAAGGTCGCTGGCGCTCGTGTGGTAGACGACGACGTGGCGGCCGGCGCGCGGCTCGAGGTCGTCCCACGCCGGCCGCAGCACCGGCCCGACGAGCGTGGTGTCGGCCCGCATGGGCTCGGGAAAGAAGAACGACGTCACCACGTAGCGGTGCGCCCGCGTCCGCAGCGCGCAGAGGGCGCGCAGCGCCGCGAACGAGGGTACGGCGTCGCGCACGCGCCGCGGGTGCCGGCAGCGGTCGATGACGTGCTGGTGGTCGACCGACACCACCGGCAGGCCCGCCAGCGCGCCCACCAGCGAGGAGAGCGACTCGAAGTCCGTCAGCACCGCGTCGGGGCGGAACTCGCGCAGCACCCGGGCGCACACCGCGCCGTTGCGCCGCAGCTTGCCGCCACCGCCACGCAGCACGTCGGCGAGGCTCCGCCAGGGGCGAACGCGGCCGCCGTCGAAGTGGAAGTCGAGCCCCTCGACGCGGTCGCAGCACAGCCCGTGTCGCCGGAGCACCTCGACGGCGCGCCCGCTCGACACCAATCGCACCCGGTGGCCCCGGCGCTCGAGGTGCCGCGCGATGACCGCCGCGCGCATGGTGTGCCCCAGCCCCGCGCCCGCCACGCCGTACCAGATTCGTCGCTGCTTCATGTCGCCTCCGCTTCGAGTGGAGGCGACAGCGTGGCCGATGCCTTCGCGCGGCGGATGAACGGCGTGTGAATCGGGCATGGCGCCGCCCGCGCCGTCAGGTCTGCTGCACGAAGCTCACCCGGTACCCGTCGGGGTCGGTGCCGACCTCGAATCACGCCTTGCCTGGGGTCGACCTCGGTGCTCCCGATGGAGCGGGCGAGGCCGAAGTCGGCGAGCAGGCCGCAGAAAGGCGTTCACCCGGCTCACCGGTGGAAGCGGCAGCGCGAGGAGTAGACTCGGGGCGTGCGCCCGTCGCTCGTCCTCGTCTCCGTGTGCATTGCCGGGTGCGGCGTCACGCTCCGTGTGGGCGACCCCGGGCTGCGTCGCGGCGACCCGCTCGCCGTACCCGAGCGCGCGGTCCAGCGCTGCATCCGGGCCGTGCCGGGCGCCCAGAGCCCGTACCGCGAGGACCTCGCCGGCCCCGAGACGGAGCCCTCGCTCGTGGGCTACCTCCAGGCGTTGCCACCAGACGCGCGCCGCACGGCGGTCGCCGCGGGCATCGAGCCGCTCGTGGCGCGGGTGCTGCGGGAGCACGCGCGGTCGGGTGGAGCGCCGACGGTCGAGCTCCTGTCACTCCGGCAGGAGCTCGACGAGCGGCTCGCCGCCCTGCCGCCTCAGATGCTGGCCCTCGAGTTCGAGTGCGAGTGCTCGGTCGCGCTGCTCGCGCGGGTGCTCGCGGCACACGACGGAATGGAGAACGACCGGCAGCTCGAGCTCACCATCGCGTCGCTCGTCGCCGGGGCCGTCAGCACCCTCGCCGCGGGCGTCTGGGACCTGGCGAACGCGCACACCGGACAGCCGGCCGTCCCTGATGGGCCGCTCCTCACGGGGCTGGTCGGCGCCGGGGTCACCACCGCCCTGGGAGCGGCCGTGCTCCTTCCTGCGCCACGCGCGCTCACGCTCTCGCACCAGCACAACCTCCTGGTGCCGCTGAAGCGCGGTGAGGACGGGGAACGGCTGTACCCGACCTTCGTGCTCCGCATGCTGACGCTGCCGACGGCCTCGGGGGAGCCGACGCCGCGCGAGGCGCTGCTGGCGCGGTGGGACGGCCTCATCGGTGACGCGGCGGGCGAAAATCGCGCGCTCGTTGAGGCGCTGCTGTTTGGCCCGGGGGGCGTGTACGACGTACGGACGGCCGCGCTCCGGCAGGCGCTGCTCGAGGACCTCGAGACCACGCTCGACTCGCTCGTACGTCACGTCGATTCCCTGACGAAAGCGCTGGCGCAGGCGCTGGCTCGTCCGCCGGGACCGTGAGGGCCAGGGGCACGGACTCGACGGTTCCGGCAGCCCGGAGAGCGTTTCGGCCGTTCCTCCCGGCCCTGGAACGACGGCACCGGCTCGGGCTGGCCCCGCAGTCCACGAGGGGAGGTCACGCGGTGGCTCTCGTGTCGACGCCTCCGCCTCATCGCCTGTCAATCTCTGTGGGAATGAGCGCGCACATCATCGTTGATGTGCTGGTCCCTGCGGTGGCGCTGTCCCAGGCGCTCGCAGAGGCACGAGGTGCTGTATGCCGATGGAGCGCTGGCTCCGGCGTTGAAGGCCGCCGACGCCGCGCTCGTCACGGCGAAGGGCGCGCGAGACGTCGAAGCTCCAGGTGCTCCGGGGGCTGGCGCTGCTCGCGGTGGGGAAGAAGGACGAGGCGCGCGCCGCCCTGTCGCTGGCGCTGACGGTTGATGCCGCCCTGCAGTTCGACACGTCACGCACGCCGCCCGCGGCGCTGGCGCTGCTCGAGCAGGCACGCGCGGCGCTGCCGTCCGGTTCGCTGACGGTGTCCTCGACGGGCTCTGGCGTGACGCTCCGCATCGACGGCGTCGACTTCGGCCGGCTGCCGCTCACCACCCGCATCCCCATCGGCCGGGCCATCGCGGTGGCCACGCTGCGGCCCGGGGTGTCGTTCTTCGTCATCTCGCAGGGAGGCGGTGGCCTCACCCACGGCGGCGCGCTCCGAGCTTCGCCATCGTGCACGGCGCTCGCGAGGGCTGACCGACAGCCCCGAGCGTTGCGCGTGGGAGGCCGCCGAGGTCGATGGTCGCCGAGCGTTCCGAGGTGAAGCGGTGCGGGCGGCGCTGCGGCGCGCGTCCTGTCAGCGCCCGCTGCCGCTGAAGGCGCCGGGAGACACGCCGCGCCGACCTCGGGCTTCGGGCACTTGAGCGAGGGCGCGCGGTGGCTGCTGCGCGTGTCGTGAGCGTGGTCGTGCCTCCGGGGCCGCTTCGCTCCGAGGCGAGGTCGGGCTGCCTGCGGGTCCTCGAGGAGCCGTTCCCGCGGCGGGGGAGCGGCGTGTGCGTCTGTCGTGGCGCCGACTGCGCGTCGTCAGGCCTGCTGCACGAAGTTCAAGCGGTACCCGTCGGGGTCGGTGACGATGACGTCCTTCGTGTGCCAGGGCTGCACCTCGGGTCCCTGGACGGGGGCCGACAGCGCGCGGGCCCGCTCGGCGAGGGCCTCGACGTCGGTGCTCGAGGTGAAGCCCACCAGCACGCCCCAGCCCCGCCGCCCTTCGAACGACACGCCCCGTGGCACCCCGACGAGGAGCACGTCGCCGGCCTCCTGCCAGCGCAGGTGCACGACGGAGCCGTCGGCGGCGACGCGGCTGAAGCCGAGCGCCTCGTAGAAGGCGACCGACGCGTCGAGGTCGAGGACGAGCAGCTTGACGAAGGCCCGCAGCGGAGATGGCGCGCTCATGGGCGGGGCCACTACTCCACCCGGCGTGCGCCTGTCGCGCCGCGCTCAGCGGAAGGGGCTGGGGCGGGGAATCGACAGGCCGTCCTGCGTGACGTGGAAGCTGAAGGCGAAGCGGATGAAGCCCTGCTCGACGAGCGCCGCCGGCGGGTTGGCGAAGGGCGCGGCCTTCTCGAAGGCGCGCATCGCCTCGGCGTCGAGCGAGTCGAGCCCGCTGCTCTGCGCGACGAAGAGGTCGGCGAGGGAGCCGTCGGGCCGCAGCGTCACGTGCATCACCGTCAGCCGCGCCACCAGGCCGAGCTGCTCGTTGCGCTGCCGCAGCCGGCCGTTCGGGTCCCAACTCGCGCTCACGGCCTGCTTCACGCGGTTGAAGAAGGCCGCGTACCGCCACTCACGGGTGTTGAGGAAGGTGCCGTCGCCTGGCGGGGCGTCGAGGTGGTCGTTCGGCGCGCCGCCCCCCTCGGTGGAGCCCGGGTCGCTGGAGCGGGTGCCCTCCTCGGCGCCGGTGGGCGTGGATGACGCCGCGGCTCCGTCGGTGTCTCCGAGGCTGTCGGGCAGCAGCAGGCTCGGCGCCCGGCGCCGCCCGAGGAAGCTCTCGGTGAGGCTCACGCTCGACGCGGCTGGCGCGGCCGGGGCCGTGGCCCCCTGTGCCACCGGCGCCTCCTCGGGCGACTGCTGCGTCTTCGGCGTCGCCCGGCTCCACGTCTTCGTCTGCTCGCGCGCGCGCGTCTCCTTCGCCACGCGGTTGTCGCTGGTCGCCAGGTACTTCGCGTCGTCGGCCCGCTGCTGGTTGCCGGGCGCGACGTCGACGACCTGCCCCTGGGGGTGGAGGGGGGTGGGGCGCTCCGTCGCCTGGCGGGTGCGCGCGGCCCGGTTGGCGGCCCACTGCCGGGCGTCGAGTCGCCGCAGGCTGACGGGCTGACGCTCGACGGGGCGCGCCGGGCGCGGTGGGGTGGGCGCCGACGAGAGCGCCAGCAGCGCGGCGCCGGCCAGCGCGTGGCCCGCCACCGACAGCAGGCCTGCGAGCCAGGGCCCAGGTCGGGCCCGCACGGCCCGTGAGGGGGTGAGCGACGACGCCACGCGCCGTGCCTACCACTCCCGCCGCACGCGTCCACGGGGCCGGCTCCCCTCCGCCCGGGGGCTCAGCCCGGCGCCCGCGGCAGCCGCACCGAGAAGCGCGCGCCCCGGCCCGGCGGCGACTCGACCGAGATGCTCCCGCCGTGCGCCTCGATGATGGCCTTCGTCATCGCCAGGCCGAGCCCGGTGCCGCCCGCCTCGAGGCGCGTGGTGAAGAAGCGCTCGAATACGCGCGGCAGGTGGGCGGGGTCGATGCCGGGCCCGCTGTCGACGAGGTGCACCCAGACGTCCGTCGGCGACGCCTCGAGCGTCAGCTCGACGCGCCCCGAGGCCCCGGCGAACGACGCGGCGTTCGACAGCAGGTTGCCGAAGGCCCGCTCGAGCCGGCTCGGCACGCCCAGCACGTCGGCCTGTGCCTCGAGGCCCGCCAGCGCCCAGGTGACGCTGGCGACGCGTGGGTCGCTCGCCCACGTCGACGAGAGCCCCCGCAGCAGCGCGCCCAGCGGCACCACCTCGCGCGCCTCGGCCGGCAGCCCGGCCTCGGCCCGCGCCAGCTCGAGGAACTGCGACACCAGCCGGTCGAGCTGCGCCGAGCTCTGCAGCAGCACCGTCGTCAGCGTCGCCGCCCGCTCCTCGCTCACGGTCCCGCGGGCGAGCAGCTCGGCGCAGGTGCGCACCGCCGCGACCGGGTTCTTCAGCTCGTGCGCCAGGTCGCTCAGGAAGGCCTCATTCGTCTTCGTGCGCGCCTCGAGCGCCGCCAGCAGCGCGTTGAAGGCGTCGGCCACGTCGCCCAGCTCGTCGCGGCGCCCCAGGTCGATGCCGGCCCTCGGGACGGCCGTCGTCGCCCGCAGGAGCAGCTCGGCGCGCAGCCGCTCGAGCGGCCCGAGCAGCCGCCGGCTGGCCACCCACGCCAGGGCCACCGCCACGGCCAGCGTCAGCGACAGCACTTTCGCCAGCTGCCGCCCCTGCGTCACCGACGGGAGCGCCGCCCGCCGGGAGTGCCCCCGCGCGTGCAACAGCACCCCGCCGGTCACCCCCGCCGCCGCGTGCACCTGAAGGTTGCCGCCCGGCGCGAAGCGGGCGCTGGCGCCCGACGTCACCTCGGGGCGCGCCCACAGTGGCCCCGCGTCGGCCTCGAGCGTCTGCAGCGGCGGCCCAGCGGGGCCGTACAAGAAGTCCGTCAGGGCCGAGCCGGCGCCCGGCGCGTCGCTCCCGTCGACGTCGAGCAGCACGCCTCCGGCCGCGCTCACCGCCCGCAGGCGCTGGTGGGTGCGCTGCGCCGTCGCCTCGGCCCAGGGCCGCGCGCCCTCGACGCCGCGGGCCTCGACCTCGCGCCCGAAGTCCTCGAGGGTGGCGCGCACCGCGGCTTCGACCTGCGAGGCGTGGTGCAGCTCGACGCGGCTCAGCGACACCAGCGCGACGAAGGGCGCCGCGGTGACGGTGAAGACGCCCGCGAAGAGGCGGTTTCGCAGCGCCCGCCGGCCCGGCGCCGCCCGCGTCACGAGGCCCGCCACCGGTACCCGGCGCCGATGACGGTCTCGATGGCGTCGAAGCCGGCGTCAGCGGCCTCGAACTTCCGGCGCAGGCGGCGCACGTAGGTGTCGATGAGGCGGTCGCCCACCATCACGTCCTCGCCACGGCTGACGTCGATGAGGCGGTCGCGGCTGAAGACGACGCCCGGGCGCCGGGCGAGCGCCTCGAGCAGGCGGAACTCGGTGACGGTGACGTTGACGTCGTGGCCGCGCCACTGCACCTCGAGGCGCTGGGGCCGCAGCGACAGGGCGCCCACGGAGACGGTGTCGTCGTCGGCCGCTCCGGCGCGCGCGGCCTCGCGCCGCAGCAGCGCGTGCACCCGCGCCAACAGCACCCGGGTGCTGAAGGGCTTGGTGACGTAGTCGTCGGCGCCGAGCTCGAGCCCGAGCGCCTCGTCGATGTCGCCGTCTCGCGAGGTGAGGAGCACGACGGGCACGCGGAGCCCGCGCTCGCGCAGGGCGCGGCAGAGCGAGAAGCCGTCGAGCCCGGGCAGGTTGACGTCCGAGATGACGAGCTCGACGCCGGGGGTGGCGGCCATGGCGAGGCCGCTGCGGCCGTCGCTGGCCGGCGTCACGACGTGCCCCGCGTCCTCGAGCGCCAGCCCCAGCGCCGTCAGCAGCGCGGCGTCGTCGTCGATGAGCACCAGGCGGGCCATGGGCGCCGTCATCGCATCGCCAGCGAGCCCGTGCCATCACCGCGACGCAGGGTCAGGAGCGTCACCTCGGGGTTGGCGCCGAGCCGCGGAACGCCGGCGCCGCCGGCCCCGATGCCGCGGCTGACGTACAGCTGGTTGCCGCCGACCTGGTACCAGCCGCGTACGTAGCGCTGCCCGCCCAGGGCCATGGCGCCGCGGGTGAGGCCGGGCACGACGAAGTGGCCGCCGTGCGTGTGGCCCGAGAGGCAGACGGTGCCCAGGGGTGGCAGCGCGTCGGCGGCGGTGGGGGCGTGCGTCAGCACCAGGCGCGAGCCCGCGTCGGGCAGGCCCTTCACCGCGGCCCGGGCGTCGTCCTGGCGGGTGCGCGCGTCGGCCACGCCGATGGCCGACAGCCCGGCGCCGCGCAGGCGCACGGTGGTGTGCTGGTTGTGCAGCACCGCGATGCCCTCGGCCTCGAGGCGCGCGGTGATGGCGGCGGGCTTCGTCCAGTGGTCGTGGTTCCCCAGCACCGCGACGCGGGGCACGGCGGGGAGCAGCGCCATCAGCTCGCCGACGCGCGAGACGGGGTCGCGCCCGGTGGTGACGAAGTCGCCGGTGAGGACGACGAGGTCGGGGCTGGCCGCCACGAGCGCCCGCGCTGCGGCGACGAGGCGCCCGTCGGGCGTCGTGTCACCGACGTGGAGGTCCGTCAGGTGGGCCACCTTGAGGCCCTCGTGGGCGGGGTCGAGCCCGGGCAGCCAGACCTCGTGCTCCACCTGCTCGAAGCCGCCCGCCACCGGGAGGGCGCGGGCGACCGCCGCCCCCAGCGTCACGGCTCCGAACGTCCACAGCATCGCGCGTCGTGTCGTCTTCATGGCGCGACGCTCACCCGGCGGCGTGGACGCCGGACGAACCCGAGGTGAAACGGGCGTGAAAGGCGCGCCCGCCCAGGCGAGCCCCGCCCCGCCGGCCGTCGTCAGGCGCGGGCGCGCAGCTTCGCCCAGTCGACGACCGGCACCACCATGGGCGCGAGGCGGAGCTCGAGCTGCCGGCGCAGGCCGATGACGTCACCGCCCACCTCGACGGGCACCTCGCCGTCGAACTCGAGGCGGCAGTGCGTCAGCAGGAAGTCGTGGCTGTGCGGAAGCGGGTGCACGCCACGCCACAGGTCGACGATGCGCCCGGTGGCCTCGGCGGCGGTCGCCGCGTAGACGCGGGTGTGCATGCGGCCGGGCAGGGTGCGCGCGAAGTGGAGCGCCTTGAAGCCGAAGCCGAGCTCCATCGTGGTGCCCGCGCCGGCGACGCCGTAGGGGCCCTCGTAGAGCACCGCGCCGCGCCCGCCGCCCGGCACGGGCACCGGCTGGCCCGCCGCGTCGAAGCCCAGCGCGGGCTCGCCGAGGTTGACCAGGCGCACCCGGGGCCGGCGCCGGGCCAGCACGTTGCGCGGAACCGTCCGCCCCAGAATCGAGGCGGCGTACCCGACTCGGCCCTCGGCCAGGCGGCGGAAGACGGCCGGCGCCGAGAGCCGCTGCTGCTTGTAGTCGTTGAGGATCTCGGCGCCCCAGCCGGCGTCGGCGAAGGGCGTCAGGCGGCCCTCGACCTCCATCAACCAGAAGTCGTTGGTGGGCACCGAGTCGGCCCCGCGGTCGACGAGGCGGGCGATGGCCTCGAGCGCCCGGCGCGGCGAGGGCGCGTGCGTGCCGATGGCCCAGGCGTTGCCCGTGCCCAGGGGGACGAGCCCCAGCGCTGGAAACGACAGCCCCCGCGCGCGCATCGCGTCGAGCAGCCCGATGGCGGTGCCGTCGCCGCCGCCCGACAGCACGACGCTCGGCCGCTTCGAGGCCATCGACTGCGAGACAAAGCGCTCGACGTCGGCGACGTTCCGCGTCGCCACCACCTGCGACGTCGGGAGCAGCCGCTGGGCCCACTGGGCGAACCGCTCCGAGCCCCGGCGCGAGTTGAGGTTCACGATGACGGAGACGTCCATCGCTCCTTCGTAGAGCCCCCTTGTCACGCCGCCGTCACGAGGACGCCGCGGCGCCGAGCAGCGCCGGTGGCGCGAAGAAAGGTCGTTGCAGGCGGAACGAACAGGTGCCCGCCTGCGGCCACGCCTCACTCCGGAGCGAAGGAGGGAATTCATGAACAAGAAGAGCGCTTTCGTGTTGCTGGTGTTCGCCATGGTGGCGAGTTCGTGCGCCGGGCCCTGCGTCGTTCGCAGCATGGGGACGACGCGAGATGGCAAGTTCAGGTTGATGTTCGAACGCAACGCCGGCTTCGGCACCTTCGAGCAGGGCATCGTCGACTGCACGACCGACTCGAAGGGGGCCGGCTCGGACTGCTAGAGCGTGAAGGTCACGTTCGTGGAGGACAATTGAACACGCGAACCACATGCTCGTCGCCGCGCTGGCGCTGGGAGGGATGGGGGCTGGCTGTCCGTCGAGCCGTGACATGGGCGCGGTGACCCTGTCGAACGAGAAGAACGTCACCCTGATTCAAACCCAGGACGTGTACAGCTTCGCGCTGCTGTTCCCGATTCGTCTGGTGCACCAGTTCTGGAAGTGCTCCGAGGCCCCGGGTTGGGTGCTGGCGCGCGCTGGGGTACAGGGCTGAGGCCATGAGCGGCGCCGACCAGCGACCCCCCCGACGCCGGGGCCGGCCTTCCCAGACGTCGCGCGTGCCACGCTTCGCCACCGCCGCCACCGACGTCGTCGTCGAGGCGTGCACCTCGCAGGCCCTGCGGGACGAGTTCGTACGCTTCCCGCTGACGCACTACGCGGGTGACCCGGTCTTCGTACAGCCCATCGTGGCCGAGCGCCGGGACTTCATCGACGCCCGCATCAACCCCTTCTTCGAGGCGGCACGGGCGACCTTCTTCGTGGCGCGGCGGGGCGGGCGGGTGGTGGGCCGCATCGCCGCCTGCGTCGACACGCGCTTCAACCGCTTCCACGGCAGCCGCGACGGCTTCCTCGGCCTGTTCGAGTCGCAGAGCGACCCGGCGCTCGCCTCGGCGCTCTTCCAGCCTGCGTGTGAGTGGCTCCGCCAGGCGGGTATGACGCGCGTCATCGGCCCGGTGAACCTCGCCTTCCACCACGACGTGGGCGTGCTCATCGACGGCTTCGAGCAGCCGCACGCGATGATGAACGCGTACAACCACCGCTTCTACGCGTCGCTGTTCGAGGCCAACGGCTTCGTGAAGCTGAAGGACCTCGTCAACTTCGAGGTGAGCTCGGCGAGCGGTATGCCCGAGAAGGTGGTGCGCCTCGCCAACCGCGTGCGCGCCTCGGGGCAGGTACGTATCCGCCAGGTGGACACGTCGGACCCCGAGGGCGAGCTGCGGCGCATCAAGGCCATCAGCGAGTCGATGCTGCGGCCCGGCGCCTTCGGCCTGTCGCCGATGAGCGAGGCCGAGCTGTCGCACATCGTCAAGAAGCTGAGGCCGCTCATCCTCTTCCGACCCGAGCTGTGTCTCGTCGCCGAGGTGGGCGGCGAGCCCGTCGCCTTCTGCCTGACGGTGCCCGACACCAACTCGGCAGTGAAGGAGGCCCACGGAACGCTGTTTCCCTTCGGGCTGGCGCGCATGCTGTGGGCGGCGCGGCGCATTCAGCGCCTCAAGGTGTTGCTGTTCGGCATCAAGGCCGGCTTCCGCCGGCGGGGCATCGACGCGCTGCTGGCGCACGAGACGTTCCTCGGGGCGACGCGGCTCGGCTACACCACCGCCGAGGTGGGGTGGATGCCGGAGGACGACAAGCTCCTCACGCGCATGGTGCAGACGGCCGGTGGGCGTCGCATCAAGACGTACCGGGTGTACGAGCGCCCGCTCTGAGCGGCTGCCGACGGGGCGCCTCGTCGCCGACGCCCACCCGGGCCGCTCGCCTGGCGGCCTCGGCCCGCCTCGGTGACGAGAGAGTTGCGGCCCGGGCGCCGCAAGGTTGGTAGAGGCCACCCCGAAGCCCTTCAAGCGGAGACCCGTAACCATGCACTACCGCATCGCCCTCGCCGTCAGCGCCCTCGCGCTCGCGGCCTGTACCGAAGACCTGGCCCCCATCACGAAGACCTGGACCGAGACGAACGCCGCGCTCGCCGCCCAGGTGGCCGAGCTGTCGAAGACCGTCGGTGAGCTCAAGGCGAAGGCCGGCGGCGTCGCGATGCCCTCGGCCGACGACAAGGACGGGCTCGACCTGAAGGCGAAGCTCGACGCCGCCGTCGCGGGGCTCGAGGCCGGCGTGGCCGACGCGCAGAAGCTCATCGCCACGGGCGGCACCTCGGTGAACGGCGCCCTGGCCCAGGGCAAGGTAGCCGGCGTGCAGGCGGCCATCGACCGCGTGAAGGCCGACGTGGCCGGGGCGCTCGGGAAGGTGAAGACGCAGCTCTCGACGGTCGAGGGGCTGCTCGGCGACCTCGACAAGCACGCCGCCGCGCTGGCCGAGCAGGCGAAGGCCGCCGCCGCCGCCGCCGCCGCCGCCCTCGCGCCGCCGACGGTCGACGCCACGAAGGCCGGTGAGACCGACTACCCGAACATTCGCTTCAAGGACGGTAGCGACGAGCTCGACCTCGACAACCCGGCCACCAGGCCCAGCCTTGAGGCGCTCGCGGCGCTGCTGACGGGCTGCAAGGACATCGCCGTCGAGCTCGAGGGGCACACCGCGAAGGCCGGCGACGCGAAGAAGAACAAGGAGCTGTCGACGAAGCGCGCCCAGGCGGTGGCGAAGCACCTCACCACCGTCGGCAAGGTCGCCGCGGGGCAGATCAAGAAGTCGGTCGGCCTCGGCGGCGAGAAGCCGGTGGTCGAGGAGCCCGAGGCGGGCGGCGACGCGGAGGCGCTGAAGCAGGCGCAGGCCCGGAACGAGCGCATTCGCGTGCGCATCGTGAAGCCGTGCCCGGCCCCGAAGTGACGCCGTCGACGTGGGGCGCCCTGCGCCGGCCAGGTGGCGCCGGGGCCCTGCGTCGTTTCCGTGAAGGTGCCGCGCGGTCGGGTCACCTGACGGTCGCGTGATGGCGCTCCTGCTGGCGCTGGTGCTGGGTGGCGTCGAGGTGGCGCCGGGCACGCCGTGTGCCTCGCAGCCGGCCTTCGGCGAGCGCCTGAACTCGGTTGGCGTGGCGCTCGGACCGGGCGACTCGGTGCGGTTGGCACCGGCGGCGCCCGACGGCGTGTGGGTGCGGGCGGTGGTGCGCGGCGTGGCGCTGGAGCGTCGCGTGCCGGCCCCGCCGGGAGACTGCGAGGCCGTATCGCGGCTGCTGGTGGCGTTGGTGCAGGCTTGGGCGTCGTCGACACCGCGCCTGGCGGAGCGGGCTGGCTCGACGCAGCGGATCCCCGGTGACGCCGCGGCGTCGGATGCAGGGGCGCTGGCCTCGAGCGGCGGCGGCGGCTCGTCGCGGGGGCAGGGAGCGCCGCTGGATGGTGGCGCGCTCGCCGAGGCCGTGAAGCCGGAGTCGGAGCGTGCGGGTCCAGGGGCGTCGCGACAGGGCGGCTCGGCGAGCGCCGGGGTCGTGGCGGACGCGTGGGCGGACACAGGCGCTTCGGCCCAGGACGCGGGGGGCGTGTCTTCGATGGTGGCGCGTGCTGGGGGCGGCGAGGCGACGCGCGGAGGAGACGTGGCACGTGCTGGGGGCGGCGAGGTGACGCGCGGAGGAGACGTGGCGCGTGCTGGGGGCGGCGAGGTGACGCGCGGAGGAGGCGTAGCGGTGGCCGGTGGCGGCGAGGCGACGCGCGGAGGAGACGTGACGCGTGCTGGGGCTGGCGAGGCGACGCGCGGAGGAGACGTGGCGCGTGCTGGGGGCGGCGAGGCGACGCGCGGAGGAGACGTGACGCGTGCTGGCGGCGGCGAGGCGACGCGCGATGGAGGCGTAGCGGTGGCCGGTGGCGGCGACACCACGCGCGGAGGAGGTGTGACGCCCGCCAGTGGAGGTGAGGGCGTGACGGGTCTGGGGGCGCGCGCCAGCCCGCCCGGGTCCGTCGAGGCGGGGTGGCGCGTCGGGGTCGGGCTCCTCGGAGGAGTCGCGTCGGGCGCGACGAGTCAGCTGCTGGCCTCGGGGCAGCTCGTGGCCGACGTCGTGCGCGGTTGGCTCGGGGTGGCCGTCGACGTGGGGCTCTCGAGCGCGACCTCTGACGCAAGGGAGGAGGGCCGGGCGTCGTCGTCATGGCAGTGGGCGTCCCTCTCGGCGCGCGTCGCGGTTCCGGTTCGGGAGCGGCTGCTCCTCGAGGTACAGGTCGGCGTTCGGGGCTATCGCGTGGTCGCCAGCGCCACCGGCTTCGCGCAGGTCGACCCGGAGCAGCAGCTGTGGGCCGTCGGCGCGGTGGGCTCGGTCGGCGCCTCGCTCCGGCTCGTGGGGCCCTTCGGGCTGACGCTGCGCCTGAGCGGTAACACCCGTCGCTCCGAGACCTTCTTCGTCGCGAACCTGGGGCCCGTGCTCCAGACGGGACCGCTCGAGGGCAGCGCACTGCTGGGCATCGTCGCGCGCTTCTGAGCGGGGAAGGGGGCTGCCCGGCCCGCGCTGCGGCGAGTAGCGGTTCGTCGTGGTCGAGCGCTATCGCCAGACCGGAGGTGCCCGCCTCGATGGGGTCAACGCGTCCTGGCGCTTCGCGAAGCTGTCGGTGAGTGAACAGGCCCTCGGGATCTCGGTCTTCGGGCGGGAGTACGTCTTCCCGCGCGAGGCCATCACGAGGCTGAGCGAGCACCGCGGGTTTGTGTCGACGGGGCTCCGAATCGAGCACCGGGCGGCCCGGGCTCCGGGCCTGGTGGTCTTCTGGGCGTCGGTGGGGAGGGCGCGCTTCGCGAGGCTCGCGACCGAGCTCGAGCGGAGAGGGTACGCCGTCGTCAGGTGACGGGGGACAACAGGGCGCCCAGCCGCACGCGCGAGACGCGTCTTCGGTGCGAGCCTCGTTTCATCGCGCCGAGGAAGGCCGACCACCGCCCTTGACGCGGTGCGCCCGAGGTCTGTACGGCGCACGCATGCGCTCACTTGCCCTGGGATCGATGCTCACCCTGCTCGCCGCCTGTGGAATGCCGACGTCGCCCATGCGGTGCGACTCGACCAGTTGTCGCGGTTGCTGTGCCGCGGACGGGACCTGCAACCCGGGGAGCCTCTCCACTGCCTGTGGAATCGGCGGCCAACAATGCAACACATGCACGTTCCCGCAAGCGTGCCTCAACGGTGCATGTATGGCCGTGGGGGGCGTCGTGGGTGGAGGTTCAGCGGGCGGCACCGTCACGGGCGGCGGTGCGGCTGGGGGCGACCCGATGGCCGGTGGCTCGGCGGGCGGAGTGGCCGGTGGCTCGGCAGGCGGAGTGGCCGGTGGCTCGGCAGGCGGAGTGGCCGGTGGCTCGGCGGGTGGAGTGGCCGGTGGCTCGGCGGGCGGAGTGGCCGGTGGCTCGGCGGG
>JADCJJ010000139.1 GCA_020247085.1 Myxococcaceae bacterium | reverse complement strand
CGCCCGCGTCATCCGTGGTTCGAGGGGCGCTCCCGCTATCCACCTGGCCGATGGTCGGGGGCGCAGCGCACATCACCAGGTTGCACGCCACCGCCAACGAGAGGACAGCACGTCGAACCCCGAAGACACCGCTCATGCGGGCTCGGTTAGCCAAGCTCGGGACTCCGCGTCAACGCACCCGGCAGACCGTTGTTGAGGCCCAGCAGCGTGCGTTGGCGGTGGCGAAGGTGCGGGCGCGCCCACCGCTGGGCTCGGCTGGTTGGCTCCGTCATTCGGTCGCCGGGTGGAGCCGGGGCGCCGTCGACAAATCGACTCAATCGAAGTAGCCGTTTCAAAAAAGCAACACCTGGAATCACCCGCCTCATGCCCTCTCTTCGCGTGTCCTGGCACGTCGGCGCTGTCTTCACCTTCTGCTGCGGAGGGGTGCTCCTGGGTCCCGAGGGTGGTGATGCGGGCGAGCCTGCCTCTGACGCGGGCAGTGGTTTTGCCGGGACGCGCGACGGTGGTGCCGACGGCCTTCCGTGCGACGTCGCCGCGCTGCTGCGAGCGCGCTGCAGCTCGTGTCACGGCAGCCAGCCCAGCGGCGGAGCCCCCTCACCGCTCGTGTCGCGCGCCGACCTGCTCGCGACGGCGCCAGCTGGCGGCCGGTACGCCGACCGGAGCCTGACGCGCATGAAGAGCGTGACGGCGCCCATGCCGCCCGGAGCGCCACTGACGGCAGCCGAGCTTGCGCCCTTCGAGGCCTGGGTCGTGGCTGGGCTGCCGGCCGGGACGTGCGCCGTCGACGCTGGAGCGCCTCCCACGCCGACCTGCGCCAGCAATCGCTTCTGGGCGGACCGCTACCGCGGCAGCGGCGACATGAACCCCGGCATGGCGTGCCGGGCGTGCCACGCGGGCCAGAACTTCAACGGCCAGAACCCCGCGGGCGAGCGCGAGCTCGGCCGCCAGTACTGGTTCGCGGGCACCGCCTTCCCAGGCAAGTACGAGCGCGATGGGTGCCTCGCCTCGGCCCCCGCGGGGGTGACGGTCGAAATCCTCGACGCCGACGGCGGGGTCCGCGTCTCGCTGCCGGTGCGGGCGGGCTCTGGCAACTTCTACGACACCTCGCTCCGAACGCGCCCGCAGTGGCTCCCGTACACCGCCCGGGTGAAGCGGAACGGCGTCGTCGTGTCGACGATGCGAACGCCGCAGATGAGCGGTGACTGCAACACCTGCCACACCGGCCCCGACGGTCAGGGCGGGCCCGGGCGCATCACGTACTGACGCGGCCGCCGCGCGCCCGAAGCGGGCGGCAGGCGCCCCGGCCTCTCGACGGCGCACGGCCTGCCCGCTCGTGCCTCACGGCCCGCGCTCGACGATGTGTGGCAGCAGGCGCGCGCGCACGACCGCCAGCAGGCGCGCCGAGTCACGACCCGCCCCCTCTCCCTCGAACTCGCGCACCAGCCTCGAGAGGGCGATGACGTCGCAGGCCGGTCCGGCCACCTCCTGCACCCAGCGCGGGGCGCTGGCGTCACGGCCGAGCCACTCGCGCGCGTACCTGGCGCTCCGGGCGCACCGCCGGAGCCGGTGCAGCGCCTCGAGCACCGTCGCCGGAGCCGCCGCGCGGAGCCCTCGCCACGCCTCGTCCACTGCGCCGTCGAGGGTCTGGCTCTGCTCGAGGGCACGGCGGCGAGCCAGCGGCGCGACGGTGGACAGGGCCCGCAGCACGCCGTCGACCCGCGGCTGGGCGAGCGCCCGGGCCGCCTCGCGGTGGGCGGCGACGCGCTGGCGCCGCAGCCAGCGCGAGAACGGCCCCGAGGCGTCGACGCCGGCCTCGAGCACGACGTCGAGGTCTCTCACCCTCGACAGCGCTCGGGCGAGCCACCGCAGGTCGCCCCGCAGCACCGGCACCTGCGCCAGCGTCAGGAAGACCCGCAGGCGACGGCTGGCCACCCGCACCTGGTGCACGGCCTCGGGCGCGAGGGTCGCCCGGGCCGCCTCGACGCTGGCGCGCAGGTGCTCGAGCATCGGCGTCAGCGAGGGCCTGGCCATCACGCGCGCTCGACCCGGCGCGCCACCCGAGCCGGCAACAACCACCGCAGCCGCATCTCGCCCGGGCGCGGCCGGCCCTCGAGGTGCGCCACGGCGCCCTTCTTGAGCTCGACGCGGCCGGCGGCCTTCTCGCCCATCACCAGCCAGGCCAACAACGCCGACAGGTGCGGCTCGTGGCCCACCAGCGCCACCGACCCGCCCGCGCAGGCGTCGAGCAGGGCCTCTTGGGGCGCGGTGGCGAGGAGCGGCGTCACCTCGAAGTCGCCCTCGCACAGCCGCTCGAGCAGGGCCGCGGTGTCGACGGCGCGCTTCTTGGGGCTGTGCAGCACCCGGTCGAACGACACGCCGAGGCGCGCCAGCAGCGCGACCTGGCGCGAGAAGCGCGCCGCCCCCTTCTTCGAGAGCGGCCGCGCGTCGTCGTCGGGTCCGTCCTCGGCGGGGGCGTGGCGGACGAGGTAGAGGTTCATGGGCCTTCGTCCCTTCGCGCCTGAGGGCTCGTCGCGCGGCCCCGGGCGAGCGCCTCGGCGACGGTGGCGTCGAGGCGGCTGTCGGTGAAGCCCAGCGCGCGCGCGGTGGCCACGTGCGCGCGGGCCGTCGCATCGTCACCGAGGAGCGCCGCCACGACGGCCCGGTTCGCCCAGGCCAGGCCGCAGTCCGCGTCGGCGTCGAGCGCCGAGACGAAGAGCGCTTCGGCCTCGGCGAGCCGACCCTGCTCCAGCCGCGCCACCCCCTGGTAGGTCCGGGCGAGCGCCACCGGGTTCGACGTCTGGAAGCCGGCATAGAGGAACGCGAGCCACCGGCGCCACGCCTGCCTCGTCACCAGTGCCTCGAACGCGCGAAGCGACTCGAAGGCCTGCTCGTACTGCTTCGCCTTCAGCTGCGCGCGCGCCACGCCGTACGGGGCGCGCGCGACGAGCGCCGCGAGCGACAGCGCCCACGCGGTGCCCAGCAGCCCCCAGACGACGTCGTCGGGCAGCACGAGGGGCGCCAGCAGGAGGCAGGCCGCCACCATCAGGGCGATGGCCACGTGCTGCTGCGGGCGCGTCACGGCGAGCGGCTCCACGAGGCGTCAGCGCGCCGACCGGGCCCTCCGCCGGCGGCCGGCGAGCTCACAGCGGGATGTTGCCGTGCTTGCGGGGCAGGTTCTCCTGCCGCTTGTCCTTGAGCATCTCGAGGGCGCGGATCACCTTCTCGCGCGTCTGCTCGGGTCGAATCACCTCGTCGACGTAGCCCAGCTCGGCGGCCTTGAAGGGGTTGGCGAACTTCTCGCGATACTCGGCGACGAGCCGGGCCTTCTCGGCCACCGGGTCCTTCGCCTGCTCGAGCTCCTTGCGGAACACGATGTTCACCGCCCCCTCGGGCCCCATGACGGCGATCTCGGCCGTCGGGTACGCGTAGTTGACGTCGGCGCGAATGTGCTTCGACGCCATCACGTCGTAGGCGCCGCCGTAGGCCTTGCGGGTGATGACGGTCACCTTGGGCACGGTGGCCTCGGCGTAGGCGTAGAGCAGCTTGGCGCCGTGCTTGATGATGCCGCCCCACTCCTGGGTGGTGCCCGGGAGGAACCCCGGCACGTCGACGAAGGTGACGAGGGGAATGTTGAAGCAATCGCAGAAGCGCACGAAGCGCGCCGCCTTCACCGAGGCGTCGATGTCGAGGCATCCGGCCAGCACCGCCGGGTTGTTGCCGACGACGCCCACGCTGCGGCCGTTGAAGCGCGCGAAGCCGACGACGATGTTCTTCGCGAAGTGCTCCTGCACCTCGAAGAAGTGCTTGTCGTCGACCACCAGCTTGACGACGTCGCGAATGTCGTACGGCTTGTTCGGGTTGGTGGGCACCAGCGTCGCCAGCGCGGCCTCGGCGCGCGCCGGGTCGTCGCTCGTCGCCGCCACCGGCGGGTCCTCGGCGTTGTTCGACGGCAGGTACGACAGCAGCTGCCGGGTGAGCGCGATGGCCGCCTACTCGGTCTCGGCGGCGAAGTGCGCGACACCGGACTTCTGGTTGTGCGCGACGGCCCCGCCGAGCGCCTCCTTCGAGACGTCTTCGTGGGTGACCGTCTTGATGACGTCGGGCCCGGTGATGAACATGTACGACGACGCCCGGGTCATCAGGATGAAGTCGGTGATGGCCGGCGAGTAGACCGCTCCGCCCGCGCACGGCCCGAGGATGAGCGAGAGCTGCGGCACGACGCCCGACGCCAACGTGTTGCGCAGGAAGATGTCGGCGTAGCCGGCGAGCGACTCGACACCCTCTTGAATGCGCGCGCCGCCCGAGTCGTTGAGCCCGATGATGGGCGCCCCCACGCGCGTCGCCAGGTCCATCACCTTGCAGATCTTCTGCGCATACGCCCCCGACAGGCTGCCCCCAAAGACGGTGAAGTCCTGGGCGAAGACGAACACCTTGCGGCCGTCGACGGTGCCGTAGCCGGTGACGACGCCGTCGCCCGGAATCTTCTTGTCGGCCATGCCGAAGTCGGTGGCGCGGTGGGTGACGAACTTGTCGAGCTCGGTGAACGAGCCCCGGTCGAGGAGCAGCTCGAGGCGCTCCCGGGCCGTCAGCTTGCCGTCTTTGTGCTGCTTCGCGATGCGGTCGGCGCCCCCTCCCCGTTCGGCCTGCTGCTCGAGCGCCGCGAGGCGCTGGCGGAGGGGGTCGCGCTCGATGGGCTCACTCATGGCGCGGGCTGCTAGTCGCCTGGCGCGGCGGTGTCGAGCCTGGCGCGACGCGCGGAGCCACGGACCGCCCGCCCATGGCCCTCGGCGTCGGCGCCACCCCGGGGGTGGCCCTCGCCGTTGGGCCACGGGGCGCCGGGGTGGGCGCGGGTAGGCAGGGCTCCGCGGGCGCCAGGGCGGGTCGAACCGGCACGGGTCCATCGGCACACCGCCCCCGGGGCTGACTCGCGCCGCGCCCCCGCAGATCCGCGAAAGCGCTCCGCCGCCCGCGCGGCATCACGCTTGCTCTCGCCTCCGGTGGCCCTCCTCCCCCGAGCCCACATGTCCGCCCTCCCTCCCGAAATCCCCGGCTCCATCCTCGTCGTCGACGACGACGAGCTCCTGCTGCGCGTGTGCACCACAGTGCTCCAGCGCGCAGGGTTTCAGGTCGAGGGTCTGCGGGACCCCACCCGCGTCATCGACGCGCTGAAGACCGGCCGCTTCGACGCGGTGGTGAGCGACGTGCGCATGCCGAACGTCGACGGGGTGCAGCTGCTGCGCGCCATTCGCGCCGTCGACCAGGTGATGCCCGTCGTCCTCATGTCGGGGCAGCCGACCGTCGAGGCGGCGATTCAGGCCATCGAGCTGAAGGCGATGCGGCTCATCAAGAAGCCCTTCGAGGTCGACGAGCTGGTCGACGCGGTGACGCAGGCCGTCCGCTCGCGCACGTCGTCCGCGCCGACGCACGTGCACCACAAGCTCGACCGGTCGCTCAAGGCGCTCCACATGGCCTACCAGCCCATCGTCGGCTCCCGGGAGCGCCGCGCGGTCGCCTGGGAGGCCCTGGTGCGCTGCCGCGACGGCGCGAAGGACCCCGGAGAGCTGCTGCACCTCGCCGAGGTGACGAACCGGCTCCCCGAGCTGTCCCGGCGCATCAGGGACATGGTGGCCGAGGACGCGGCCGGGCTGCCGGCCGAGGCGCTGCTGTTCGTCAACGTGCACCCGCGCGACCTCGAAGACCCGCACCTCATCGCCCCCGACGCCCCGCTGTCGCGCATCGCCCGGCGCGTGGTGCTCGAGCTCACCGAGCGGGCGAGCCTCGAAGACGTCGACGCCCTGCAGTCGAGGCTCTTCGCCCTGCGCAGCCTCGGCTTCCGCATCGCCATCGACGACCTCGGCGCGGGCTACGCCGGCCTGACGACGTTCGCGAGCACCGAGCCAGACTTCGTGAAGCTCGACGGCTCGCTGGTGCGCGGGCTGGCGACCTCGCCGAAGCAGCAGCGCGTCATCGCCTCGCTCTTCACCCTCGCCCGCGACCTCGGCAGCAACGTCATCGCCGAGGCCATCGAGACGGACGACGAGCGGCGCGCCCTCGAGGCGCTCGGCATCGACTGGATGCAGGGGTACTTCTTCGCGCGGCCCGGCCCGCCCTTCCAGCAGCCCCGCTTCGAGGTCCCGAAGGCCGCCTGACGCCTCCCGTCAGGGCGCTCCGCGGAAGCGGTCGGTCGCCTCGAGCAGCGCGTGCAGAATGCCCGGCTCGTGCGCCGCGTGGCCGGCGTCGGGCACCACCTCGAGCGTCGCCTCGGGCCAGGCCCGGTGCAGCGCCCACGCCGACTCCATGGGGCAGACCACGTCGTACCGGCCCTGCACGATGACCGCGGGGATCCCGCGGATGCGGTCGACGTTCGACTTTGCCAGGAGCGCCCGCTCCCCGTCGAGCCAGCCGCCGTGCACGAAGTAGTGGCACTCGATGCGCGCGAACGCGGTGGCGAACTGATCCTCGCCGGTCTTCGCGATGTAGGACTCGTTCGGCAGCAGGTAGCTCGTGCGCCCCTCCCACTGGCTCCACGCCCGCGCTGCCGCGGTGCGCACCTCGACGTCGCTCGAGGTGAGGCGCAGGTGGTACGCGCGCAGCAGATCGCCCCGCTCCGGTTCGGGAATGTGCTGCAGGTACGGCTCGAAGGCGTCGGGGAAGAGGGCGCTCGCGCCGGCCTGGTAGAACCAGTCGATCTCCCACTTGCGCAACAGGAAGATGCCCCGCAGCACCAGCGCCCGAACACGCGCGGGGTGCGTCTGCGCGTAGGCGAGCCCCAGCGTCGAGCCCCACGAGCCGCCGAAGACGACCCACCGGTCGATGCCCAGGTGCTCCCGCAGGCGCTCCAGGTCGGCCACCAGGTGCCAGGTGGTGTTGTGCTCGAGCGACGCGAAGGGCGTCGAGCGGCCGCAGCCGCGCTGGTCGACCAGCACGATGCGGTAGGCCTGCGGGTCGAAGAAACGGCGCTGCCGGGGCTCGGTGCCGGCACCCGGGCCGCCGTGCACGAAGACGACCGGCGTGCCGCCCGGGTTGCCCGACTCCTCGAAGTACAGCTCGTGGCCGTCACCCACCGGTAGACGACCGGTGCGGAAGGGCTCGATGGGCGGGTAGTAGGTGCGACGTTCCGGAGTAACCATGGTCGCCCCCTAGCAGCCCGTTGAAGTTTTCGCGCGGCGGGGATCGACGGCGGTCGAGCGAGCCGGT
>JADCJJ010000138.1 GCA_020247085.1 Myxococcaceae bacterium | reverse complement strand
TTCCGATCTAGATGCAATCCAATTTCAACAAAGAACCCCTTCCATTTAATGAAACGCGGTTGCTCGTGCCCGGAACGGGTCCCTGGGTGCATCAGCAGGTCGGTTGCAACGACGCGACGGCGGGCGGTAGAAGCGCGACATGGGCGATTCGCGGCACCACGTCGGCTGTGACTGTGAGCACCATCGTTCGGCCCAGGCCCCGCCCTCGGCGGCGTCGGGGTGGGTCGCGTCGGTGTTGCCGGTGCTGGCCTGCGCGGTGTGCCCGGCCTGCCTGAGCGCCTACGCGAAGCTGCTGTCGGCGCTCGGGGTCGGGCTGGTCCTCACCGAGGCGCAGCACGCCGTCATCATGACGGTGGCGGTCGCGTCGTCGGTGGCGGTGTCGGGCTGGCGAACGGTGCGCACGAGGCGGCGCTGGCCGCTGCTGGTGTCTCTTGGCGGCGCGTCGCTGGTGGTGGCCGGCCACCTGCTCGAGCACG
Source organism: Myxococcaceae bacterium (assembly GCA_020247085.1). GTDB lineage: Bacteria > Myxococcota > Myxococcia > Myxococcales > Myxococcaceae > Xiheimicrobium > Xiheimicrobium aquaticum. Next base: position 10,599 of record JADCJJ010000138.1, on the reverse strand, counting down.
GGGTGATGGAGTGGGCGGGCGTGCTCGTGCTGCTGGCCGGTGGTCTGGCCGAGATGCCGCTCCTGCGCCGACTGGTGCGGCGGCGGAGCCCGGCGCCGGCCCTCACGTGACGTCGGCTCAGCGGGCGATGGCTCCGGTGGGCGCGACGCGCACCGGGTGAACGAACTGCGCCGCCTGGGAGTAGTCCTCGTAGTCCGGCCCGTGGACGGTCGAGTACCCCTGCAAGGCGGCGCCCGAGACGACGTCCGTCACGGCGCCGGTCAGGCCGGGCCGCTGGGCTCCAGGGTCGAGGGCCCACACCTTCGTGGCCCCGGCGATGGCCACGCCCCGCTCCGGTACGCCGGCCTCGCGCAGCCGCGCGGCGATACGGGCCTGCTGCTCAACCGCCGTCCGGGCGGCAGGCGTCCCGGGTCGGGGGCCCGGCTCGAACTGCACCACCACCGGCGCCTGGGCCCTGAAGGCCTCGGCCTCGGCGCGCGTCGGCAGCCGAAGGCCGTGCGCCCGGGCGTACTCGCGCGCCTCGCGGTTGCTCACGCCGCGCCCGGTTGCGTCGGCCTCGTAGCCCGGCGTCGACATGAAGACGAAGCCGCCGTCGGCCATGCGCACCGGGAAGAAGCCCTGCATGGCGAGCTCGTCTGCGAGGCGGGCGTGCTCGGGCCCCAGCGCGCGGAGCGCGGCACCGGTGACGTCGGCGCGGACCCGCACGGCACCACCCCTCGTCTGGCGAAGGGCGTCGGCCGGGGGCGCGGGCCGCGGCGGGCCGAAGTCGTCTGCCAGCGCCCGCCCCTGCGCGGCGCCGAGCCGGGCCTGCGTCCGGGGCCCCGCGACGCCGTCGACGTCGAGCCCTTGCGCGCGCTGGAACTGACGCACGGCCCGCTCCGTCGCTGGGCCGAAGCGGCCGTCGAGCGCCACACGAAACCCGTTCGCGCCGAGCGCGCGCTGGAGCGCCAGCACGTCGTCTCCTGAGGCGCCCGGGCGCAGCACACCCGCGGGGCCCGCCGGCGGGCGGCTCGTCGACGGCTGGGGCGCTGCGCGCTCGAGGGGTGTGACGGGCATGGGCGCTCCAGAGCCGGCGGGTCGAGGGAGTCTCGGCGAAGCCCGGGCCCGGGTTGCCCGCCAGAACGTCAACTCCGTTGCCGTGAGGGGTGAATTGTCAGCGGTTTCAACGGCTTGCGCCACCGCCCGCGCGCCCCCCCGGCTGCCGTCCGAGGGCCCGGGCTGTCGCCTGGGCGTGCGTCACCTCCCACAGCACCACCTGGCGGGCGCTGGCGCCGCACAGGCGCGCCCCGTCGGGGCTGAAGGCGAGCTCAGCTGGCTCGTCGCCGAGCGGGGCGATGCCGATGGGCGTGGCGTCAGCCGCCGGGTCCCACGTCAGCACGTCTCCGTCGAGCGCCCCGGACGCCAGCAGCCCCTGGCGCGAGTACGCGAGTCGGGTGATGGGCTGTTCGTGCCCGCGCAGGATCAGCGGCTCGGAGCCCTCGGGGCCCCGCCCGACGAAGCGCCAGCCGCAGATGTCGGCGCCGCCGCCGGTGCAGAGGAGCTTCGAGTCGGGGCTCCACGCCAGCGCGGTCGGCTTGGCCGGGTAGCCGCTCATCTCGGAGTCCTTGCCGCTCGCGAGCCGCCAGAAGTGAACGCTGTTGTCCTGCGTCGCCACGGCGATGACCTTCCCGTCGGGGCTTGGCGTGAGCGAGAGAAGGGAGCTCTTCCACGACAACGTGCGCGCCTCGACGCCGGCCTCGAGCGGGAAGAGGCGCACCGCGCCGTAGCAGCTCGTGAGGAGCCGCGACCCGTCGGGCGAGAAGCCGACCCCCGAGATGGTGCTCTCGTGCGGCGGCGTCTCGAGCACCGGCTGCCCGTCAGCCGTCCACACGCGCACCCCCCGCCCCTGCGCCGTGGCGAGCTGGCCGCGCTTCGACCAGGCGACCCACTCGACCCAGCCCCCCTTCGCGCCCGGCAGGGTCGACAGCAGCTCGCCGTCGGAGCGGTACAGCCGGGTCCTCCCGTCGAAGCAGGCCACGGCGAGGCGGTCGTCGGCGGGCGAGAACGCGACCGTCGAGACGCTGTCGGGGAGCCTCGTTTCCCAGCGGGAGGCGCCCGTCGCCGCGTCGAGCACCACGAGCTGCCCATCGGCCGCCCCCAGCGCGAGGAGCGCCCCGGTGCGGTCGAAGGCGACGCCGCGCGGATACTCGGAAGGAACGAAGCGCCACGCCTCGAGCAGGTGGGCGCGGCGGCCCGGCTTCTGGAGCAGACTCACGCCAGGCACCGCCGGAAGCCCTCGGTCAGCGCGGAGCGGTCGAGCTTGCGGCCGATGAAGACGAGGTCGTTCGCTCGCGGCTGCGTGCCCCACGGGCGGTCGGGCCGCCCGTCGAACAGCATGTGCACGCCCTGGAAGACGAAGCGCCGGTCTTCGCCCTTCACCGACACGATGCCCTTCATGCGGAAGATGTCGGCGCCCTTCTCCTGCAGCAGCTTCGACAGCCACGCGTTGAGCTTCTTCCCGTCGACCTCGCCCTCGAGGTGAATGCCGACCGACGTCACCGTCTCGTCGTGCTCGTGCCCGCCGTACACCTTCTCGGCGACCGTCGCGGCCTTGCCGAGCCGCACCTGGTACTCGTCTCCGCCGTGCTCGGTGAGCAGCATCCACCGGCCGGCGCGCGGCACCCGAACCTGGAACGTCGTCGGCTTTCCCGACGAGACGTCGAGGTTCACCGAGCGCTCGGGCTCGACGAGGCCGCCGGGCTTCACGGCCGAGGGGCCCTTCGTCCACAGACGCACACCGCGCTCCGGGCCTTCCTTGAGTGGCTCGGCGACGCCCTCGACCGGCACCAACACCACCTGCATCGTCTCATCCGTGCCCTCGCCGAGCGACAGGGTGCTCACGCCCTCGGGTAGCTCGAACACGGCGCCCCACTCGAAGGGGTACTCGGGCTCGAGGAAGGTCGGCTTCTTCTCGACGGCACGCTTGAGGTCGAACCCGCCCACGTCGAGCACCTCGGCGATGGGAACGTTCGCGTTCGTCGCGCGCACCAGCTTCGCCATGGCGTTCATCGAGCGAATGCGCCGCTCGAGGGCGTCGGCCTCTTCGGGCGAGACGAGGTCCATCTTGTTGAGCACCAGCACGTCTCCGAAGGCGACCTGCTGCTGGGCCTCGTCGCTGTCGTCGAGGTGGAGCGCGACGTGCTTCGCGTCGACCATCGTGACGATGCCGTCGAGGCGGAAGTGCCGCTGCACCTCTTCGTCGACGAAGAACGTCTGTGCCACCGGGGCCGGGTCGGCCATGCCCGTCGTCTCGACCAGCACCTGGTCGAACTTGTCGCGGCGCTTCATGAGGTTGCCCAGAATACGAATGAGATCGCCACGCACGGTGCAGCAGATGCAGCCGTTGTTCATCTCGAAGACCTCTTCGTCGGCGTTGATGACGAGGGCCTGGTCGATGCCGATCTCACCGAACTCGTTCTCGATGACGGCGATGCGCTTGCCGTGCTGCTCGGTGAGGATGCGGTTGAGCAGCGTGGTCTTCCCCGAACCGAGGAAGCCGGTGAGGACGGTGACGGGAATGGACTGATCGGCCATGGGGAGACTCCTTCAGGGTGAGACGACGAGGCGACCGCCGAGCCAGAGACCGGCGCAGACGGACAGGGTGGCGGCGACGCGCAGCACGCCGGTGCGCCAGGTGGTCGAGCGCCGGGCCGCGGCGCCCAGGGGCAGCGCGAGCGCGAGGGTGACGGCGGCCATGCCGAGCACCACGCCGGCGCCGTACAGCACGAGGAAGGCGAGGGCCCGCGCGCGGCCCTCCATCGTCGACAGCGCGAGCAGCCCGACGCCGGCCGACCCCGCCAGCCCGTGCACCAGCCCGAGCGCGAAGGTACGGCCGTCGTGTCGCGGTTCGCGCACCGCTGGGCACGCGGCGTGACGCCACTGGTTGACGCCCAGCCAGACGAGCGAGGCCGCGACGAGCGTCTCGGCAAGCGGCGCCATCCACCCGGGCAGGTGCAGGCCCGCGGCCACCAGCAGCAGCCCCACGCCGAAGAAGGTCGCCGAGTGGCCGAGCCCCCACACGAGCGAGGTCTTGAGCGCGTCGCGCACCCCGCGCTCCGAGCGAAGGAGCGACGCGATGGTGCAGACGTGATCGGCGTCGGACGCGTGCGCGAGCCCCAGGGTCAGCCCGAGCCGCAGCGCCGATTCGATCATGCCGAGTCCATTCCTAGAGTGAGTTGCATTCAGACGGCGAATGCTTCAAAACAGCAGATGCAACACTGATACGAGAAGCGCCGCTCTGGCGCAAGGGGTCTGGTCATGCCGACGAAGAAACCTGGTTCGACGAAGAAGCCCGCGAAGACGAAGGCGCACGCGAAGCCGAGGCGCGACCGGCGGTTGCCCGTCACCGTGCTGAGCGGTTTCCTCGGCGCGGGCAAGACGACGCTGCTCAACCACGTGCTGACGAACCGCGAGGGCCTGAAGGTGGCCGTCATCGTCAACGACATGAGCGAGGTGAACATCGACGCCATGCTGGTGAAGCAGGGGCAGTCAGCGTTCAAGCGGGTCGACGAGAAGCTGGTCGAGCTGTCGAACGGCTGCATCTGCTGCACGCTGCGCGAAGACCTGCTCACCGAGGTGCGTTCGCTCGCCGACTCGGGAAAGTACGATTACCTGCTCATCGAGGGCACGGGCATCGCCGAGCCATTGCCCATCGCCGAGACGTTCACCTTCGCCGACGAAGACGGCGTGTCGCTGGGCGACGTCGCGCGGCTCGACACCATGGTGACCGTCGTCGACGCGAAGAACTTCCTCGCCGACTGGCAGGAGGCCGAGTACCTGGCCGACCGCGGGCTGGCCGCGGCGGACGAGGACGAGCGCACCGTGGTCGACCTGCTCGTCGACCAGGTCGAGTTCGCTGACGTGCTGGTGCTGAACAAGACCGACCTCGTCACCGGGCGCGAGCTCAAGGCCGTCGAGGGCGTGCTCAAGAAGCTCAACCCCGGCGCGACGCTGCTCCACTCGGAGCGGGGCCAGGTGCCCCTGCGTGAGATTCTCGACACCGGTCGGTTCGACCTCGAGAAGGCGCAGGCAGCGCCCGGCTGGCTCAAGGAGCTGCGCGGGGAGCACGTGCCCGAGACCGAGGAGTACGGCATCTCGTCGTTCGTCTTCCGGGCCCGCCGGCCGTTCCACCCGGCGCGGCTGTGGAAGCACGTGCATGGCAGCTGGAAGGGCATTCTGCGCAGCAAGGGCTTCTTCTGGCTCGCCACCCGCAACGACGTCACCGGCGTGTGGGCCCAGGCCGGCGGTGCGACCAGCCTCGAGCCGAGTGGCATGTGGTGGGCCGCGGTGCCGAAGCGCGACTGGCCGAAGGACCGCGAGCTGCGGAAGATGGTCGAGGCCGACTGGCACCCCACGTTCGGCGACCGGAAGCAGGAAATCGTCTTCATCACCCGCGGGCGCGACCACGCGGCGCTCACCCGGCAGCTCGAGCGGTGCCTGCTCACCGACGCCGAGCTGAAGAAGGGCCCTGAGGCGTGGGGCGGCCTCGACGACCCGTTCCCGAAGTGGGTCATCATGCAGTCCGAGACCTCGGAGGCGGCGTGACGCCCGCCGTCGAGGTGTCTTCCCGGCCGATGGGGCGGGCTCCTTGTGCGTGGCCGGCACACGCCCGCCGAACCGCAGCCCTCGACGACCTCGTCGACATCTACGAGCCCGCGTTGACGCTGGTGACTGCGCCAGTCGACGTCGCCGCTTCCGGAGTCGAGGCGCTGACCCGGGCCGCGAGCGAGGTGCCATGCTTCGAGTTCGTGAAGGAGACGTCTGGTGAGGGTGAGGCGCTCGAGTACGCGATGCCCTGGTTCGAAGGACACGCCGGCGGCCGCGCCTGGCTCGAGCTCGCTCAGAGCGTCGTCAGGCTCTTCGCCGACCTCTTCGAAGCCGAGCGGTTGGGGGTTCGGCTCACGTTGTCAGACAAGCCGATGTGCCCGCGCTTTCACGTCGATGACGTGGTGTGTCGCCTGGTCGTGACGCTGGTGGGCCGCGGCAGCGAGTTCCTCGGCGAGCCCGACGTGCGGCGCAAGCTGCTCGGCGCGAAGGAGTCGCCCGTCGAGCGCGAGGGCGCGACCATTCACCATCTCGCGCCGCTCGAGGTGGGGCTGTTCAAGGGCGAGGCGTGGCCGGACAACAAGGGCCGCGGCATCGTGCACCGCAGCCCGGCTGGCTCCGACCGTCGCCTCGTGATGACCGTCGACCTGCTCTGATCAAAGCTTGCTCTTCTCTTCGAAGACCACGTGCTTGCGCGCGACGGGGTCGTACTTCTTCAGCTTGAGCTTCTCCTGCTGCGACCGGCGGTTCTTGGTGGTCGTGTAGGAGTAGCCGGTGCCCGCGGTGGACACGAGGTAGATGATGGTGCGGTTGCCCTTCGGCATGTCGGACTCCTGGGTTGGGGTTCAGCGTCCGGGGACACGCAGCGTGTCCACGGTGAAGACGAGTCGGGGAGCGCCCTGCACGGCGGGGGAGCGGTGCACGGTGCCGAAGCGGCCATTGCCGGGAAAGGCGCTGCCCTTCATGAGCGCGACGTCGAAACGCTCGAGGTGCTCGACGCTCCCTCCGGCGCGGGTCGGCGCGTGCATGGCGTCGCAGGTGCGCAGGTGCTCGCGGTCGACCGACGACTCGGGGACCCACTCGGTGGCGGCGCCAGCGTAGGTGCACAGCAGGCGCACCCCGACGTTGTCGACGTGGAAGCGGGGGCACTTGCGGTCGTCGACGGTGGCGAGCTGCATGCGCAGGGGCTCCTCGCCCACCACCGCGACGTACCGCGCCAGCAGCCGCGCCAGGTCCTGCGCCCACTCGTCGCGCCACGGCCCGGGCGGCGCGGCGGCCACCAGCGCCTCGACGTCGAACGACGGCTGCCGCACGCCGCGGAGGTCAACCGAAAGCGCCCAGCGGCGGGCGACCTCGTCGAGCCAGGCCTCGAGGCCCGACGGCATCGCCCTGCGCCAGACGCACAGGTCGACGGTGCTGCGCCTCACGAGCGAGAGCCGCTCGGCATCGGTGACGATGCGGTGCCGGTCCTTCGGAGCCCGGCGGGGTGGCAGGGCACGGTGGCGCTGGAGCATGCGACGAGATGGCTATCGCCACTTCGCTTGTTTTGCAATAGAGTGGCGTAATGACGGCGCTCCCTCAGCGAGACGTGCAGCGGCTCGAGCGGTTGTTCGACCAGCAGATGTGGGCGTTCGGCCGTGACGCGACGCGAGCCCAGGGCAACCTGCTGGCGCTCCGGGGGTTCACGCGAACGCCGCCGCCGTCTGGTCGCGACGTGTCGGGCACCTACCGGCTCGAGGAGCGGGGCCTGGGGGTCGAGCTCTCGTCGGTGGGCGTGCGCGGGTGCGTGGGCGGGCGCGAGGTGTTCCTCGACCGGGACCCGATGGCGAAGCAGGTGCCCCGGCTCGACGGGGTTGCGCTCTCGGCGCTACTGGCCTGGTTCGCGGACTACGAGGGCTGGGTGCAGGCGGCGGTGGGGCCAGCGTGGCGAGCGGCGTCGCTCGAGGCGCGGTCGAGGCCGCCTGCGTTCCCGGCCGCGCAGATGCAGGGCCTGTGGCGCGCGCTCGCCGAGCAGGTCGAGGGTGGCTCGAGACGCTGAGCGACCCTCTGGCTCCGCTTCCCAGGTGCAGGGGGCCCAGGTGGGCTCCCGATGAGCCAGAGGGTCACTCGGCCGCTCGAGCTGCTACAGGGGGCGGCGATGGCCGACCCGCTCTACCTCGACTTCAACGCGACGACGCCGCTGCTGCCCGAGGTCGTCGACGCCATGTTGCCGTATCTGCGCGAGCACTTCGGCAACCCCTCGAGCGGTCACGTCTACGGGCGGCGCGCGAAGGACGCCGTCGAGCTGGCGCGCCACCGCGTCGCCGCGCTCCTCGGCGCCATGCCCGACGAGGTGCTCTTCACCTCGGGTGGCACCGAAGCGAACAACCTGGCCCTCATCGGGCTGTGGGGCGCGCAGCGGTTCTCGGGGCTCGTCGTCAGCGTCGTCGAGCACCCGGCGACGTTGGCGCCGGTGGCCCGCCTCGAGCGTGAGGGGGCGCGCGTCGTGCGCCTGCCGGTGGACGCGGCCGGCGTCACGGTGTTGCCGACGGGCTTCGACGGCGCGCCGCTGGCGAGCCTCATGCACGCGAACAACGAGACGGGGGTGGTGCAGCCGGTGCGGGCGCTGGCGGAGTTGGTGCACGCCGCGGGCGGCCTGCTGCACACCGACGCCTCGCAGACGGTGGGGAAGTTGCCCGTCGACGTGCGAGCCCTCGACGTCGACGCGCTGACGGTGTGCGCCCACAAGCTGTACGCGCCCAAGGGCGTTGGGGCGCTGTACGTGCGCGCGGGGGTGACGCCGGCGCCGGTGCTGCTCGGGGCCGGCCACGAGCGCGGGCTGCGGCCCGGCACCGAAAACGTCGCGTCCATCGTGGGGCTGGGCGTCGCCTGCGAGGTGGCGCAGCGCGGGCTCCTGGCCGAGGCGGAGCGCCTCGAGGGGCTGCGGGACGAGCTGCTGAGCCAGCTCGCCGCGCGCGTGCCTGGGCTGCGCGTCAACGGGGCTGGGGCGCCCCGGCTGCCCAACACGCTGTCGGTCCGGTTCCCCCACGCCGAGGGGGGCCAGGTGCTCGCAAGGGCGCCGGGCATCGCCGCGAGCACGGGGAGCGCCTGCCACGACGGCCACGAGACGGCGTCGAGCGTCATCCGCGCGATGGGTGTGCCGCCGCTCGAGGCCGCAGGGACGGTGCGGCTCAGCCTCGGCCGGAGCACCACCGCCGCCGACGTCGCCTTCGCCGCGCAGCACCTGAGCGAGGCGTGGGCGCGCTGCGTCGCGGGGCGGTGAGCTGGCGACCGCTCGCCGCCGGCGTTCGACCGCTCGGCGCCAGCGCGCCCCCCCCGCGGCGGCGCATATGATGGTCTTCTTTCATGTCTTCGAACCGCGCGAAGGGGTTGGCCGCGTCGCTGCTGATGCTGGGGTGCCTGGAGTGGCCGCTGCCCTCCGAGGAGAGGCTCGCCCGCGACGAGAAGCGCTTCCCGAAGCTGTCGGTGGGTCGCCCCCTGGGCAGCCCGTGCGGGCCGCGCGACGCCGCCTCCGTTCGCCGCGCGCCGAGGCACCCGCTCGGGCCGTCGGGTGCCTGGCTCTACACGGCCGTCCTCGACGTGGGCCGCACCATCGACCCGGCGCGCCTTCGGTCGTTCGGCAGTGGGGTGTCGGCGGCGCTGATGCCGGTGGGAAAGGTCTACGCGGGCTACGTGCTGGCGAGCGTCGAGGGCGCGCTGCAGGCGCGCACCTATGACGACGTCTACGGCGAGGTGTACGGGGGCTGGTCGCCGTCGAAGCTCGAGGTGTCGCCGGCGTCTGCGCCGGTCTTCGTGGCGCTCGCCAGGAGCTTCTACGGAGACGGCGAGCTGCGGCAGGTCCACGAGGTGTGCTGGACGCCTGAGGGCGCGCACGACGGGGTGGTGGTGTTCTCGACGGCGCACGAGCCGCCCCGGCCTCCCTTCGAGCGCCGGCACGTGGTGCGGTCCGACGACCTGGGTGGGCGCGGGTTCGTCGACTCGACGCTCGCCCTCGGGCTCTTCGACGAACACCTCCGGGCCAAGGACGGCCCGGCCGCGCGCGCGCTGGTGGAGGCGCTGGAGCGCCGCCTGAGCGCCCTGCCTGGCGCCGTCCACGGGTCGACCGGCGTGCCGATTCCCGCGCAGGCGTTCAACGCCCAGCGCTGGGCCGAGGTCCTCGCCGTGAAGGCCGGGTTGGCGGTGGGCACGGCCGACTTCGACGGCGCCATCGAACAGCTCGAGCGCATCGTCACGCAGCCGGCGGTCGAGCCCTTCTGTCACCAGTGCAGGGAACTTCGGAACAAGTTGCCGCTGCTCCGCTGGCTGGGGGCCCGCGCGAGCGGCCAGCGCGACGAGGTGCCAGACCCCGCACGGCTCGAGCGGGGCCCCATGGGTGACGACCCCGTCGAGGTGGCGAACCTCCTCCTCGGACGCCGCGGGCCGTCGGTGCTCCGGTCGTTCGACCAGACCGCGGTCTTCTGGGGCGGCGTCAAGGCGTTCACCGGCGGAGACCCAAAGGCCGCGCGGGCCGCGCTCGAGGCCTTCCTTCGCGCTGCTCCCCGCCCGGTCTCCACCTTCGAAGGCGGGGCCGCCACGGCGCTTCTCGAGTCACTGCGTGAGGCGCCTTGACCGATGGCCTCCAGGCTGACCCCAGATGAGTGGCGACCCTCCCGGCCGTCACACGAGCCAATCGTTCAGCGCCAATAACGCCGAGGCTCCTGGAGCGAGAATGTTCGACTGGCTCCGCCGAAAGCTGAAGGGTCGCGAGCTGCCGAAGACTGGTCTCGTGCACGTTCGAGGGCAACGAAGGGAGCGGGCCGACCCAGTGCTGGCTTCCGCCCTCGCCTCACAAGAGGCCCCGATGGTCGGGGTCGCGCTGCTCGGGAGGAGGGTTGAGCTGAAGCTGCCGTGGCCGCATCCAGTTCCGTTCATCAGCTACGTCTACGTCGACCCCAGCGCCGTTCTCTCGGCGAAGGGAGACCGAGCAGAGGTCGAATCGCTCGCCACGACACCGACCGTCACCGAGTACCTTTCCGA
>JADCJJ010000137.1 GCA_020247085.1 Myxococcaceae bacterium | reverse complement strand
CTCGACGCCGCCGTCGACAGGCCCGGGCCCACCACACTGACACCGAGCGAGACTCAACATCCCCACCACCACCACGGCCAACCGGCGCATGGGCGAGACTGTCGGCGCGCCCCTCTGCGATGTCAATGCTCGGACGTGCACCGGCGCCCAGCGGCCTGGAGAAACTCGCTGACAGGCCACCGGTGGGCGGCGCGCTGGGCCAATTCGTGACACTGACGGCTGTCTCCGGCGTCCCCCAGTAATTGAAAAGCGAACAGCCACGGGGCCATGTCGCGAGACGCGTCCAGGGTTGGGGCCAGCACTTCCCACGCCGCGCGTGTCTGCCCTGCGGTATGAAACTCGAGGCTTCGCCGGAGCGCTGCGCTGGACTCGAGGTGTGCTGTGTCTGTCTTTGTCGCGCCGAAGGCGAGTGTGACGCCAGCGAGCAGTGTCATGGTTCGGCGAAGAGGGTGGACCCGAGTTCGTCGGCTCAACCGAGGCCGCAGCAGCAACCCGGCCAGCACGGCTCCAAAGACGAGGGTGGGCGGCTCGCTGAACGTCTTGCCGGTGAGTCCACAGACAAGAAGGGCGCCCAGCGCCCACCGGAGCCTGCTCGCGCCGCGCCCGCGGCGGGGCGCCATCGTCACGAGGGTGAGGCCCAGCACCAGCAGGCTGCCCAGGCCCAATTCCACCGCGGCCCGAACGAATTCATTGTGAGGCGACTCGATGCGGACAGTGGAGAAGGCCGTCGTCGGAAAGTGCGCCTCGAAGCCGCCGACGCCCGTGCCTTGAAGGGAGAGCAGCGGAAGGCTGCTGCGCCACACGTCGAGTCGGTCGCCGACGTCGCCCCGGGCCAACGACGAAGCCGAGTCCTGCCACGGAGAGGCCGACGTCCAGCGCCACCGGGGGAACGGCGTCACGACGGTCAGAAAGACGCCCGCCCCGCATGCGGCGAGCGTGTGCCAGCGGCGCTCCCGAAACAGGGCGGCCACCACCACCACGCCGAGCGCCGCCCAGGCCGCGCGGGCCCGTGTCGCGACGACGAAGGCCGTCAAGGGAACGAGGCCCGTGAACGAGACCCACCTCAGGCGCGTCGGCCACAGCAGCGCGACGGCCGCCACCGCGAAGGCGCCTGCGGTGGAGCGGCTCGCCAGCAGTCCAGACGGCCGGGTGGCTTCGCCGAGGTTGAGGGGCATGAAGGCGTCGAGGAACGCAAGCCCGGCACTGACCAGCGCCACGCCCACGAAGAGTCGAACCAGCGTGCGCCGTCGGCCGACTACGGCGGCCACCGCAAGTGTGACGGCCAGCGCGCTCACCGCATCGAGGCTGGGGCCCCGAGTGTCCGGGTGGCCACCGAAGGCCTGGGCCGTCACCAGCCCCATCACTGCGACGATGAGCCACGCGACGCGTCCCCACCTGCTCGTCATGGACAGCAGCAGCAACGCCACGACGCCCGCGACGTGAAGGCACACCCAGCGCGGAAGTGCGTTGTTGCTGGCGAGTGAAACAGAGCTGGCGACGCACGCCCCCGCGAGCAGCGGCATCATGAGGAAGCCGGCTACGGTCCGAAGTCGTTCTGGAGCAATGGAGGCCGCCATGTGCGTATTCGGGCGTCGCTCCCGACCCGGAGCGGCACTCACGAACACGTTGTACCCCGCGCTGTGCTCGCCGGGCGGCCCGTTGGTCAGGCGGCCTTCAACACCGCCAGGTTCGGCGCCTGAAACGGCGGCCCGAGCCTCGCGAAGGAGTACCCCTGCCTCCAGTCGATCCCCAGCACGCCCAGGGCCGCCCGCTCGGCCTCGGTCTCGATCGCCTCGGCGATCACATGACTGCCCAGCTCCCGCGCCAGCTCGAGCAACGACGTCACCACCAGCTGCTGCTTCCCCGATCGCTCCAGGCCCCGCACCAGCGAGCCGTCGATCTTCACGAAGTCGGGCTCGACGCTCGCGAACGTCGACAACCCCGCCTATCCCGCACCCAGTGGAGAAGTGAAACAGAGCGGGAAACCGAGGCAAGTGAGATGCGGCGTCACTTGAAGCATCGAGCCAAACCACTGCGTGAAGACGACGGCGCCGCCGCGAAGCGGGCCCAGGACGCCCAGCTTCCGCGCCACCTGCCGCTGCCAACGCCACACGGCGTGCACCAGCCGGGACTCCAGCGCCTGCAGGAGCTTCGGGCGCTTCACCACCAGGAAGCGCAGCGAGAAGGGCAAGCTGACAGTCCACTGCCGGTGGCGGACGTGCGGCAGGAGGGCCACCAGGCGCACGCCCGTCTCCACCGCCCGACGGTTGGTGCACGAGGGGCAGAAGCCGCGGCCTTTGCACCGGAACGCCACCACGTCGGACTGGTGGCACTCGTCGCAGGACACCTCGACGAAGCCCCGCCGCACGTCTCCGCAGTGAAGGAAGGCCGACACCTTGCGCCGCACCCGCGCCGGCACCGTGTCGCACCCCTGCGCCCAGCCCTCACGAAAGGCCTGCCGCAACACCGACGCCTGTGACGTCCCACGCCCGTCCGCACCCACCACACCTCGGTGTACTCGTCACCGCTGACATCAAGCGCCAGCACGCCAGAGGCCCAGGGCCGCTGCGGCCTCCGGCTCCCGCCGGAAGCGCTACGCCGCTCGGCCTCTCGCATCGCGTCGTCGGCGGCCTGCGCGACGGCGAGGCACACCATGACCGTGCGCTCTGTCAGAACCTGTCAGGAGCCACGCGCCTCACCGAGTCGTGTCCGAGAACGTGCCGTCGACGACGATGGACCCGATGGGGGTAGCTCGAGTGCGAGGTGCGGAGCTCGCCCGGCGCTCCTCGAGCGCCGAGGTCAGCCCATGGAGCCATTCGCGTCGAAGTCACTCGGCTTCGCGCGGGCGGCGCTCCCGGGGCGCCGGCGACGCTCACCGCGCGCGAAGCCGAGGTACGGGGCTCGGTGCAGGGCCTGTTCCACGCAGGCGCTGAAGACGCCCGGTTCGCCCGAGACGACCTCATCGGTCGTGACGAACGTGTGCCCGGGCGCTGGCCGCGAGTCACCCGGCGCTTCCTCGAGCGGGGCGTCGTCGACCTCGGTCGCGCCGGTTGCCGGTGGAAAAGCGAGCGGCTTGCCCGCCGCCTGCAGGCACGCTCCCGACGCCGTCGATTGCTCGGCCGCGTCCCGGTCTTCGCCCTCGACCCCGCCCGACACGGCGCTCCCACCTCGCGCTGGGCGAAGCGAAGCCGAGGCCTGCTCGCGTAACGCGTCGGCGCCGCGGCAGCTCGAACCGCGGGTCGTCAGGGCCCGGGCCGGGGCTCGACGCCCTCGACAGCGCGCCCGGCGCCGGTGAGCGCATAGACGCTCGCCGTCTCTCTCGCGCAGCGGCTCCAGGTGAAGGTCGAGGCCCGCAGGCGCCCCGCCTCGCCCAGGCTGCGGCGGAGCGAGGCGTCGCCGAGGAGCCGGTCGAGCCGCTGCGCCAGCCCGTCGGCGTCGTCGACGCCCACCGTCCAGGCGCCGTCGCCGACGACCTCGGGCAGCGCCGCGGCGTCCGAGACGATGGTGGGCACGCCCAGTCGCATCGCCTCGAGCGGCGGCAGGCCGAAGCCCTCGGCCCGGGAGGGGAAGACGAAGACGCCCGCCCGACGCATCAGCGCGAAGAAGACCGGGTCGTCGAGGTACCCGAGGTGGCGCACGTCGAGGCCGCGCGCCTTCAGCCTGAGGATCTCGCGCTCGACGCGGCCGCTGCCGAACCAGCGCTGCCCGGCGAGCACCAGCGTCGGTCGTCGGCCGCCTTCGTGCAGCCGCTCGACGGCAGCCAGCACCAGCTCGACGTTCTTCCTCGCATCGAGGGCGCCGGCGTACAGCACGAAGGGCTCGGGCAGCCCCAGCGCGTCGAGCCAGGCCACCGTCGTCGCGTCGGGCGCCGCCACCGTGGTGACGTGGTCGACGCCATGCCGCACGACGTGGAGCTTCGCCGGGTCGACGGCGGCCACCTCGAGCAGGCTCTGCCGCGCGTACGCCGACACGCAGATGACCTGGTCGGCCACCCGCACCGCCCGGGCGAGCCAGAGCCGGAACTGCCAGCGGAAGGCGCGCGACACCGTCTCGGGCAGCAGCAGCGGCACCGCGTCGTGGAAAGTGAGCACCAGCGGCACTCCGGCGACGCGCTCGAGCGGCAGGTTGAAGTTGGCGATGGCGTGGTACAGCGCCGGGCGCTCGCGGGTCAGCAGCCCGGGCAGGGCCCCCAGCGTCCAGCCGGTGCGGCTCCACTGCCGGCGAGGCTGCTCACCGCTGCGCCGTGCCCCCCAGCGCTCGACCGCCAGCCCCCGCGCCTCGAGCGCCGCCCGCAGCTGCCGCCCATAGAGCGCGATGCCGGTCACCGGCTCGTCCCACAGCGAGGCGTCGAGGGCGAGGCGGGGCTGCGGCACGGTCGGAGCGCATACCACACGGGCCCCGTTGCACGATTGTGACGAGATCGGAGAAGGTGCGCCCCCATGACCGAGTCGCGCGCTGCCCCCCGAAAGTCCGTTCGCTTCCTCGTGCAGCACCAGGCATCGAGCGAGGCCGGGTACGAGCTCGACTATGCGCGCGACCTGTCGCCCGGGGGCCTCTTCATCGCCAGCCGCGCTACGCCGGTGCCCTTCTCGACGGTGCACGTGCAGTTCGCCCCGAAGAAGGACGCGGCGCTGGTGAGCACGTTCGCGCGCGTGACGCACGTGACGAGCGAAGGGTTCGGCGCGGCCTTCGTCGGCCTCGACCCCGAGACGCGTCAGCTCATCGCTTCGGCGCTCTGAGCGCGCGGCCGGCGTCGGGCCGCCCCCGCGTCCGCTGGCCGGCCGGTGAGAGTCGTGGACGGTTCGGACGCCGCCCGGTACAGCGCTCCCCCGTGACGCGGCGTGTCCACCAGCTCGTGCCGACGTTCCGCCCCGGGGACGCGATGGGCGCGGCGGCCATCGGCTTCCAGCGGGCGCTGCGGCACCTGGGCGTCGGGGGCGAGGTCTTCGCCGACGAGGTGGCGCCCGGCTTCGACGGCCTCGTCCGGCCGGTGCGGCGGCTGCGGGTCGAGCGCGACGACCTGGTGCTGTACCACCACGGCATCGCGTCGGCGTTGGTGGCGCGGGTGCTCCACCTGCGGTGCCACCGGGGCGTCGTCTTCCACAACATCACGCCGGCCCGCTTCTACGAGGGAACGCGGCTGGCCTCGGCGCTGACGGCAGGGCGGGCGCAGCTGTCGGCGCTGGCCCCCCACGTGGAGCTGTCCATCGGCGTGTCGCGCTTCAACGCCCTCGAGCTCGAGGCCAGCGGCCACCGGAACGTCCACGTGGTGCCGTTGCTCGTCGAGCCCGAGCGCTTCGCGGCCTCCGAGGCCGACGCGCGGCTGCGACAGCGGCTCGAGGCGCTCGGCGCGCCGCGGCTGCTCACGGTGAGCCGCGTGGTGCCGCACAAGCGGGTGGATGACCTCGTCTCGCTCCACGCCGAAGTTCGCCGCCGCGCGCCCCGGGCGCAGCTGCTCGTCGCCGGCGGGTACGACGCCGGGAGCGCCGCCTTCCGGGCCCTCGCGCGCCGCGCCCGCGCCGTCGGCAACGTGACGTTCCTGGGGCGTGTCGACCACGCCGGGCTGGTGGCGGCGTATCGGGCGGCCACGCTCTTCGTCTCGATGAGCGAGCACGAGGGCCTGGGGGTGCCGCTCCTCGAGGCGTTCGCCAGCGACCTGCCGGTGTTGGCGTTCGGCGCCGCCGCGGTGCCCGAGACGATGGGGGGCCACGGCCTGTGCTTCGACGAGAAACACTTCGCCGCGCTCGCCGAGGTGGTGCAGCAGGTGCACGAGGACGACGAGCTGCGAGAGCGCCTCGTGGTGGGCCAGCGGGCGCGGCTTCCGGCGTTCTCGCTCCCGGCGGTGGCGAGCGCGCTCGCGGCCGCGGTGGGGGCGGGTGGTGCTCTGGGCCCGAAGCGACGCCGCCAGCGCCCGGCCCGCCCACGCGTAGCCTTCGTGGTGCAGCGCTTCGGCGAGGACATCGTCGGAGGCGCTGAGGCCCATGCCCGCCAGGTCGCGCTCCGGCTGGCGCCAGCGGCCGGCGTCGAGGTCTTCACCACCTGCGCGGTCGACCACCTGTCATGGAAGAACGAGCTGCCCGCTGGCACGAGCCACGACGGGCCGCTCACGGTGCACCGGTTCGCCGCGAGCCGGGTGCGACACATCAGGCCCTTCAACCGGCTGTCGGGCGAGCTGTTCGGCCGCGGGCAGGACCTGGTGAGCGAGGCCCGGTGGCTGGCCGACCAGGGGCCCGCCTGCCCGGCGCTGCTCGAGCGCCTGGCGGCCGAGCGGGAGCGCTTCGACGCGGTGGCCTTCTTCACGTACCTGTACCAGCCGACGGCGTACGGCGTGCCCCTGCTCGCGGAGCGGGCCCTCGTCGTCCCGACGGCGCACGACGAGCCGCCGCTGCGCTTCCAGCTCTTCGCCGACGTCTTCGAGCGGCCGCGCGAGCTGCTCTGCAACACCCCCGAGGAGGAGGCGCTGGTACGCAAGCGCTTCCCGGGCGCGGCGCCGTCCCGCGTCGTTGGCGTGGGGGTCGAGGCGCTGCCTGGCCGGGAGGCGCGCTTCCGCGCTGCCTTCGGGGTGGCTGGGCCGTACCTGCTGTACGTGGGCCGCATGGAGGCGGGGAAGGGCGTCGACGAGCTGCTGGCCTTCCATCAGCGCCTCGTGTCGGCGTTCCACGACGCGCCAAGCCTGGTGCTCGTCGGCTCCGGCGAGCTCAAGCCCCGGGGCGCGCGCGTCGTCGCCACCGGCCGAGTCGACGAGCAGACGAAGTGGGATGCGCTCCATGGGGCGATGGCGGTGGTGGTGCCCAGCCGCTACGAGAGCTTGTCGCTGCTCGCGCTCGAGGCCTTCGCGGCCGGGGCACCGCTCATCGGCAACACCCGCGGCGACGTGGTACGCGGACAGCTCGAGCGCAGCCGGGCCGGCGTGGGCTACGACGACGAGCGCTCCTTCATCGAGGCGGTGCGGGCGGTGGGCGTCGAGCGCCAGGCGCTGGCGGAGCGCGCGCGTCGCTACGCCGAGCGCCACACCTGGCGCGCGGTGATCGACGCCTGGCTCGGGGCCATCGGGCGCGTATCAGCGGGAGGACGGTCGAGATGAGGCTCTTCGGCAAGGACGTGACGACCCAGAAGGTGATGGACCGGGTGAGGGAGCGGCTGTCGTCGCGGGGGCTGCTGCCGCCGAGCGAAGACGCGGGGCTCGGCGCCGCCGTGGAGGTGCCGGTCGACGCCTTCGCGTTCATCGTCGAGGCGATGGCCGAGCACGCGGACGCGACCCGCGGGCTGCCCATCGAGACGCACCGCGACGGGGTCGGCGGTCGGGCGGTGGTGCTGGCCAAGCGGGCGTTCCGCGCGGTGGGCCAGGCCTTCATCAACGAGGCGCTCGGCCGGCAGGTGGCCTTCAACGCCCAGGTGCTCGACGGGTACGCGCAGCTGTCGGCCGAGGTCGTGCGGCTGCGGGAGCGGCTCGCCGAGCTCGAGCAGTCCGGCGCCACCGTGGCGCCCGCGCCGATGGTCGCGCGGCCGGCGAAGGCCCTGACGAAGCGGTCGTCGTCGAAGGCGCCACCGCCCGGTGAGGCCGCCAGGGTCGAGGACTCCGGGGCCGAGGTCTCCTCGTCTGGGGCGTCGCAGCCTGAGTCCGCGAACGCCGCAGCCACGAAGTCCCACGCTACGAAGTCCGACGGTACGAAGTCGGAGGCTACGAAGTCGGAGGCTACGAGGTCGGAGGCCACGAGGTCGGAGGCCACGAAGTCCAACACCACGAAGACTCCGTCCGCGAAGCCGGGAGCCTCGGCAGCCAGCGCTCCGAAGTCCGCGGTGTCGAAGCTCGAGCCTCGGAAGCCCGCGGCGCCACCGGGAAGGCCGCGGTTGAAGGGCCCCGGGGGCCGCTCCTCGCGCTGAGCGTCTGCCGGGCTTCGCCGTCGGCACGCAGGGCGGCGCGCAGACGCGGTCGAACAGGAGGAGAGCGCCCGCGCCCGTTCGTCGGTAGACACGGCGCATGAGCGCCCAGACAGCAGCAGACCTGCGCACCCTCGTCACCCGACGCGTGGGGCTCGCGAAGCGGGTCGCGGTGCTGGCGAGTGACCCGGCGCTCGTGCGGGCCATCGAGGCGAACCGCTGCGTGGTGTTGGCCGACCCGTCGTCCCTCGACGAGCTGCGCGCCTTCCACCCGCAGGTGGTCGTGGCCTTCGACGGCTTCGTGCTGCAGGGCGGCGCCGCGTCGCTGCGGGACCTCGCGCAGGCGGCGGGTGAGGCCGAGCTCGTACTCTCGTTCGCCAACGCCGCCTCAACGTCCGGATTGCTGCTGGGCCTGACGGGGGTGACGCCGCCGGCTGCGCTGGCCGAGCCCGAGGTGCGACAGTGGCTGGCGTCGGCGGGCTACGTCGTGCGGGCGCGCGACGTGGTGGTGACGGCGCACCGGCCGACGGGGCTGTCGGCCGACACCGAGGCCGCGCTGCGGCAGCTCCTCGAGCAGGTGAACCCCGACGCGGCGGCCGACCGCCTGTTGCTCACCGCGGCCCGGGGCGCGGCGGCCTCGAGGCCCGACCGCACGGCGGGGTTGGTGTCGGTCGTCATCTCGGCGGGCGGCGACGAGGGGCTCCTCTCGGGCACCCTGGCCTCGCTGGCGAACCAGCAGCGGCGGCCGCTCGAGCTCGTCGTCGCCTCGACGCTCGCCTCCGAGCGGCTCGACGCGGTGCTCGAGAAGCCGAAGGCGCGGGCTGGCGTGACGGTGGTGGGGCTGCCGGCGGCGTCGACGGACCCGCTGGCGCGGACGAACGCCGGGCTGGCCGCGGCGCAGGGACAGTACCTGGCCTTCGTCGAGGCTGGCGCGCTGCTGTCGCCGCTGCACCTCGCCTCGCTCGTCCGCAGGCTCGAGGCAGGCACGCAGGCCTGGGCGCTGTCGTCGTCCTCGGTCGCGGCGATGCCAGCTCCGGAGCGACCGGCCGTCTTCTCGCTGGCGACCTGGCTCGAGGCCGGGTGGGTGAGCCGCCTCGAGTGGTTGCTCGACACGTCGAGGTTGGGGCCGTTCGCCGTCACCTTCGCCGAGGGGACGCCGGGGGCCGAGGCGGCGCTCTTCGCGCGGCTCGCCCTCGTGTTCCCGCCCGCGTGGGCGCCCGGTGCCCCGTCGGTGGAGCGCCTCGCCGCGGACGGGGTCGACGTCGCGGCGCTCCTCGAGGCGACGCGTGGGAGGCCGCTGCGGGGGCTGGTGACGCTGCGGGAGCTGCTCGACCGGCCGCCACCCCCGGCGCTCGAGGTGCTGGTGAAGCAGCGCCTCGAGGCCGTCGACCCTCGCCTCGCGGTGGGGCTCGAGCGGGTGTCGGGCGCGGTGAAGCGGGTACGCTCGGCCTGGCGTGAGGCGCGGCAGGACGCCGAGCGCGAGCTTTCCGGAAAAGGGTGAGCGTACGCGTCGCGGCTTGAAGCCGTCGGCCCTTCCGCGCGGCAGGAGCCCGCGCGAAATCGCTCCGGCAGGGAAAGCGGCGGTCGCGTCGCGGGACGAAGGCGTCTGCGCGAGGCGTGGCGGGAGCCTGAGCCTGCGCGCTCCGCAAAGGGGTGAAGGCAGTCGCGGCGCTGGCCGAAAGGGTCGCGCGAGGCGCGGCAGGACGACGAGCCCGAGCGGGCGAGGCAGTCGCCGTCGCGACCGACTCGCCGACCTGCGGCGGCCGGGGCCTGGGCCCAGCTCGACGGCGGCCGTGAAGAGGCGGTGGAGCCCGCTCGTCACCGGGTCAACCGTGCGCCGCTGCTGGCAAATCACCGTGAGCCCAGGTGGATCGGTTGGGGCGCCTTCGGCAACCAACCTGTGCCATGACGGCGCTCGTCTGCACCCTCCCACGTATGGCGACTGACTCCATCGCAGCGGCCGACCCTCTGCGGGCGCTGGCCCTGGCGGCCCGAGACGGAGAGGCGGTCGCCTTCACGCAGCTCTACGAGCGCACCCACCAGCTGGCTTTTCGGGTGCTGTTCCGGGTGGTTGGCCCGTCACCGGACCTCGAGGATCTCGTCCAGGATGCGTACCTGCAGCTGATGCGGGCGTTGAAGGGGTACCGCGGCGAGTCGAGGGTGACGACGTTCCTCCACCGGGTGTGCGTCAACGTCGGCCTGATGCACCTGCGCTCGAAGCGCCGGAAGCCCGAGGCGGTCGGGGAGGACGACGAGCTGCCCGAGACGGTGGCGCCGGAGCACTTCGACCCCGAGCGGGCGGCCCAGGTGACGCAGGCGGCGCAGCTGGTGCAAAAGGCGTTGTCGACGATGAGTGACGAGAAGGCGACCGTGTTCGTGTACCACGAGCTGCTCGGCCTGAAGCCCGAGGAGATCAGCGAGCTGGTCGACTGCCCCGCCAACACGGTGCGCAGCCGGCTCAACCGGGCGCGGGTGGACTTCACGGCGGCGGTGACGGCGCTGCGGGCGAGGGGGCCATGAGCGTGCCTTCGTCCGAGGAGTTGTGGGCGTACGCGAAGGGTGAGCTGCCCGCCGAAGAGGTGGCGCGGCTCGAGGCCGAGCTCGCGGCCTCTCCGGCGGCGCGCGCGGCGCTGGCCGACGTCGAGGCTTCGCTCTCGGTGCTGTCGATGCTGCCGCCTGCGCCGCCGATGCCCGACGCGATGGCCCGGCGGGTGGGGGCGCGCCTCGCCGAGGCGGTGGACGCCCAGGGGGCGCGGTCTTTCACGAGCTGGTGGCGGTCGCTGCTGTCGGTGCGGGTGTTGGTGCCGGTGGCGGCGGCGGCGACGGTGGTGACGGGCCTGGTGGTGTGGCAGGTGCGGCCGGTCGATGGCGGTGGAGGCGGCGTGGTGGTGGCGCAGCCTGCGCACCCGGTCGAGGTGCCGGCGCCGGCGTTGCCCGCGGTGGTGGTGCCGCCGCGTCCGGCGAGGCCGGTGAAGGCGGTCGTGGCGAGCGCGAAGAACGCGAAGCTGGCGGGGGCGGCGCTGGCGCCGGCGCAGGTGGTCGAGGCGGGGGCGACGGTGTCGACGTCGGCCGAGGGGTCGCTGTGGCTCAAGCTGCCCGACGGCACGAAGGCGGGGCTCACCCGCGCGACGGACGTGACGCTGGCGACGCTCGACGAGTACGAGCTCACCCTCGAGGTCGCGCGGGGCAGTCTGGCGATGGTGGTGCCGCACCGTGAGGACCGGCTGCTCACCGTGAAGGTGGGAGACGTCGAGGTGAAGGACCTCGGCACCCGCTTCCTCGTCTCGAGGGAGGCGTCGCGGGTGGTGGTCGCCGTCGAGGAGGGCAGCGTCGAGGTGAAGACACCGAAGGCGAAGCACGTGGTGGTGGCGGGCCACGCGGTGGCGTGGCGTGACGGAGCGCTCGACGACTTCGCCTGGCCGACGGTGGCTCCTTCGACGCCGCCGCTGCCGCCTGCGCCGGTGGTGGGCCAGGGGGCTGGCGTCGCGGCGGAGCCCGTAGAGCCCGCGTCGGCGGCGCCGCCGCCGGAGGGCGTCGCGAACGTCGAAGGGGCCGAGGCGTCCGACGTCGAGCCGCCATCGGCCAACCCGGAGGACGAGTGGGCGACGTTGCCACCCGGGGCGTTCCCGCCGGCGCCGCCGGAGGTGCAGGGCGTGCCGCCGCCGCCGGTGGCTCCGGCGCCGCCCGGGCGGGTGGTGACGGTGCAGCCGGGGCGCGGGCGGCCGAGGGAGCCGGCGACGGGCTTCAGCCTGAAGGCCGTCGAGGAGCACCTGCGTGAGCTGGAGCGGCAGGTCAACGCGCCGTTCGTTCGCATCGCGTCGATGTCGCGAGAGGCGGGCGTGCGCACCATCACGCGCCTGGTGGACGTGGGCGACTACGAGCGGGCGCTGGTGATGGCCGACCAGTGGCTCCGGGTGCCGCCGAGTCCGGCGCCAGAGGAGCCCGCGTGGCGCCGGAGCGTGCTGCAGCAGAAGGTGCGCAGCCTGAACCACCTGGGCCGGGCCGACGAGGCGCTCGAGGTGCAGCGGCTCTTCGGTCCGTGACGACGACGGGCTATGCGTGCGCGGGGCGGCCTGACGGGCTTTCGTGGCGGACGGTCACCGACGACCAGGGGGCAGCCTTGCTCCCGTGGCGGCGAGCCAGCCAAGGGGTGAGGGGCGGGGTGGCGGTGCCGGGGGAGAGGCGCGCCTGGCTCGTGGACGGGGTCGCGTGGCGGTGACACAAGCGGTGCCATGCGTCTGTTCGGCATTGGAGACACGCACCTCCCGTCGACGAGGAAGAAGGACATGGACCGGTTCGGGTGGGTGGGGCACCCCGGGCCGTTGGGCGAGGCGTGGGACCGGCTGGTGACGAGCGACGACGTCGTCATCGTGGCCGGCGACATCTCGTGGGCGACGCGAGCGAACGAGGTGCAGGAGGACCTGGCGTGGCTCGACGAGCGCCCCGGGAAGAAGGTGTTGTTGCGCGGCAACCACGACTTCTGGTGGGGCGACAGCACGGCGAAGCTGAAGAAGCTCTTCGAGCCGTTCCGCACCTTCGTGGGCTTCCTGCAGAACTCGGCGGTGGAGGTGGGGCCCTACGTCATCGCGGGCTCACGTCTGTGGACGGCGCCCGAGGCGCCGCCGATGCCGGGGGGCGAGCTGGGCGACGAGGCGCAGAAGCCTGACTTCATCGAGCGGGAGGCGAACCGGCTCTCGCTCTCCATCAAGGACGCGAGGGACAAGGAGGCGAGGCGGGGGGGGCGGGTGGTGCGCATCGGGGCGGTGCACTTCCCGCCGCTGTACGTCAACGGGCTCGAGACGGCGTTCTCGCGGGTGCTCGAGGCGTGGCAGCCCGAGGTGTGTGTGTATGGGCACCTGCACGGCCCGGGCATCGGCGCGGGCTTTCAGGGGGCGCGGGCGGGGGTGCGCTACGTGCTGGCGAGCT
>JADCJJ010000136.1 GCA_020247085.1 Myxococcaceae bacterium | reverse complement strand
GTGGCGCTGTCACAGTCGTTGTCGACGCCGTCGCACACCTCGGTCGTCGGCGCCGACGCGTTGCACACGACAGCGCCGCTGGTGCACGCCGTGGTGCCGTTTCGGCACGCGCCCACCGCCGACATCGCCGTACAGGCCAGGCCCGCGTCAGGGCTGCCGTTGTCCACCGTGCCGTTGCAGTCGTCGTCGAGCCCGTTGCAGCTCTCGGCCGAGTTGAACTGCTGGCTCCCGCCGTCGGCGCCCAGCGTCATGGTGGTGCACATGGGGAAGCCGCCGACGCCGGGGCACACCTGCTCGACACCGCGGCACACGCCGCGCGGCGCGCAGCTCGCCGGCGCGTTGCCACAGGCGCCGGTGAAGGTGCCCGCCGGACCACCGTAACAGACCCGCGACAGCGTCGGGCTGCCCACGCCGCCCGTCTCGTCGGTAGCACTGTCGCAGTCGTTGTCGACGCCGTCGCACACCTCGGTCGTCGGCGCCGACGCGTTGCACAGGAGCGAGCCGCCCGTGCACGCCGTGGTGCCGTTGCGGCACGCACCCACCGCCGCCGTCGCCGTACAGGCCACGCCGCCACCGGGGTTGCCGTTATCAACCGTGCCGTTGCAGTCGTCGTCGAGCCCGTTGCAGCTCTCGGCCGAGTTGAACTGCTGGCTCCCACCATCGGCGCCCATCGTCGACGTGGTGCACATCGGGAACCCGCCCGCGCCGGGGCACACCTGGAGCACCGCGCGACACGCCCCCACCGGGCTGCAGCTCGCCGGCGCATTGCCGCAGGTGCCGGTGAACGTGCCCGGCGGGCCTCCGTAGCAGACCCGGGACAGCGTCGGGCTCCCCACGCCGCCGGACTCGTCGACGGCGCCGTCGCAGTCGTTGTCGACGCCGTCACACACCTCGGTCGTCGGCGCCGACGCGTTGCACACGACGGAGCCGCCGGAGCACGCCGTGGTGCCGTTGCGGCACGCGCCCACCGCCGACATCGCCGTGCAGGCCGCGCCGCCGCCGGGGTTGCCCTCGTCGGTCGCGCCGTCGCAGTCGTCGTCGACGCCGTTGCAGGTCTCCGTCGAGTTGTACTGCTGGCTCCCGCCGTCGGCGCCGAGCACCGAGGCCGTGCACATCGTGAAGCCACCGGCGCCAGGGCACACCTGCTCGACGCCGCGGCACACCCCCACCGGGGAGCAGCTCATCGGCGCGTTGCCGCACGTGCCGGTGAACGTGCCCGCTGGGCCCGCGTAGCAGACCCGCGACAGCGTCGGGCTGCCCACGCCGCCTGACTCGTCGGTGGCGCTGTCACAGTCGTTGTCGACGCCGTCGCACACCTCGGCCGTCGGGGCCGACGCGTTGCACTGGAGCGCGCCGCCGGTGCACGCCGTGGTTCCGTTGCGGCACGCGCCCACCGCCGACATCGCCGTGCAGGCCACGCCCGCGCCCGGGCTGCCATTGTCCACCGCGCCGTTGCAGTCGTCGTCGAGCCCGTTGCACGTCTCGGCGGCGCTGAACTGCTGCGTCCCGCCGTCGGCGCCCGTCGTCGACGTGGTGCACATGGGGAAGCCGCCCACGCCGGGGCACACCTGGAGCACGGCGCGGCACGCGCCCACCGGGCTGCAGCTCATCGGCGCGTTCCCGCAGGTGCCGGTGAAGGTGCCGGCGGCGCCCGCGAAGCAGACCCGCGACAGCGTCGGGCTGCCCACGCCGGCCGACTCGTCGGTGGCGCTGTCACAGTCGTTGTCGACGCCGTCGCACACCTCGGCCGTCGGCGCCGACGCGTTGCACAGGAGCGCGCCGCCCGTGCACGCCGTGGTGCCGTTGCGGCACGCGCCCACCGCCGACATCGCCGTGCAGGCCACGCCCGCGCCCGGGCTGCCGTTGTCCACCGTGCCGTTGCAGTCGTCGTCGAGCCCGTTGCACGTCTCGGCGGCGCTGAACTGCTGCGTCCCGCCATCGGCGCCCGTCGTCGAGGCCGTGCACATGGGGAAGCCGCCCGCGCCGGGGCACACCTGGAGCACCGCGCGGCACGCGCCTACCGGGCTGCAGCTCATCGGCGCGTTCCCACAGGAGCCGGTGAAGGTGCCGGCGGCGCCCGCGAAGCAGACCCGCGACAGCGTCGGGCTGCCCACGCCGCCCGACTCGTCGATGGCACCGTCGCAGTCGTTGTCGATGCCGTCGCACACCTCAGTCGTCGGCGACGACGCGTTGCACAGGAGCGAGCCGCCGGTGCACGCAGTCGTGCCGTTGCGGCACGCGCCCACCGCCGACGTCGCCGTGCAGGCCACGCCCGCGCCGGGGCTGCCCTCGTCGGTCGCGCCGTCGCAGTCATCGTCGAGCCCGTTGCAGGTCTCGGCTCTGTCGAAGAGCTGCGTCCCACCGTCGGCGCCGCCGGTCGACGTGGTGCACATCGGGAAGCCGCCGACACCCGGGCACACCTGCAGCACGCCACGGCAGACCCCCACCGGGCTGCAGCTCATGGGCGCGTTGCCGCAGGTGCCGGTGAAGGTGCCCGCCGGGCCCGCGTAGCAGACGCGCGACTGAGTCGGGCTCCCGACGCCGGCCGTCTCGTCGGTGGCGCCGTCGCAGTCGTTATCGGCGCCGTCGCACACCTCGGTCTGGGTGCCCGGCTGAATCGTCGAGTTGCACACCAGCGCGCCGCTCTGGCACGCGAGAATGCCGGGCCGGCAGACGCCCTGCGCCGCGGTGTTGGTGCACGCGACGCCACCGCCCGGGTTTCCGTTGTCGTTCACCCCGTTGCAGTCGTCGTCCCGGCCGTTGCACACCTCGGCCGTGGCGGTGACCGGCGCCGTGCACGTCGCGAGCGAGCCACAGGCGCCGCACGTCGTCCACGAGGCGGTGCCGCTCCCAGCGCCGGCGTTGCAGGCCTGCTGGCCCGAGACGCACTCACCGATGCCCGCCGTGCCCGGCCCGGGGAAGCAGGTCTGCGTCAGCTTCGGCGTGTTGGCGGCGCCGGACTCGTCGACGAAGCCGTCGCAGTCGTCGTCGAGGCCGTTGCACGTCTCGGTCGTCGCGAAGAACGTCTGCGTGCAGGTGATGCCCATCGAGCCGGAGCACGCCGAGACCCCCTGCTGGCACCGGCCCTGCTGCCCCGGCACCATGCACGAGGCGCCCACGCCCGGCACGCCGTCGTCAGGCGTTCCGTCGCAGTCGTCGTCAGCGCCGTTGCAGACCGTCTCGTTGTTGGCGGGCGGGTTCGACGCGGTGATCGGCGCCATGCACGAGGCGAGCACGCCGCACACACCACAGGCGGTGTAGCTGGCGACACCCGAGTTGGGCGCGGCGTTGCAGGCCTGCTGGCCGTTGCGGCAGATGCCGACGTTCGGGGTGCCGTTGGTCGAGGCCGGCGTCGGGAAGCAGTTCAGCGTCAGCTTCGACGACCCTGCGGCGCCGGTTTCGTCGGAGTCACCGTCGCAGTCGTTGTCGCGGCCGTCACACGTCTCGGCCACCGGCATCACCGTCTGGTTGCAGACCACGCCCATCACGCCCTGACAGGCCGAAACGCCGGTGGCGCACAGGCCCTGCTGCCCGGGCACCGTGCACGCCAGGCCCGCGTCGACCGTGCCAGCCGTGCCCGAGGGGCCTTCGTCGATGGTGACGTCGCAGTCGTTGTCTTTGCCGTCACAGAGCTCGGGGCCGGCGCCCGCCGGGGTGGTGCGCGTGCCGACCGTTCCACCGGGACAGCTCGGGCCTCGAATCGTTGCGTCGCAGTCGTTGCAGTCGCCCTCGAGCCCTCGGCACCCGTCGCCGTCACAATCGTTCTCCCCGTTCAGGTTGCTCGCGAGGCACTGGCCTCGCGGAGCCGGCGGGAGCGGATTGCACACCTGCGCGGCCGCCTCGTCGGCCCAGGCCACGAGGAGCACCAGAACGACGGCAGCGATGGACGAG
>JADCJJ010000135.1 GCA_020247085.1 Myxococcaceae bacterium | reverse complement strand
GTGCACGTGCCTCGCTCGCAGGCGCCGCCGTCGGGCTCGTCACCGCCGGCGGGCTGGTCGGTCCGTCACTCATGGGCGCGCCCTTAGCCCAACCGCCTCCCGCCTGCGGAGGCAGACCTCAAGGGCTTGAATTTACTATTCTTTCAGCGCATCCGACCGAACAAGACGTCAATTCGGACGACGTCCTTCAGGCCGCTGGCGACGGGGCGGGCCGCGGGCCGCAGGCGGTGGTCGTGCGCCAGAGTGTGCCCCGGCGCCGGGTCGATGGGCCGGCCGAGCAGCAGAACTCGGTTGGCGGCTCCGGCCTCGCAGCGGTTCAGGTGCACCAGGGCGGTCGGCAGGCGGGCCTCGTCGGCCGAGCGATGGAACGCGCCGTCGGCGTGCGGCGCGAAGGCCTCCCCCGGGCGGTGCCGGTAGCAGCGCAGCCGCTGGTTGGCTCCAGCGAGCCGCCAGCCCCCTCGAGCCGCACAGGGGCGCGGGGCCGAATCCGCTCGAACAGCCCCCCGGCCAGCGCCGGGTCGTCGAACACCTCCCGGTCGTTCGAGCGCTGGTCCGGCCGCAGCACCGGCCCCGCGCCGTCGACACCAGCGCCGGCCCGAGCGCCTCGATTTGCGCGACAGGCGCTTCGCACTCGGCCTCCGACGAGAGGCCCTCGACGGCCACCAGCAGCGGGTTGCACCCGCCCCTCGCGGAGTTCCGGGAGCAGCTTCACGTTTGAGCTTCTTGGACTCTTCTGAACATCAAGAGCACCCTACCGTGGCTCCCCCGCGCTCGCGTCGACCGGGGGCAGCGGCGCCGCCTCGCGTACGCGCGCCCACATGGCGGTCTGGTCTCCTTCGTAGACGACCTTCTCGCCCTGGCGGAACTCGAACGAGTACCGAGCCATGATCGACTCGTTCATCTTCCGCGAGCGGGTCGTCCACCCGCGGAGCACGAGCGGTGCGCCGGGCGTCGCCAGCGCAAGGAACCGGGCCTGGTGAATCTTCGCGCCATAGCCAATCCACCCGTCGGCGTGGCGCAGGCCCAGCACGTAGTAGGCGTGCACGAAGCCGAGCATGCCCGTCATGTGCAGCATGAGGCCGCCGTTGACGTGCCGGGGGTGTCGCACCGGGTGCACCCGCTGCGACCGGGTGAGCGGCAGCTCGTCATGCACCGGCATGGTGCAGACCACCTCGCCCTTCTCACGGTCGATGGAGACGATCTCGTCGATGAGCAGCGCGTCGGGCCCGTAGGGGCAATCGGCGACGAAGGCCGGGTCGAGCCTGGCAGTCATTTCGAGAGCGTCTCGAGGAAGTGGGTGGCGATGCGCTCCCAGAGCCGCTCGGTCACCAGCGGGTCGGGCACCATGTGCGTGAAGTTCGACAGCGGCAGCACGGCGTGCGGCTTGCCGGCCTTGAAGAGCGCGTCCGACAGCTTGAGCGTGTGCAGGAAGTAGACGTTGTCGTCCGCCGTGCCGTGGATGAGCAGCAGGGGCCGCTTCGCGTCCTTCACGTACGACAGGAGCGAGCTCACCTCGTAGGCCTTCGGCTGGGCCTCGGGTAGACCGAGGAAGCGCTCCGTGTAGTGCGTGTCGTAGTCGCGCCAGTCGACGACGGGAGCGCCCGCCACCGCGCTCTTGAAGACGTCACCCTTCGCCATCGCCAGCAGCGCGGCCATGTAGCCGCCGAAGCTCCAGCCGTAGACGCCGACGCGCGCGAGGTCGAGCTCGGGCACCTTCGCGCCGAGCGCGCGCAGGCCGTCCACCTGGTCCTGCGCGGTGAGGGTGGCGAAGTCGAACTTGATGGCGCGCTCGAAGTCGCGCCCGCGCCGCGGCGTGCCCCGGCCGTCGAGCTTCACCACGATGAAGCCCTGGTTGGCGAGCCACTGCAGCACCAGGTTCTCGCGCGTCGTCTCGATCACCTCGAGGTGCCCGGGACCGCCGTAGACGTTGAGCACCACCGGGTACTTCGTGCCCTTCTTGAAGGTGCTCGGGCGGATGATGGCAGCCCGCGCGGCGACGGGCCCGGGCAGCGTCGTCAGCTCGACGTTCAGCTTGAGCGACGGCTCGACGGCGACGCTCGGCAGCTCGGTGACGGGCCCGCCGCCGGCCTTCGTGACGAAGGACCTCGGCATCGCACGCGTCGAGGTGGTGGTGACGACGAAGGCGCTCCCGTCGTCGGCCATGACGGCGGTCTCGAAGGCGCGGCCGTCGCTCGGGGTCTTCACGCGCTCAACCGGCCCGCCGTCGACGACCTTGAAGAGCAGCGCCTGCGTCGGGTCGTCACCGCCGAGGAAGTAGAGCGTCTTCGAGCGCGCCTCGTACCCGACGAGGCCATTCTCGCCCCTGTAGCGGGCGGCCGGCTTCACCCACGTCACCGGGTTCGAGCCGTCGGCCCTTCGCAGCTCGAGCGCCGGGCCGCCGTCGCGCTCGGTGCTCCAGAAGAAGCCGCTCCCGTCGGGGAGCCAGGCCGGCACGTCCTGGTTGATGTTGACCCACGCGGCGTCCTCTTCGGTGACGAGGGTCGTCGTGCGGCCGGTGCCGGGGTCGACCGCGAGCAGCAGCGACTTCGTCTGCTCGCGGTTCTGCACCACCACCGACAGCGCGCCTGCCTTCGGCCACTTCACGGTGGTGACGTAGGGGAACGCGGCGCGGTCCCACTGCACCTCGACGCTCGCGCCACCGCCGACGGGGACGATGGCCAGCGCCACCGCCGCGTTCTTCTTGCCGGGCCGCGGGTAGAAGAACCGGTCGACCTCGGCCTCGGGGTGCATCGGGTCGGCGATGCCGAAGCGCTCGAGGCCAACGTGGTCGGTCTTCTGGAAGACGACGGCCTTGCCGTCGGGAGAGAACCAGAAGCCCGAGAAACGGCTCATCTCCTCCTGGGCGACGAACTCGGCGAGGCCGTTCGGCCGCTCGTCGGTGCCGCCGATGGTGACGCGCGCCTCGACGTTCTTCATGAGGTCCACGACGTGCACGTCGAAGTCGCGCACGTAGCCGACGCGGGCGCCGTCGGGCGAGAACTTCGGGTCGATGCAGGCCCCGTCACCGGTCTTCAGCTGCGTCACCTTCCCGCTGGCGCGCTCGACGACGTAGAGTCTCCCCGACAGCACGACGAGCAGCCGTGAGCCGTCGGGTGAGAGCTGGTAGCTGGTGAAGCCGCGGGCCGACACGCGCTGGCGCTCGAGGCGGGCCTTCTCGGCGGCCGACAGCGTCTCGCTCGCGCCCTTCAGCAGCGAGTCCGGCGTGAGGAGCTCCTTCGTCTGGCCGGTGGCGACGTCGACTTCGTAGAGCAGCTGCCGGGCGTCTTTCGCGGCCGAGCGCAGGAAGAAGACGCTCTTGCCGTCGGGCGAGAAGCGCGGCTTCTCGGGGCGCCCCGCGAGGAAGCGGCGGGTCTCGGCGAATTCGCGAAGGAACTGGGGGTCGACGACGGTGGCGGTGAGGAGCGTCATGACGAGCACGCGCGCGACATAGCGCAAGCGCGCCCGCCGGGAAGCCCACCGAAGGGCCTCAGCGTCGAGTGGAGCCGCTCGCCGCGCGAACGCCCCACGGTGCGAGCCCGCAGCCTGGGCGACAGGCCGGCCGCCGACGGGCCTGGGCGGCCGGCGGAGCCGCCAACTGCGCGAGCGCATCGATGCGCCACACGCTCCACGCGCGACAGGCCGGCGGCCGACGGCCCAGCGCGGCCGGTGTCGCCGTCAGCCTCGCGAGCGCATCGAGATGAGGGCCCGCAGCCCGGGCGACACCTTGGTGAAGCGAACGCCGAGCGCGTGCCAGGTGCTCGTCATCGGGTTGCCGGCGCGAGCCCAGGCGATGACGCCCTTCCACCGCAACTCCTTGTGGCCGTGCAACACGTAGCCCTCGACGGGCAGGCCCTGGGGCAGCAGCGTCGGCGTCTCGAGCTGAAAGCCGCTCGTCGAGACGTCGGTCGACAGCGCGGCCTGGGAGCCGCCGATGGAGACGGGGAGGCGAACGGCTTTGCGGACTTCACGGCGCGTCGGGTTCGTCATGCCGTGAACGGTGGCACGACAGGGCTGTTGCTCAACTTTTCGACCTCCCCTGAAAGACGCCGTGGTCGCTCCGCACGGCGCGCACGAGCGCGGGCAGCGGCGGCGCGGGAAAGGGGCCCGGGCGCTGGCGACGGCGAGCGCCCGGCGACGACGTCACGGCGCCCTCACCTGCCCTGAAGCCACCGCTCGGTCGCCTCATCGGCGGGGAAGTACGACTCGATGGTGAGTTCTTGCGCGGTGACGTCCAGCGGCGTGCCGATGGTGGTGAGCATGGTGAAGAGCCGGGCCTCGTCGCGGCCGCGCTTGAGGTGCACGAGCGACGTCGGCGCGCCGCCCTCGGGCGCGATGGGGCCGACGGCGTCGACCCCCGGGTAGCAGCGCACCTCCTCGAGGAGCGCCCGCCGCGCCTCGTCGGTGGGCTCCGTCGCGCACTCGCGCTCCAGCCGCTCGAGGGCCACCTGGGCCACCTCGACCCAGTTCACGAGCGCTGGCCGCAGCCCCGACGGATGGAGGATGGCGCGCACCAGGTTCGTTGCGACGCCCGGCGCGGCGTGGGCCGGGTCGAGAAAGCACCCCATCAGCCGCGCCGCCCCCTCGTTCATCCGCAGCACGTTCCAGCAGCGGTCGAAGAGCACCGCGCCGTAGGGCTCCTGCTTCTGCAGGAGCAGCTCGATGGCCCGGCGCACCGGGGCGAGTTCGAGGCTCTCGAGCGACCGCGCGGTGAAGATTGGGGCGAAGCCGGCGCTGGCGAGCATGACGTTGCGCTCTTTCAGCGCCAGCGCGAGCGTCGCCGTCAGGCGCAGCACCATCTCGCGGCTCGGCTTCGACTTGCCCGTCTCGAGGAAGCTCAGGTGCCGCGTCGAGACGCCGGCCTCGAGGGCGAGCTGCTCCTGGGACAGCCGCCGCGCGGCGCGCCAGCGCTTGAGCAGGCCCGCGAAGGCGTCGTGCGTCATCGGTGGGCCAGTCTACCCGCGGCTGGCGCAGCGCCCATGACGTCCGACGTCATTGCGGCCTCGCACGCGCGCTGACAAGAGGCCCCTCACTTCGTCGTTCCGTTCTCCGGAGCCTCATGCGTCTGGCCGCTCTCGTCGTCGCGCTCGTCACCTTCACGGCCTGGTCGCTCGTCATCGTCGCCCCCGAGGGGCTGCCCGGGCTCTTCGCGGTGCTCTCCGAGCGCCCGTGGGCCCGACAGGTGTTCGTCGACCTGTGCCTCGCGCTGACCGTCGCGTGGGCCTTCGTCGGCCCCGAGGCGCGGCGCCTGGGCCTGCCCCTCTGGCCGTACCTGCTCGCCACGCCCTTCGTCGGGAGCATCGCGCTGCTCGCGTTTCTTGTTCATCGCGAGTGGCGGCGGTCGAGGCGGACACCCAGTCGCGCCC
Source organism: Myxococcaceae bacterium (assembly GCA_020247085.1). Taxonomy (GTDB): domain Bacteria; phylum Myxococcota; class Myxococcia; order Myxococcales; family Myxococcaceae; genus Xiheimicrobium; species Xiheimicrobium aquaticum. Next base: position 1,891 of record JADCJJ010000135.1, on the reverse strand, counting down.
TGCCCGGGGACGAGGAGCCCGGAGCGTAGGTCCCCGCCGAGGCGATGGCGCCCCCCTCGCGGCTGCTGCTTCGGGGGACTCACCGGGGGCCGCCGTTCCGCCGCGGCGCCGTCGCGTGACGAGGCGTCGGGAGCATCGCGAGTGCCGGCGGTCGAGGCGGACACCCAGTCGCGCCCTGCCTGGGGACGAAGAGCCTGGAGCATAGGTCCCCGCCGAGGCGATGGCGCCCCCCTCGCGGCTGCTGCTCCGGGGGACTCACCGGGGGCCGCCGTTCCGCCGCGGCGCTGTCGCGTGACGAGGCGTCGGAGGGCGACGGCCGCGTATGCCACCAGAGCCAGTGCGGCGTTGCCTGAACGCCCCGGCAGGCCCCCGCGCTCCGACGGGGGCGGGGCCGGTGCTCTCCGCCGCGAGCCACCGGGCCCAGGTCGGCGGGAGGGGTCGGGAGCGGGTCGGGCGCTTGCGAGGCTGACGCTGCCCGAAGCGGTGCGGGCTGCGCGTTCGATCCGCGGGGCGCGGGACGGCCAGAGGCGCGCCGCGGGTCACGGTCGTCAACAGCCGGCTGCGCCGCTGTCGGGCGTGTGGCGCTGCCCGACACGGCGCGGGGCGAGCGGCCGGAGGCGCACCGCGTGCCACGTGCATCAGCAGCCGGCCATGCCCGCACCGGGCGTGTGGCGCTGGCGCTGCCCGACACGGCGCGGGCCGCGCGTTCGCGCCGCTGGAGCCAGCCGGCCAGAGGGCTCCGGTTGCGTTCGGGCGACGTCTTGGGTTGAGTGCGGCGTCGCACGGCCGGTTGCCACGAGGAGTCCTCCACCCATGTCGTCCCGCCTCGTCACCCTCGTTGGCTCGCTGTCGCTCACGACCGTGTTCTCCGCCTGCAGCCCCGCCAGCTTCGTCTGCGATCCGACGACGTGTCCGACGGGTTGCTGCAGCTCCACCACCGGGCGCTGCGAGCCCGGCAACACGGCGGAGGCCTGCGGGACGCGTGGCGCCACCTGCTCGGCGTGCGCGGCGGGTCAGGGCTGCGGCGGCAACGTCTGCGCGGCCAGCCCGGGCGGCGGCGCGGCGGGAGGCTCGTCCGCCGGAGGTGCCGCGGGCGGCTCGGCCGGCGGCGGCGGCGCGCTGGGCGCCGTCACCTGGTACCGCGACGTACTGCCGGTGACGCAGACGAAGTGCCAGTCGTGCCACCGCGCCGGCGGCATCGGGCCGTTCGCGCTCGAGACGTACGCGCAGGCCAGGCCGATGGCCGCGGCGATGAAGAGCGCCGTCGTCGCCCGCCGCATGCCCCCCTGGATGCCGTCGGCCGCGTGCGGCACGCCCTTCGTCAACGACTTCAGCCTCACGCAGGCGCAGATCGACACGTTGGCGAAGTGGGCCGATGACGGCGCGCCCGAGGGCAACCCGGCGGACGCGCCGACGCCTCCGGGCCCGGTCGGGCAGCTGCCGCGCGTCGACGCGACGCTGACGATGAGCGAGCCGTACACGCCCTCGTCCGCCCGGGCTGACGACTACCGCTGCTTCCTCGTCGACCCCGCCCTCGCGGCCGCGCGCTTCGTCACCGGCTACGACGTCACGCCGGGCGTCACCGCCGAGGTGCACCACGTCATCGTCTACATCGTCGACCGCGCCGCAGCCCGAACGAAGGACATGGGCGAGGCCGGCCCCGGGTGGACCTGCTACGGCGACTCGGGCATCGCGAACAGCCCCGGCCCCATCGGCGCCTGGGCCCCCGGCATCAGCTCGGTCGTCTACCCCGCTGGCACCGGCATTCGCCTGCAGCCGAGCCAGGCCCTGGCGATGCAGGTTCACTACAACACCAACGCCGGCACGCGCTCTCCCGACCAGACGTCGGTGCGGCTGATGTACGCGCCCCAGGGCACCACGGTGACGAGCG
>JADCJJ010000134.1 GCA_020247085.1 Myxococcaceae bacterium | reverse complement strand
CTTCGCGGTGGTGCGGGTGGCCGTCGGCGTCGGGCTGGGCCTGGGCGCGGTGCAGGGGCTCGTGGGGGCGCTCGGCCTCTCGCGCGACGTGGGCGTCGCCTTCCTCACCGGGGTGACGGGCCTCACCGCGTGGCTCGAGCTGGTGCTGCTGCGCCGGGCGGTGGCGCGGGCGCTCGGCGGCGTGCCCCGGGTGGCTGGCCGCCTGGTGCGCCTATGGGCCTGCGCCGTGGCCTCGGGCGGCCTCACGCTGGGGTGCAAGGCGGCGCTCACCGCGCGCTTCGGGCCCCGGCCGGCGGCGCTCGAGGAGTGGGCCGGCGGGCTGCTGCCATTCCCCAACCTGCCGCCGGTGCAGGTGTGGCGCTTCGAGGCGTCGACGCTCGTCGGAGCCCTCGCGCTGCTCGCCATCTTCGGGGGCTCGTACCTGGGCCTGACGGCGGCGCTTGGCGTTCCGCAGGCCGGCGCCGTGGTTCGCCGGGTGCTCCGGCGGAGGTGACGAGCGCGGTGCCCGGAGTCGGGCGCGCGGGAAGGCGTCAGTTGGGGCACCCCCTCGGCGGCTGGCTGCTCCCGCCGGAGACGGCTCCGTCACCGGTGGTGCCGGGCGTCGCGGAGGACACCCGCCGCCCCTCGTACCGCCACCGCTCCGGACGTGTGCCTCGAGGCAGGAGAACAGGTGCTCCAGCCGCAGGACTCCGCGCCCCTGGCCGACGTGAGGCCCTCCGACGACTCGAGCTCGCCTCCCACCGCTCGACCCGCTCCCCGGCGCGCGGCGCTGTTTTTCCTCAACTTCCGGGAGGGCATGGCTGCGCTGTCGCAAGGCGCGCACCGCCCGGGGGGACAATCTGGCGGCAGATGCCGTACACGTGCGCGTCCAGAGGGGGGCCCATGGACGAACCGGCGAGTTCTCACGTCTCCATCATCGAACTTCTGGCTGGCCGAACCAGCCCCGGCGAGGTCGCGCGTCGCCATGGGGTGTCCGAGGCGGAGGTCGAGCGGTGGCGCTCGGCGTACCTCGCCGGGCTCGAGGCCGGGGCCCGCGCCTCGCCAGCGCGGCCGAGGGGGGCGCTCGTGGTGGTGGCGGCGGCGCTGGTGCTCGGCGTCTGGCTCGCGCGCTCGACGGTGGCGTGGGCCCAGGCGAGCTGTGCGCAGACGCTCCCCGCGCCCTTGCGGACCTTCTGCGCCGACTCGCCGGCGCTCGCCTCGGAGGTCAACGGCAACACCCAGCAGCTCGTCGACTGGCTCGAGCAGAAGGTGGGCCCGGTTGCCGCGCCCGTGCGCATCAGCGGGAGCGCGGCGCTCAACGGGACCCTCTCGGTCGATGGCGGTATCGCCGCCACCTGGCTCGGGTTGCCGTACGTGGACTCGGCCGCCGTGACGCCGGGCGCCGGCAGCATGCTCATCGCGAACGACAACGCCGCGCAGCGGGCCCTCGTCATCGCCGGGAACACCTCGTCGGGTGGGGGCCGACGCATCACGCTGCTCAACGACGTCACCGTCGCTGGCACGCTCAGCGCGACGGCGGTGACGAGCACCGCCCCGGTCGCGGGCGCCGTGCTGGGCGGAGCGACAACGAACTGCAACCCCCCTCGACGGTGCTGCGGCTCTGTCAGAACACGTGGGGAGGGGCGAGCTGTACGGGGTGTGCAAGCGTCGCCTGTCCGCGGGGCACGCCGCGGCTGGTCTCGAACCGCGCCTGCTTCAACTCGACCGACCTCCGGGACGGCTACTGCTACGCGTTCCTCTGCGTCCAGTGAGGCTCGGTCAGCCCAAGATGCCCTGGAGGGGCTCACTCCGGGAAGAGAACGCGCGCTCAGCTCGAAGGGGCGCTCGAGCGCGTCGCGGGAGCGGCCGTCCACCAGACGTGCACGTGGCCCGGGCTGGCCGCCGAGGGGCGACGCGTTCGCTCGGCCATGGACCGTCACGAGAACGAGGCACAGCAGCTCGGCCTCATTGGTGACGGCCTCGTCGAACACCGTCGGCGCTCATCGGTCCGATCGCCGACCAGCGCAAGAAGTGGGGCGTCGCCGTCTCGCCCGCGCTGCTGCCGTTCGAGCCGCTCATGGCCGCCGCCGGCTCCTGCCAGCGCCACCTCGGCCGCCTGCCGCCTTCAAGCAAGACCTTCGGCTGACACGTCGTCGCGGCCACCTCCTCACCCGCCGAACCCCTCTTCGTCCCGCCGTCGCAGATCGCCCACGCGTGGATGGCGCTGCGCCTGGGAAGCGGCGACCTGTCGGACGCGGACCTCACTCGAGAACTCCTCCCGCGAGCTCGCGACATCACGCTCCGGCGCTCCTGACCGTTCGGAGTCGCCGGCGCGGTGCCGAAGGCACCTCGTGCTGACGTTCAGCCCGGCGACCGGAAGCAGGGGCGACTCTCGGTCTACAGCTCGACCACGAAGCGATTCGTTCCCCCGGGCGTGTCGAACACCTGCGGCAGCCGGAGCGCCCACGCAGCCTCGGTGAGACAGGCCTTCATCGCCTCATCCGGGGCCGACACCTCGACGTCGACGACCTCGTCACCGGTCGTCTCGATGACGACGCGGCCCGAGGCGGTGGCGCCGAGCTGGGCTGCGCAGGCCGCCTGGCCGGGCGCGAGGCCTTCCCGCAGCAGCGCCCGGTAGTCGATGAGCGCCTGACGGAGGCCCGTGCCTCTCAACGTCACCCCAGCGCCTCCGCACCCGCAGGGTCTGGTGCCAACAGCCCCCAGCATGAGCACCGAGGTCCCGACGCGCGACGGCGCCGCGTGGGCTGGCGCCGCGAGGTACGCCGTCACTGGAGACACCGCCTGCGCGAGGAACGCGGCCGAACGGAGCTCGTCGTCGTCGAGCAGGCTGCGGAAGTCGTTCGCTCCGACTGCGAGCCCGGGGAGCCGCCGCGACAGCCCATCGTCGAGCCCCACCACCCGCCGGAAGGGCCGGCCCCACACCTTTCCGGTGATGGTGATGAACTCAGGTGGGTGCTCGGCGACGCCGTGCAGCCAGAGCGACGTGCCCTCGGCGAGTGACGGCTGCAGGGCGACCTCGACGTCGGCGGCGTCGACTTTCAGGTCGTCCACCCGGGTGGGACGAACGAGCTCGAGCAGGGCGCGGGCCGCCTCGCCTGGGGCTGCGTCGGGCGTCGCACCTTCGACGTGGAAGAAGACGCCGCCCCACGCCGTGGCCACCGGAGCCAGGGGCGCCAGGTCGTCGCGCTCCTCGCGCAGGGAGCCACGGACCCGGTCCGTGCGCTCCACCACATGCACCACGGCCCAGGCCGGGAGACCCTGCAGCGCCTCGAGGGCCGCGGCGTTGGTGAAAGAGGTGCGCAGGCGCTCGTCGGTGAAGAGCAGTACGCGCGCAGGCCCCTGAACGCCCGTGAGGAGCTGGGCCGCGAGCCGCGCCCCTTCGTCGAGGTTCGAGCCGTTGCCGGGGACGAGGTGCTCGGCTTCGGCCGCCACTCGCGCAGGGACTTCGCGTGCCGGAACGAAGGCGCCGAAGAGCCGCTTGGCGCGGCGGCGAACGACGACGACCTCGACCAGCGCATCGGGCGTGTGGGTGAGCACGTGCGTGAGCACCTCGAGCTGCGCGGCGATGCCAGCAGGCCCCTCGCTGTGCGAGGCGTCGATGACGAAGACGACGTGTGGCGCGATGGGCGCGGGCTCGAGTACCGGCGCGGCGTCGACCTCGAGCCGCCACAGCACCCGCCGGAGGTCGAGCGGCGCCGTTGCCCAACGAACGTCGGCCACCGGCTGGGTGACGTGCTGGCGCCGAACGAGGAACCCGTGGTCGAGCGGTTCGACGGTGGCGCCTTCGAAGCGCGGGGCCAGGCCCTCGGACGCCGGCACCTCGAGGAGCATCAGGCCGGCCTCGTAGCGGCTCGGTGCCTGCACGTCGTACGCGACGGTGACGGATTCGCGTGGCGGCACGGCGAACACCTCGAGCAGCAGCGCACCGTCCCACGACCAGAGGAGCCGCCCGATGGGCGTCGGCTCGGCCTCGCCCTCACTGGTGAGGCGCTCCCACTCGGCAGTGACGCGCTCGATGGTCGACAGCGGCGCCAGCACCAGCGGAGCGTCTCCCCGCCCCAACCGCAGTGAGGTGGCGATGGCGCCCTCGGGGAGCGGCACTTCGGTGATGAAGGGTTGCTCGGCGTCGGTGTCGTTGCGCACCTGGCGCGTGACGGCCAGGCGCACCTGCCCGTCTTCGAAGCGCACCCTCACGTCGTGGCGCAGTTCCTTCAGGCCCTGCTCATCCGGGCGCCGGTCGGCGTACGGGTCGGCCCCACACGCGACGAGCAGGCAGGGCAAGGCACTGCGGAGCGCTGAACGCATGGCCCGCTGACAACCAGGCGTCCCCTCGGGTTCCACGGCGGGCGCACGAGTTGCCCGCGGCCGAGAGATGTAGCGATGTGCTCCACGGCGGCTCGCTGGAGGTCTCGCGTTGAACGAAGCACGCATCAAGCTGGAGCTACCCGGGTGATGGCCCAAGGTGTTGGCCAACCACGGAGTGCCGGTGCGGGTTGCGGAGCCAGCTCGCTGCAGGTCCGGAGCGAAGCCTGATGTTCCAAGCGCTCCGGTGCGGCCGCGCGCAGCAGAGCCGCGTCGCGTGAGGTGGCCGCGAGCCTGCTGGCCCCTGTCCACCGGTGTTTGGTCTCGAGGTCGACGACCCAGTATTCGGGGATGCGAGCGGCGGCGAAGAGGCGGGCCTCAAGGCCGAGGTCCGAGGCTCAGGGGACGTCGGCGACCTCGAGCACGAGTGGCGCCGTCGTGGGGTGTTCGTCAGGGTCTGCGGCGTGGGGCGCCACGCTGGCGAAGTCGGGCTCTGGCTCGGAGCGTGACGAGCGCGGGAGCGGAAGGGCTGGCCTGAGGCTCCCGCGCCCGATGACCCGGTGAAGGAGGAACTCGTTCAGGCGGAAGACGACGATGGCCGCTCCCGTTTGTGGCCGGGAAGCTCGTGCAGGACCGCGTTTCGTGGTGCGAGCAGCGTTCCTCGTGACGATGACTCCGTTGGTGCGCATGGCTCGAGGCGGGTTGACGCGGCCGGCCGGTGCACGCCACCTGGCGCTGGCTGCGGCAGGTGGCCCGGATGCCGGGCGTCCTGGGCCCCCTTCGTGGCGGCGCCGCCGTCTTCACGCAGTGGCTTGGCTCGATGCTTCAAGTGATGCCGCGCCTCCACGCCCTTCCTGGGACTGACGGTGGCGCTTGGCGTTTCGCAGGCCGGCGCCGTGGTTGCCCGGGTGCTCCGGCGGAGGTGACGGGCGCGGTGCCCTGCCTCGGACGCGCGGGAAGGCGGCTTCGGTGCGCTGGCGAGAGGAAGAGGCCGGGAGCGCGTCGCGTCAACTCGTCGGTGCGTGAAGCGTGCGTCGAGCCCCGCGGCGGCCGCGTTGTCGCTCCGCCGGGCCCGGGCCTCGCATCAGGGCCACCGCGCACCTCGGCTCTGCCGGGGCCGGGCCTCGCCGCACGAGAAGGCGTGGCGTCAGCGGCCCGCGTCGGGTGGTGGCCCAGCGGCGCCGGCGTCGGGCGCGCGCCGCTCGTGCACCACCTCGTCGAACCTCCCGCCGCTCGCGTAGCGCCACCGGCCCACCTTCTGCCCGCCCTCGTAGCGCCCCACCGACAGCAGGCCGCCGTCGGGGGTGAAGCTCGTCCACTCGCCGTCCGGAGCGCCGGCGACGTAACCGCCGACGACGCGCGGCTGCCCGGAGCGGTAGAAGCCCTTCCACTCGCCGACCTCGACGCCGCCGTCGAAGACGCCAGCCAGCATGACGGCGCCGTTGTCGTGAAAGTACTCCCACGCTCCGGTGGGCCGGCCCCGCTGGTACTCGCCGCGCTTCTCCAACACGCCGTCGGCGTGCCAGTAGCTCCAGCGCCCCGCGGGCAGCCACTCGACGGAGTCGTCCTCCTTCGCGCGGCAGACGAGGCAGCCCAGCGCGCCCTTCTCGACGTCAGACGTCCAGGTGCCGGCGGCGTCACGGCACCACCGGGCGTCAGCGGTGGCCTCGTCGCCGCCCTCGTACGGAGCCTCGCGCCACGGCTTGCCGTTTTGCCAGAACAGCCGCCAGTCGCCGGCCTTCTGGCTCTCGACGAAGGGGCCCTTCGCCTGCGTCGTTCCGTCGGGGAATGACTCGACCCACTCGCCCGTCGCCTCTCCGCCCTCGTACTGGCCCGTCAGCCGCAGGGAGCCGTCCCAGCGGTAGAACTTCCACGTGCCGACGCGCTGACCCTGCTCGTACGTGCCCGACCAGGCCACCTTGCCGTTCTCGTACCGCTGCTCCCAGGGGCCCGTCTCGAGGCCGTCGCGGTACGAGCCGGACCGTCGCTTCGAGCCGTCGAGGGCGTAGTCGGTGAACGGCCCGTTGCGCTGGCAGTTGGCGTAGGTGTCCTCGACGAGGAGCTGCCCCTGCTCCGAGTAGGTGCGCCAGGTGCCGGTGGGGCAGCCGCGCTCGTACCGGCCCTCGAGGGCCACCTTGCCGGTGAAGTGGTAGGGCCGCCACTCGCCCGACTGCGCCAGCAGGGTGCTGCGGCCCCAGACGCCGCCGTCGGGCGCGAGGAACTCGTGGCGCCCGTCGGGTACGGCGTCGCGGATCAGGCCGCGGTGGAGCAGCGCGCCCGAGGGGTGGAACTCCTCGACGAGGCCGTTGAGGCGCCCCTTCTCGTAGGGCTCCTTCGCCTTCACGCTGCCAGTGAGGTGGTACGTCGTCCACACGCCTTCGCGCTGACCGCCCACGACGCAGCCCTCGGCGCGCTCGAGCGGCTCGACCTGCCAGACGCCGCTCCGCGCGCGGCACGCCTCGGCGTCGGGGCCCTGGCGTACCGAGGCGACGAAGTCGACGTCGCGCCAGCGCTCGCCGGTGACGAAGTACTCGGCGAAACGGCCCTGCTGCCGGTCGCGCACGTACGGGCCGACGAGGTGTTTGCGCGGCGTGCCGCGGTAGTACGTCGTCCACTCGCCGACGCGCAGGCCGGCCTCGTACGAGCCCTCTGCCACGGGGTTGCCCTCGACGTCGAACTCCTTCCACGGCCCGGTGCGCTGGCCCCCGGCGTAGGCGCCCCGCGCGCGCACCTTGCAGTTGAGGAACCACGCGGTGCTGGGACCGTCACGGCGCCCGGCCTTGAAGACCGAGCGCTCGACGAGCTGGCCGCCGGGGCCGAGCAGCTCCCAGGGGCCCTCGCGCCGGCCGGCGACGACGCAGCCGCGCTCCCGGCCGTCCTCCCGCCAGGTGCCCTTCCGGCTCCGGCAGTCGGCGGCGTCATCGGCCGCCGCCTCCAACGAGAGCGTCAGCGCCGTCAGTACCAGCAGTCGGTTCATGGGCCCAGCGCCCTCCGCAAGGCCTCGTCGGCCGACATTCGCACCGGGCTGCCGTCGAGGCTGCGCAGGTCGGTGTCGGTGAGCGACACCTTCGGCGAGAAGGCCTCGAACTGGAACGCCTCGAGGGCCTCGTCCACCGAGTCCTTCCGGGTGCAGGTGAGGCGGGAGCCCGAGCGATCGGTGAGGCAGATGGTGGGCGCCGCTCCCACCGCGTCGACCTGCAGGCGGAACGGCGCCTCGCTCGAGACGAGGAAGCGGGGGGAGCGCGCCAGCCGCGTCGCCGCCTCCGAGGCCGCGGCGCTCCCGTCGTGCGACAGCGTCACCGGGAGCGGCGCGCCGACCACCCGCAGCGCCGTCGGCCACTGGCGCATCACCAGCTCGAGGTCGGCGCGCGCCCCGCCGGCGTCACCCGTGCGCCGCAGGGCCTCGGCCCGCACCGCGTGGGTGCGCCAGCGCAGCAGGCCCTCTTCGACGGGCAGCCGCTCGAGGGCCGCGGTCGAGAGCGTGACGGCGCGCCCGGCGCTCCCCTGCGAGAGCTCGAGCTCGGCCTCGAAGGCGTCGAAGTAGCCCGCCGCGGCGGCCAGGGCCTCGTCGAGCACGCGCGCCCGCGCGATGCCACGGCGGAACACCCCGGCGCCCACCGCGTCGGCGAGCTGCGCCGTGCGCCAGGCGCTGAAGTCGCCCACGTCCATCACGTTGGGGCGCAGCACCAGCTGCAGCCGGTCGTCCTCCGACAGCAGCTGCACCAGGGCGCGGCGCACCTCCCACCGCGTCGCCAGCGCCTTCACCAGCTCGGGCGACGCCGACGCCTGGCCCCGGCCGGGCGGCGCCACGGCGGCGCGCTCGGTGAGGCGCGCCACCAGCCCGTCGAGGGCGAAGGCGTAGCGCGCCGTGCGCCGCAGCCGCTCGATCTTCGGCGGGCTGCTGGACATGCCCGTGCGGGCCGGCTGCCGGTAGACGAGCTCGGCCGTCTTGACGCTCTCGTCGTCCTTGCCCATCGCCGCGTAGAGCTCGGCGAGCACCTCGCGCCGCTGGAGCGCGAACTGCGGGCGCATGCGCTTCTCGAGCGGCCGGCTGCTGGCGGTCTTGAGCGCCGAGAGCGCCTTCTGGGGTTCGCCGCGGAGCACCGCGAGCATGGCGAGCTGATCGTACGGCGCCCCGGCGCAGTCCTCGCGCACCCCGTCGGCGCGCACCATGAGCGCCTCGGCCTCGGCGAGGCGGAAGTTCATGAAGGCGGTGCCGCCGGCGTTGAGCAGCAGCGTGCAGCTCTTGTCGTCCGACGCCTTGACGCCCGCGAGCGCCCAGCGATGGGCCTCGAGCCGGTCATGCTCCTCGAAGGCGATGCTGAGCAGCCCGTTGTAGCCCCAGGTCGTCAGGCCGGGCTCTCCCGACGCGGCGAGCTGCTGCGCGATGGCCTTCGCCTCGGCGACGCGGCCCAGCTTGAAGAGCGGCCAGATGCGCAGGCGCAACGGCGGCTGGCCGTACTTCGCCTCGTACTCGTCGAGCGCGTCGAGCGCGTCCTGGTTGCGAGCCATCTCGAAGACCAGGTCGTACCGCTCGAGCAGCAGCCGCTGGCCCCACGCCGCGTCGCGGTCGCCGAGGAGCGCCGCCGCCCGGTCGAGGAACCACAGGGCGCGGGCGTGGTTGCCCTCTTCGTCGTGGTGGACCTTCGCCATCGCCCAGCAGGCGGCGAACGAGTCGGGCGACTTCGCCAGCAGCGCCTCGGCGGCGGCGCGGGCCTTGATGTGCCGGCGCGCCTCGACCTCGGTGAGCAGCGCGCGCTCCTCGGCCGTGAACGACTCGTCCAGCCCGGCGAGGGCCGGGAGCGCGCCCAGGGCGAGGCAGAGGGCGACGGCGCGCGCCATGGCGGCTCAGGCCCCCCCGATGGTCTGCCGCGACAGCCGGTCGATGGGCCCGCGCAGCGTCTCGGTGATGAGCGCGTCGACCTGCACGCCCGGCGCGACGTCGAGGCGGTGGGCGAAGAGCACCGGCGCCAGCGACTCGAGGTCGGCGCTCGAGACGTAGTCGCGGCCCCGCAGCACCGCCAGCGTCTGCAGCGCGGGGATGGCCTGCACCAGGCAGCGCGTCGAGACGCCCTGGCGCACGCGCTTGTCGGCGCGCAGCAGCCGGGCGATGTCCACCAGACACTCCTGGACGCGCTCGTCGACGGCCACCTGCTGGCGGACGAGGCCCCGGCTCGTCACCACGTCGCCGCGCGTCACCTTCGGCAGCTCCCGTGGCGCCCGCGGCGTGCCCCAGGTGCGCAGCACCTCGAGCTCCGAGGCGCGGTCGATGTGCTTCATGCTCAGCTTGAAGAGGAAGCGGTCGAGCTGCGCCATCGGCAGCGGGTAGGTGCCCACCGAGTCGAGCGGGTTCTGCGTCGCCAGCACGAAGAACAGCTCGTCGAGCCGGTGGGTGGTGTTGTCGACCGTCACCTGCTTCTCGGCCATGGCCTCGAGCAGCGCCGACTGCACCTTGGGCGAGGTGCGGTTGATCTCGTCGACGAGGACGACGTAGGCGAACACCGGCCCACGGCGGAACGAGAAGGCGTTGGTGACGGTGTCGAAGATCATCACCCCCGTCACGTCGGACGGCAGCAGGTCGGGCGTGAACTGAATGCGGCGGAAGTCAGCGAGCTCGTCCTGGCGCCGGTCGTCGACGATGGAGTGGCCCAGCGCCTTGGCGAGCGTCGTCTTGCCCGAGCCCGGGTAGTCCTCGAGCAGCACGTGGCCGTCGGCGAAGAGCGCGACGAGCACCAGCTCGATGATGTCGTCGCGGCCCATCACCTGGTCTCGCATGCGCTCGCGCAGGCGCTGGGCGACGCGGCGCACGTCGTCGAGGGTGGCTGGCGCCGCGGGCGGGGCGACGTCGGGCGCGGGGGCCGAGGGCGTCGGGGTGGGGAGCTGCGTCACCAGGGCGTCTGCGTCGTTGGGCGTCATCGGGTGAACCACCATCCAATCGGGTTGAGCGCGGCGGTGAGCCGCTGGCGGAGGGAGAGGCGGGCGTGGAGCTCGGCGACGGTGGCGCGGGCGAGCTGCTCGAGCCGCCGGGCGGTGTCGGGCTCCGGGCCCTTGAGCGACAGGCGCAGGTGCGCGTCGGTGAGGGGCTGGAAGCTCGGCGCGAGCGGGGCGAGGCGCTGGGCGTGGCGCTCGCGGCTCTCGCCGAAGTGGCGCCCGGCGCCGACGTCGGAGAGCCGGTCGAGCACCGCGCGGTAGACCTGCGCCGGCGTCGCGCGGGTGAGCCGCCTCGTCAGCTTGACGGCGTAGGCCGCGACGAGCGCGGCGGCGACGAGGCCCAGGGCGATGCGGCCCAGCGGCAGGTCGAGCGGCGTCACCGGCGCGCCGCGGCCCCCGGTGGCGTCCTTCCGCGCGAGCTCGCCATAGACGACCTCGAGCTCCTGCTCCATCGGCGGCCTCGGTGGCTCGTCGCTGCGCTCCGGGTAGATGTCGAACGTCACCCACCCGACGCCCTCGAGGTAGATCTCGGGCCAGGCGTGCGCGTCGGTGCCGTAGATGAGCACCGACGAGCCCGCGCCGCGCCGGCTCGTCTGCACCGCGTAGCCGAGCGCCACCCGGGCCGGGATGCCCTGGCTGCGGAAGAGGAAGGTGGCCGCGTGGGCGAAGTGCACGCAGTAGCCCTTGAGCTCGCCGAAGAGGAAGTTCGCGGTGGGCGTCTCGCCGACGAGCTGCCGCTGGGCGAGGCTGTAGAACCCCTGCTTCTCGAGGTACTGCTTGAGCGCGAAGGCCTTCATCACGTCGTCGCCGACGAAGCGCGGGTCGACGTCACGGACGATGCGGTCAGAGAGCTCGCGGTAGCGGGGGTCGCCTGGGAGCGCGAGGTACGCCGCGCGCTGGGCCTCACTCAAGCTGCCGCCCGAGGCCTCGCGGCCGAAGAGGCGCTCCGGCGGGCGCACCAGCAGCTGCGAGCGCACCGAGTAGGCCGCGACGAAGCGCCTGGGGTCGGGGTTCTCGAGCATCGTCAGCTGGTCGGGGTGGCCGAGGCCGGGGAGCTGGGCGTGGTCGACGAGCAGGAACATCGTCGTGTCGAACGCCTGGTGGAGCGCCGGGGCCTGGGGCGAGGGGAGCGAGAGCGTTCCGCCCGCGGGCACCGCCACCGGCACGTCGGGGTCGAGCAGGCCCGACGTGTCCTGCACCAGCGCGTCGCCGACCTGCTTCGAGCGCACCGCCTGGCGGAAATAGAGTACCGGCGAGTCGGGCAGCTCGTCCTGCAGCAGCACCACGGCGACCGGCTGCGGGGGCCCGCTGCCGCCGCCCTTGCCGTCCTTGTTGTCCTTGCCGTCTTTGTCGGCCTTGCCGCCCGTGCCGTCGCCCTGCCCGTCGCCGTCCTTCGGCGCGCCCTTCTCTTCAGCGTCGTCCTTCGCCAGGCCGAGCTCGTCTTCTTCGAGCTTCTTCGGCGGCCCCAGGGACGAGCCGAGCTGCAGCGCCAACAGCCCGAGCAGGGCGACGATGAGGAGCGCCGCCACCGTTCGGGTGGCCGAGCGCACCTCGAGCAACAGCATCGCGGCGAGCACCACCACCGCCACGCCGATGACGGCCAGGGCCGACTGGGGGTCGACGCCGTTGGTCCACGCCAGGTCGGCGAGCGCGCGCGGCTGGTGAATGCGCTCGTGCCGGTGCGCCGCGAAGGCGTGGGCGACGGCGGCGACCACCAGGGCGAACTCGACGGCGGCGACACCGCGCAGCCGCCTCGAGAGCACCCGCAGCGCGAAGACGGCGCCGGCGGCGATGAGGCCGAGCGACGCGGCGTCGGCGAGGACGAGCGAGGTCTGCGGGCTCCAGGGCCACGCCACGGCGGTGAAGAGGCGCTCGACGAGCCAGCCAGCCAGCACCACCCCCAGGCCCACCAGGGCGCCGCGGCCGGCGCGGATGCGGGCGCCGAACCGGAACGTCACGTAGCACGCGAGGGCGATGCCCCCGACGGCGGCGGCGAGGCCCGCGGGCGTGCTGATGGGCACCAGGAAGAAGAGGGCGCCCACCACGAGCACCAGCGCCTTGAGGGCCGCCACCGAGGGGCGCGCGTCGCCGGCGGCGCTCACACGTGCCTCCCCGTCGGCCGGTGGATGAGCTCGACGCCGAAGCCGTCGGCCACGAGGGCCTCACGGAGCGATGAGAGGCGCTCCGAGCGCACCGCGTCGTCATCTTCGAGCAGCCAGCGCGCCGCCGCCGCCCGCTTCGTGTCCGGCGCCGGGGCCGCCACCGCCGCCGGGGCATCGGTGCCGATGATGACGGTGGCGCGCGTAGCGAGCCGCCGGCACAGGGCGACGAGGCGCGGCCGCCAGGGCCCGTCGACGGGGGGCGCGAAGACGACGCAGGCCCCCAGCCGGTGGGGCTGCACCAGCCCCGCGACGCGCTCGACGACGGGGCCGTCGCCGCGCCGGGCGCGCACCGAGTCGATGATCTGCTCGATGGCCTCGGGCACGCGCGTGGCCGGCTCGGTGGCGCCGTCGGCGGCGAAGACGAACTCGGGCCCCAGCAGCCCCTGCTCGATGAAGACGCGGGCGACGCCGGCGCTGGGCTCGTCACCCACGCCGGCCAGGAGGAAGGCGACGTTCACCGGCTGCGGCGCCACCGCGCGCTCGGGCACTCGAACCAGCAGCCGCCGCGTGCGCGCGAAGGTGCGCCAGAGCACGTGGCGCATCGAGTCGCCGGGGGCGTAGGCGCGCATCTCGATGAGGTCGCCCTCGGCGCGGCCAGACGGGTGCGAGTACGCGTCGCCGCTCGAGGCCGAGCTCGAGAGGTTCACCTGCACCGGCGCGGCGACGGGCGAGACGCGCAGGGCGCAGTCCCAGGTCAGCTCGAAGGTCATGGCTGCGATGCCGAAGACGTCTTCGACGGTGACGCGGCGAACCAGCCACTCGTGCCGGCCGCGCTCGACGGCCCGAACGCGCTCGCCCAGGGTGCCGTCGATGCGAACCAGCTCGACGTCGAAGCCCGCCGGCTCGACCCACGCGAGCTGTACGTCGAGCAGCCCCAGTCGGCGGACGTCAGGCACCCGGAACGCGGTGACGAGCTCGGCGCCGGTGTCGAGGGCCGGGGGCACGCCGGCCGCTTGCCGCGCCAGGCGCCGCCGGACGAAGAGAGTCGCGCCCAGCACGAGCAGCGTAGCCGCCGCTACCAGCGCCAGCGCGATGAGCGCCACCGGCTCGAGCAGGTGGTCGGCCTCGTCACGGCTCACCGACAACGCGAGCAGGGCGACCGCGATCAGCCCCAGTCCCCCCCAGCGAAGGGGTTGCAGCCGGCGCGCCCTCTGGAGGAGACGACTGAGCCGCGCTCGCATCGGGGCGAGACTGTTGGCGTCGGCGGTCGCCCCGTCAAGCGCCGACGAGCTGCCCTTCGAGGGGGGCCACAGGCACCCGAGCGCCGGCATCGGCGGGGCGACCGGGGCCGTCAGTTGTCGCGGTGGGGCAATGGGGTGAGCGACAGGCGCCTGACGATGAAGGCGTGCAGCGCGTAGACCACGGGCGTCAGCAACACGGCGATGCCGACCTTGATGAGGTACTCGCGGACGATCTTCGCCGCGATCCACGAGGCGCTCTTGTCGGCGACGCCGCCCCAGAAGATGGTGTTGATGACCGCGGTGTCGACGAGCTGCGAGAGCAGCGTCGAGCCCGTCGCGCGCAGCCACAGGTGCCGGCCGCGGGTCAGCCGCTTCCAGAAGTGGAAGACCTGAATGTCGAGCAGCTGCCCCAGCAGGTACGCGACGATCGACGCGATGAAGAGCTTCGAGCTGCCCCCGAAGATCTTCGCGTACTCGCCGTCGAGGAAGTAGCTCTCGGCGTCCGTCGGGAGCGCCGTGGTGACGACCAGCGCCAGGTAGGAGAGCGTCGCCATCGCTGCGCCCACCCCGGTGACGAAGCGCGCGCCCCGCTTGCCGTAGAAGTCGTTGATGACGTCCGTCAGGAGGAAGGTCACCGGGAAGAGGATCATCCCGACGCTCACGGGCCCCACGGGGGTGGCGAAGGCCTTTCCGCCGGTGACGTCGCCCAGCACCAGGCATGTCACGAAGACGCCGGCGAGCACGACGTAGAGCAGCACCTCGGTGGACAGGCCGCGCCCCAGGTCGGCGCTGGAGGGCGCAAGGGGAGGCGCGGCGGGCTCGGGGCTCACGAGGAGCGTGTACCAGAGATCGACCGTGCCCGCCGGCCGGTCACCGCCCGCGCCGTGAGCCCACCACCCGCGCGGGGCTGCCGGCGACGATGGCGTAGGGCGGTACGTCGTGGGTGACGACCGCGCCCATGCCGACGACGGCGTGGTCTCCCACGGTGACGCCGTCGACGATGCCGGCGTTGGCGCCCACCCAGACGTCGACCCCCAGCACGATGCCGCGCGAGGTGACGGGCTGGGCGTGCACGGGGCGGTCGGCGGCGAGGCCGTGGTTGAAGGCGTAGAGCGCCGCGCCGCTGGCGATGCGGCAGCCGTCGCCGACGACGATGCCGGCGGCGCCGCCGTCGAGGCTTGCGCGTGCGTTCACGCTGACGTCGGCGCCGAGGGTGAGCGGCCCGTGGAGGAAGGCGTGGGCCGCCACGGTGGAGCGATCGCCGATGCGAATGGGCCGGCCGAGCTGCGCGAAGATGGCGGCGTCAGGCGAGATGAAGCACCCCTCGCCCAGCGACACCGTCTCTTCGCGCACGAGGCGCGCCTGGATCTCGGCCTGCCAGGGGCGGGCCCAGACGAGGTGCTTCGGCTTGAGCGAGTGGTAGAGCCACGGCATCCACGACAGGCGGCGCTGGTGCTGCGTGCGGAGCTCGGGCGGCGACGCCTCGACGTCGTCGCTCATGGCGCCACGCGCAGGAAGGCGCCGTCGGGCCCGGCGTAGTAGCGCTCGCCCTTCGCGCCGGTGACGAGGCGGGCTGGGCCGCCGGGCGTGGTGACGTCGAGCTCGAGGTAGTAGCCGCCCGGGCGGTAGGGCAGGCGGCCTTCGCGGTTCTCGAACTCGCGCCCGCCGCGCGGTGACGCGCCGGGGCCCTCCGCGTCGAGGGCTCGAAGCGCCGCCTGCGCCTCGGGCGGCAGCGCCTCACGCGAGACGGTGGGCTCGGCCTGGCCCCGTTCGCGGCGCGGGCGCGGGCGCGGCGGCGCCTCGGGCATGGGCGCGGGCGGCCTGGCGGCGCTGGCGAGGCCGGCGAGCACGTTCTCGCGGTAGGCGTCGACGCCGAGCTCCGGGTGGAGGGCGCCGAGGCGGGCGACGGCCTCGTCGATGCGCGCGAGGCGGTTGTCCGGGTCGGGGTGCGTGGAGAAGAACTCCGGCGTGCGGCCACCGCCGGCGGCCTTGAGCACCTGCATCACCTCGCCCATCTGCCGCGCGTCGTACCCGGCCTCGTGCATGAAGCGCACGCCGAGGGTGTCGGACTCGAGCTCGTCCTCGCGGCCGAACTTCATCGCGATGAGCTGCGCGGTGACGGCGGCGAGGGCCGCCTTCGCGCGCGAGGCGCCGGGGCTGTCGGGGTCCGCGGTGGCGAAGACGGTGGCGCCGACGAGGCCCTGGGTGAGCTCGGCCTTCGCGAGCCGCTCGGCGCCGTGACGGCCGACGACGTGGCCTATCTCGTGGCCCAGCACCCCGGCGAGCTGGGCCTCGTTCGTCATGCGGGCCAGGAGCGCCTCGGTGATGAAGACGGGCCCGCCGGGGAGCGCGAAGGCGTTGACCGTGTCGCGGTCGGCCAGCACGGTGAACTGGAAGCGGTAGCCGGTCTTCGAGGCCGCGCTCTGCCGCACCAGCCGCGCGCCAACCTGCGAGACGTACCCCGAGAGCCGGGCGTCCGGCGAGGCGCCGCCGAACTGCCGGGTCAGTTGGGGCGCGCTGGCGACGCCGAGGGCGATCTCCTGCCCCGGCGTGAGCTTGACGAACTGGGTCTCGCCGGTGAGCTCGTTCGTCGACCGCCGCGACAGGTACGAGGCGATGGAGACGGCCGCGATGACGAGGCCGACGACGACGCGCGCCGATGCGCTGGAGCGGGAGGACGCCATGAGGTGCTTCTACCGCGAGCCTCCCTCGCCGGGCGCCGGCTTCGGTGCGGGAGATGGGGGCGAGAGCTGCCGCATCGACCAGGCCAGCGCGAGCCAGCCGCCGAGCTGCGCGAAGCCGCCGAGCGGCGTGAGGGCGCCCAGGCTCCGGAGCCCGGTGAGGCCCATCGCGTAGAGGCTTCCCGAGAAGACGGCGATGCCAGCGACGAAGAGGCCGGCGGCGACCCGGGGGCCCCTCGACGGGGCGTGGTGGGCCACCACGGCGGTGAGCCCGAGCGCGAGGGCGTGGACGAGGTGGTAGCGGGCGCCGGTCTCCCACCACGCGAGGCGCTCGGCGGCGTCGGGCAGGTCTCGCGCGAGGGCCTTGAGGCCGTGGGCTCCGAGCGCGCCCAGGGCGACGCCGAAGAACGCCGCCCACGCCGAGAGGAGCGCCATCGTCCGGTTCATGGCGCGGGTTCTGACACGACGCTCTGGTAGCGTCGCGGCCCATGAGACGACCGGTCGAAACCCTCGACGACTTCCTCGAGGGCCCGCACCAGCGCGCGCTCACGCGGGTCATCCGCAAGCGCCTGGCGCAGGGGCGCTCGCTCACCCTCGCCTTCGGCCATGGCTCCACGGCCGAGCGCTTCGTCGCCACCCTCGCGCGCACGTTCCCGCACCAGCACGTGCTCCTCGCCCTCATCGAGGCCGAGCCCCTGCGGGTGACGATGGAGCCGCAGACGAGCGCGCCGCGGGTGCGTGAGGCGCCGGGTGCCTCCGGAGAACAGCTCGTCCGCGCGCTGCTCCGCCAGGACCCCGACGCGCTCGCCGTCCCCCGCCTCGACGGGGTGGACCCGGCGGTGCTCGTCAATGCGCTGTTGACCGGGCACCAGCTCCTGCTGGGCGTGGACGCGCCCTCGCTCGAGGCGGCGCTCGCCGCGACGTGCGCCGGCGCCGCGGGGCTCGAAGACGTCGTCCGGCAGTCGCTCGACGCGGTGTGCGAGCTCGACGAGCGCGGCCGGCTCCGGCGGGTGTGGGCGACGGAGGGGCCTGGCGGGCTGGTCGAGGTGGCGCGCGTCGAGGGCGGCGCGGTGGTGGTGGATCCGCGGGCGCTGGCGCCCAGGGCCCCGGAGCCGGAGTCAGAGCCGGTCGGGCCCGTGCTGGCCCCGACGCTCGAGGTGAGGCCGAAGGCGACGCGTGCGCCTCGGGCCGTCTTCCTGCCGGTCGTCTCGGCCGCGCCGGGCCGCTCGCTGCTGGGCACCCCGCGCGCCCATAGGCCACGCGGGTCGACGTGGCCGTCGTGCGGTGGTTGTGGGGGCCCGCTGGCGTTGATCGTCCAGCTCGACCTGGCGGCGCTCCCTCCGCCGCTCACGGTGGAGGGCGGCCTCGCGCAGCTCTTCCTGTGTACCCAGGGGACCTGCGACGTCGAGCACGAGCGCTCGCCGGGCGTGCTCGCCGAGGTGCTCGAGGCCGAGGCGCTCGAGGTGCTCGAGGCGCCCGAGGCGTTGCAGGTCACGGTCGTCGAGCCGGGGGCGATCGTCGGCTGGCGCCGCGGCGAGGAGGACCCATCGCCTGACGAGCTGGAGCGGCTCGGGCTCGCCAGCGGCGCGGACGTGGAGGACGCCGAGGCCGGCCCGATGCGATGCGACAAGCTCGGTGGGTGGCCTGCCTGGGAGCAGGGCCTCGAGTGGCCGGGTGACGACGCCGGCGGGCGCTTCGAGCTGCTCTTCCAGTTCGCCGAGGGCGAGCTGCGTGCCGGAGGGACACCCGACCGCTGGGACGACGAGGAGGCCATGACGGTGCCCGGGCGCTCCTCGGAGCGGGTGCTCGACCCGAACGCGCCGCTCCACTTCCCGAGTGTGTTGACGGGCGAGGCGGTGGCCTTCCTCTTCTGGCAGCCCCGCACGCGCCGCCTCGCCTTTCGCTGGCAGACCGGCTGAGCGGTCTCAGGGCTCGACGACGAAGCGCAGGCGCACCTGGTTCCGCGCCACGAGGTGTTCGCGGGCGAAGGCGACGAGGGCCTTCGCGGTGACGGCCGAGAGCCGGGCCGGGCGCCGCTCGAGGGCGCGGACGTCGCCCGAGATGCCGACGGCCAGCGCGAGCGCCTCGGCGACGTCGGCGGGCGACTCGAGCTCCATGAGTTGCGAGAAGCGCAGGTGGTCGCGAATGTCGGCGAGGCGTCGCTCGTCGACGGCGCCCCTGGCGAGGGCCGCGACGGCGTCGTCGAGGGCGCGCTCGACCTCGGCGCGGTGGGCCTCGTCGTTCATCCGGGCCTCGACGCCAAAGAGCGAGGGGTCGCGGTGCTCG
>JADCJJ010000133.1 GCA_020247085.1 Myxococcaceae bacterium | reverse complement strand
GCTCACCACATGCTGGGAGCAGTTTCTGCTGGCGTTCGAACTTCTCACCGCGCCCAGGGCCTCGGAAGGTCCTGCGCTATCCAGCCAGTCATCCGCGGACACGATGGCTGCGGCCTCTTCTTCAACGGGCTGCTAGCGCCTCCGAGGCCCGGCGCGGCCGTCGGGCTGGTGGGTGGGGCGCGACCAGCGCGTCGCCGTGGGCCGGGCGGTGACGTGGGCCCGATGGACGTGGCGGCCGCTCCCCCCAGGGCTCGTGGAAGCGCGCTCGCGTCGAGGCTCGAGGCTGACGCTTGGCTGACGGTCAGGCGCTTTCGGTCCGATGGCGGAGGCTCCTCCTGGTGCCCGACCAGGGGCGCGGGTCACGGCAAGGCGTCTCTTCGCGTATCCCGGGGCCAGGGCTGGCGTCGGCGACGTCGCAAGCGGTGAGCGGAGTTCAGGCCCCGACGTCGCGAAACAGCGTGGAGCCGCCGAGCTTCGCCGACTGCTCGAGTGGCAAGCAGCCCTCGCAGGCGAGCCGGCCATCGCGCTCGAGCGGGATCAGGTCGCCGAGCGTCACCCGCGCCCCAGCAGCCAGGTCACGCTGCGCCCCTCGTACTCTCGTCGCGCGGGCGAAGACGAGCCAGCTCCCGATGATTCCGAGGGCGACGGCGGCGACCTCGGCGAGCGTGAGCGCGTGCTTCAAGGTGACGCCCTGAGCTGGCGATGCGGCGTGGTCGACAAGCGGCAAGGGCACGTGTGGCACCGGCAGAGAACAGGGAGGAAGAGCGCTCCACCACTTGCACCGGTGCACGCGGTGGCTCAGCCCGGCAAGCTCGGTGCGCGCAAGCCCAGCTCAAGTGACGACTCCGGAGACGGTAGCGACGCGAGCGAGTGGGTGGGAGCGCCTGGCGCCACGCTCAGCGAGGGAGTGACGACCGCTCCGCTCGGCAAGTCGTTGTCCTGGGGTACCGGGTCAAGGCGGGCTCGTCGGGCGCGCGCCGTCGCTCCCGGTCCGGCCGGCTGCCGCACCCCGACCCGGGCCGTGTCTCCGCGAGCGCTCCGTGGGGAGGCCGCGCCGCGGCGCCCGCCTCGCGAACGGACGACGCAAAGGGCGCCGACGCAGGTCAGGATCCCGCCACCGATGGCGACCATGATCTTCTGGACCGTCGGCCGGCGTTGCAGCTTCTTGAAGTTCACCGCGAGCCCGGGGCGCCCCACCGGCGTGACGCTCATCACCACGAGCCGCGCTTGAGCCCATGGGCGCACGGCGACGACGGCCGGGGCTATGTACACGAGCCTGAACACCGCGGGCGGCTCGGTTCCCTCGATGCCGAAGCCCCCGGTGATGACGCCGTGGAGCACGTCGTTGGCGGGGAGCAGGAGTCCGAGGCGCAACATGGTCGGTGGCCGCTCGCTCAGGCGCGGAACGCGTTCTTGAGCGCCTGGGTGGCGACGTCCTCGGGGCGCGCGGGGCCCTCGCGCGGGTACACTGAGGCCCCATGGTTCAGACGCGCCTGTCGACGCAGTGGGACGAACGGGGGGCGCCGCTGCGCTGCCAGCTCGTCGTTGTCGAGGGCCCAGAGGCGGGCAGGGCGGTGACGCTCGACGGGCCGGTGACGGTGGGCACGTCGGCGCGCTGCGCGCTGCGATTGTCCGACGAGCGCGTGTCGGGTGAGCACCTCGAGGTCGCGCCGGCGGGCGGCCGCTTCTCGGTGAGAGACCTCGACAGCACCAACGGCACCTTCTTCGAGGGCTCGCGGGTCACGGCGCTCGAGGTCTCGGCGGGGGCGACCTTCAAGCTCGGCCGCAGCGTCGTACGCGTCGAGCCCCAGCCGCGCCCCCTCGAGGTTCGTCCGAGCGCCGCGCGTCGCTTCGGTGAGCTCGTGGGCGAGAGCCTGGCGATGCGGGAGCTCTTCGCCGTGCTCGAGCTCGCCGCGCCGAGCGACGCCACCGTCCTCGTCACCGGCGAGACGGGCACCGGCAAGGAGCTGGTGGCTCGCGCGCTCCACGACGCCAGCCCCCGGCGCAAGGGCCCTTTCGTCGCCGTGGACTGCGGCGCGCTCCCAGAGTCGCTCCTCGACAGCGAGCTGTTCGGCCACGTGAAGGGGGCGTTCACCGGCGCCCAGGCCGATCGCAGGGGCGCCTTCATGCGCGCCGACGGGGGCACGCTCTTCCTCGACGAACTCGGCCGAGTGAGCGTCGCCGTGCAGGCGAAGCTGCTGCGCGCGCTCGAGGAGCGCCGGGTGAAGCCGGTGGGCGCCGACGTCGAGCGCGCCGTCGACGTGCGGGTGGTCGCCGCGACCCCGATGGACCTGTCGGCGGCCATCGCCGCGGGCGCCTTCCGGGCGGATCTCTACTACCGGCTCTCCGTGCTCGCGCTCGAGCTGCCGCCGCTGCGCAGCCGTCGCGAGGACCTGCCGCTGCTCGTGGCCGAGCTCCTGCGCCGGCGCGGCATCGACCCGGGGCCCGTCGAGGGGCCCGCGCTCGATCGCCTGAAGAGCCACCGCTGGCCAGGCAACGTGCGCGAGCTTCGCAACGTGATCGACCGCGCGCTGGTGCTCTCACCTGGCGCGCGCGCCTTCGGCGAACTGAAGATCGCCCTCGAGCGCGCCGTCGGCCCGGGTGACGCGCCCGGCGTGCGCACCGAGCTGCCCTACAAGGACGCGAAGGACGCGGTGCTCGAGGTCTTCGAGCGCACCTACCTGCGCGAGCTCATGGCGCGGCACCGCGACAACCTGTCGGCGGCGGCCCGCGACGCCGGCGTCGATCGCAAGCACTGGCGCGCGTTGCTCAAGAAGCACGGGCTGTTCGGCGGCCCCGAGGAGGATGCGTGACGCTCTTTTCGTTCGTGGCCAGCGCGCTCCTGGCTGCCGACGGCGGCGTGCCGACGTTCACCTTCTCGACCCCCGATGCGGCGCTCCGCAAGGTGCTCGAGGGCGACCCGCTCATCCTCGCCGTCGGCGAGTACCACGAGGTGAAGGGCGCGCCGAAGGTGCAGAGCGCGGTGAAGCGCTTCACCCGCCTGTTGCCGGCGCTCGACGGCGGCGCCAGCTCGCTGGTGGTCGAGACGTGGATGCTCAACGGTCGCTGCGGAACGGTCGAGAAGCAGGCGGCGAAGGCGGTCGAGAAGTCCACCCGGCGCCCGAAGGAGACCGAGGATGAGGTCACCACCCTGATGCGGCGCTCCTACGAGCTGGGCCTGGTCAACCACACGCTGCTCATCGATTGCGACGACTACCGCTCCATGCTCGACGCCGACGGCGAGCTCGACGCCGACGCCTCGCTGCGGCTGGTGCGGCGCAAGGTCGAGGCGCTGGCCGAGCGCATCATCGAGAAGGCTGAGGGCGGGGTGCCCGGGAAGCGGCTCGTGCTCTACGGAGGGGCGCTGCACAACGATCTCGTCCCGGCGCCGGGTGACGAGCCGTACGTCTTCGGCCCGGCGCTGTGGCGGCAGACCGGCGGCCGCTACGTCGAGGTCGATCTGCTCGTGCCCGAGTACGTCGAGCGCGACGCCGACCTGTTGAAGCAGCCGTGGTTCTCTCCCGCGCTCGCCCTCGCCAGGAAGGGCCGGCACGTCGTCGTGCAGCCCGCGCCGGGGGTGAACGTGCTGCTCTTCGCCTTCACGAAGCGTCGACGATGACGGCGGTGATGTTGTCTGTGCTGCCGCGCTCGTAGGCCAGCGCGACCAGCGCTTCGCAGCACCGCGCGGCGTCGCCGGTGGCGAGGTGTAGCGCGAGCGTCGGGTCGTCGAAAGGGTCGTACAGCCCGTCGGAGCAGAGCAGGAACCGGTCACCTGGCTGCACGTCGACGACGGTGGTGTCGGCGCGCGCGTCGCCGGCGAGGCCGAGGGCGCGGGTGATCTGGTTCCGGTAGGGGAACTGGTGGCGCGGCGCCACGGCCTGGCCGGCGGCGACCAGCTCGGCCCACAGCGAGTGGTCGCGCGTGAGCGGGGTGAGGGTGCCTTCGCGGAGCCGGTACACGCGGCTGTCGCCGACGTGCGCGACGGCGGCGATGTCACCCGAGACGTAGAGCGCGGCGAGCGTCGAGCCCATCTGGTTCAGCCGCCCGTCCCGGCGGGCGGTGATGGCCTGATGCGCCGCCAAGGCCGCGGCGCGCAGCAGGTTCTCGGCGAGCGTGCGGTGCTTGTCCTGCTTGCACGGCCAGGTGCCCTCGGGGTCGCGGCGGCCGCGCTCGACGAACGCCAGGAGCGTCTCCATCGCCACCGCGCTGGCCACCTCGCCGCCGTCGTAGCCCCCGAGCCCGTCGGCGACCGCGAAGAGGCCGAGGGCCGGGGCGTGACAGAGGCTGTCTTCGTTGTTCGAGCGGCGACCGGTGGTGGTGACGGCGTGGCTGAGCAGGTTCATGCCCGCAGCCACCGCAGCCGCCGTGCCGCCGCAAGGCCGCGATACGTCTTTGTGCCTGGGGAGCGGGGACCCCGGGTGGCCGGGCGGCCCGGGGACACGAGGCCCCTGCGCGTGGAGCCGAGCTGCCCGCCCCGACGGCGCTCGAGGCGGCTGCGGTGCGAGGCCATGGGCGGCCGGTTGAGGTGCGCGCCGTCTCGTGTCGATGCGGGGCGAGCAGGTGGTCACGGCGGTCGGGTTCATCCGCGCTCGTCGCCGAAGGGGCCGGCTCCTGATGGGGTGCTGCGCCTGGCGCTCACACGGCCCATCGAGCGGCCTTGCGCCTGGTGGGCTGTCTGCGTCCGCGGCTCGCGCGAGCGGGTGGGGCGGTCGTCGGCAGCGTGGCGTCACGGCCCCTGGTGCGGGCGTGCGCTCGTCGCCCGCGCGAAGCTGGCCCTCAGGGCGTGCGCCGCGCCGCGCTCCACGCCTCGTACGTGAGACGGTAGAGGACGTGAAGGCGCAGCGGGTGCCCGGTGGGCAGGCGTGGGTGCAAGAAGTCTCCCGTCAGCTCGTGACGGAAGCCGAGCTTCTGCATGACGCGCCGCGACGGCTGGTTGGCCGGCACGGTGAAGCTGACCAGCTCACGCAGGCCGAGCGCCGTGAAGGCGAAGGCGACCGCTGCGCGCGCTGCTTCCGTGGCGAGGCCCTGGCCCCAGGCGCTCCGTTTGAGACGCCACCCCACCTCGACGGCCGGCGTGAAGGGCGCCTCGAACGACACCCGCGCCAAGCCCACCATTCCCAGGAAGTCACCCGACGTCCGGG
>JADCJJ010000132.1 GCA_020247085.1 Myxococcaceae bacterium | reverse complement strand
TCGGAGGGCCATTCGCAGCGCCCGCGCCCCAGGCGCCGCCCGCGGCAGGGACGAGCCCGTTCGGAGGGCCATTCGCAGCGCCCGCGCCCCAGGCACCGCCCGCGGCAGGGACGAGCCCTTTCGGTGGGCCGTTCGCAGCGCCCGCGCCCGCGGCGGCGCCGAGCCCCTTCGGCGGACTCTTCGGAGCGCCCGCGCCCCAGGTGGCGCCGGGCACGGGGTCGAGCCCGTTCGGCGTGGCGCCGGGTGGGTCCTTCGCCATGACGGGGGCGGGCACGAGGCCGCCACCCGTCGCGGCGCCCTTCGCTCCGCCCGCGCCCCCGACGCAGGCCCCGTCGGCCGGGAACTCTACGGTTCTTCCTCCTTCGGCGCCCGCTGGTTGGGGCGCGCCTGCCGCGAGCCCATTCGACGCTCTCGCTGCGCCTTCGACGTCTCCCGGCTCGGGCGCCTTCGACTTCGCTGCGCTCTCCGAGCTGCCACCGGGTCCTGGCGCCGAGGCGCCAGCGTTCGGGGCGACGCCCTCTTTCGACTTCTCGGAGGGCTATGTGCCACCGACGCCTGCCGGGCCCGGGCCCTCGAGTGACGAGCTGCCGCTCGATGCCTTCTTCGCGAACTCGCCGCCGCCACCGCAGCAGCCGCCACCGCCCGGTGCGCCGGCGACCATCCCTTCGATGGGGGACGATCCCTTCAGCGCGCTCCCACCGTTCGCGGCGCCGAGTGCGCTGCCCAGGGTGCCTGCAGACGCGAGCCCGGAAGAGGCGCGACAGTCGCTCTTCGACATGCCGGCCGGGTCGCCGAAGTCGCCCGAGCCACCCAGCGCGGCGCCGCCACCGGGCGCTCCTGCCCCGGCGCCGACACTCCCCCCTCCGGAGCTCTCCGATTTCGCGTCCATGCCCGTCCCGAAGTTCGACCCCGCCGCGGCCGGGAAGGGCCGGGGTGCGCTGGGCATTGCCCTGAACCTGGTGATTGCCCTGCTGGTGGTGATGCTCGCCGTCGTGACGTCGGCCACGGTCAAGGAGGGCAAGCTCGATCTTCAGAGCGTCAAGTCGCTGGTGACGCCTGCCCCGGACTTCACCGCCAACGACATCTCGAACGGGCTCTACGAGACGAAGATGGGTCGACCGGTGTTCTACGTGCGCGGCCTGGCGAAGAACCGCTCGTCGAGCGCCGCGCGCATCCGCGTGCGCGCCGAGCTCCTCGACGGCGAGACGCTGCTGCGCTCGGCCGAGGTGGTGGCCGGGGTGCCGCCGAGCCCCGAGGAGCTGCACCTGCTCGCCGCCCCCGACGAAGTGAAGGGGTTGATCGCCCGCGGCGCGGCGAAGGCCCCGGCGGTCGAGGCTGGCGCGTCGTCGCCGTTCCTGGTGCCGTTCGCCGAGTACCCGCCCGACCTCAAGGCCTTCCGGGTGCGGGTCTCGGCCACGCGCGACGGCGAAGCGACGGCGGCGGCGCAGTAAACGCGGGCGCGAGCCGTCATGTCCGCGCGCCGACGCAGCGACTCAGCGGCCCTGGCCACGGTGCAGAAGCTCAAGGCCCTCGCCGGCGGCGACGAGATTCGTCGAAAGGCCGCTGCGCGCCTGCTGGCCGACCTGCCGCCCACCGAGGCGGTGACGTTGCTCCACGAGGTGCAGGTGCTGACCCGCGCGGGGCACCTCGGGGCGCTCGAGACGCAGCAGGCGATCTCACGGGCGCTCGAGCTCGAGGCCGAGGGCATTCCGCACATCGACGTCCTCCGCCGGGCGGCGTCGCTCCACGGCACCGCGACCGTCGAGCTGCTCTTCTCCGAGGGCGAGGCGGCGATGGCCTACGACGCCACCGCCGCTGCGCGCGCCGACGCCAAGCTGTTCTCGCAGCCGCTCGGGGTCCTCAAGTCCCGCGCGCGGCTGACCCACAACCCCGACGAGATGGCCCGGTTCGCCGTCGCGTCGAACGCCGCCGTGGTGCGGGAGCTGTTGCGCAACGCCCGGCTCACCGAGGAGCTCGTGCTACGCATCGCCGCCCGGCGCCCCGCGCGCCCCGAGCCGCTGGTCGAGATCTGGCGCTCCGAGCGCTGGTCGAGCCGCCCCTCGATTCGACGGGCGCTGGCGCTCAACCCGTACCTGCCGATCGACGTGGGCGCGCGCATCGTGCCGCTCCTGACGCGCGCCGACCTCAGAGATCTGTCGGCCGACGGCGGGCTGCACCAGAGCCTCAAGGCCCAGGCGCGGGCCCTGCTCGAGCTGGGCGCTGCGCGCGAGTAACCGGGGGGCACCTCGGGGGTGGGCCTCAGGTCTTCGGCGGCCCGCCGTCGACGACCTGCGCGTCGTCGGTCGAGCGCTCGAGCTTCTTCACCGTCGCGCCCTCGACCAGCTCGTCACCTCGCGCCGACCGCTTGAACGAGTAGACGAACTTGCCCAGGGCGTTGCCCAGCTGGCCCATGCGCGAAGCCGAGAAAACGATGACCAGGATGGCGCCGATCATCAACAGCTCGCCGACACCGAGGCTCGACATCAGCAGCTCCCCCGGGCGCCCGGCGCTCGGCCCGTACCGTGCGAGGCGTGCGAGCCCAGAGGCGCTCGATGAGCGACCTTGCGTGCACCGCAGCCTGGCAGACTCCTCACGCGACTCATCACCTCCCGACCCTGACCCAAGCCGGGCGCTCACGCAACTTGACGTTCGGGGGCCCGCGCCCACAAGACGACGCCGGTGATGCGAATCCTGGGGCACCGCGGGGCGAGCGCCGACCTTCCCGAGAACACGCTCGAGGCCTTCCGGGCCGCGATCGAGCAGGGCGCCGACGGGGTCGAACTCGACGTGATGCGCTGCGGCTCCGGCGAGGTGGTCGTGTGTCACGACGAGTGGCTGACGCGCCTGGCGGGGCTGCGCTGGGAGGTCGCGCGCACGCCCTGGTGGAAGCTGGCGCGCGCGGACGTGGGCGTGCACCGGGGCCGCCCCTCGGCCCGCATTCCGCTGCTGACCGACGTGCTCGAGGCGCTCCCGCGTGAGGCCGTCGTCAACGTCGAGCTGAAGTGCGACGCGCCGGACGACCGCGGGCTCTCGGTCGAGGTGGGGCGGCTCGTCGAGGCCCACGGCGCCGCAGACCGCGTCTTCGTGTCGTCGTTCAACCCACTGTGCCTGCTGCGGCTGGCGAGCGCGTACCCTCGCCTGCGGCGGGGGTTGTTGCTGGACCCCGACCGGGCGTGGCTGCCGCAGGTCCTGTGGACGCCGGTGGTGGCGAAGACGTCGATTCACCCGCACGCGAGCGCGGTGACGGCGCCGCGGGTGAGCGACTGGCACGCGAGGGGCCTCGAGATCGCCGCGTGGACGGTGAACGATGCGGCCGAGGCGGAGCGGCTCGAGCGGCTCGGCGTCGACTGGCTCATCACCGACGCGCCCGGCGCGCTCCGGCGGGCCCTCGGGCGGCGGTGACGCTCTGACTCGACTTTCGCCGTTGCTCGATGTCGAGGTCAGGCTGCGGAGGCGGGAAATCGAGGTCGAGCGGGCTCGCGACGCAAGTTGCCGAGGGCACGACGCGGATCACGCCAGTCGACGACGTCGAGTTCGGAGCGTGCGTGCCGGAGGACGTCCAAAAAACAGACGACCTTCTTCGGCAACCAGGGCCGCGAGGGGAAAGTGATTCCGCGAGCTCCGCGCGCGACGTACCAGAGGACCAGCAGTGCGAAGTTGAGGCCGACCCAGGGTGTGGTGCGCTGGACGGCCTCGCGGGTGCGTGCGCGCGATGAGGAGAAGCCGAGCATCTGCTTGCGGTCGCGGAAGAGGACCTCGATGGCCCAGCGTCCGTAGGAGTCGGCGATGACGTCCGCCGGCGCGCGAGAGGCCTCGGTCGAGAAGTTGACGCGGAAAGGCACCTTGCCGCGCGGCGTGCGGACAATGACAACGCTGAGCATCTGCTTACCGGCGGCGCGGTACCAGCGAGCGAGGTAGTGCTTCACCTCGAAGCGCCTCGTGCGGCCCCAGACGTCGGCGGAAACGGCCGTCCAGGGGACGGCGGCGTTGCTGGCGACGCGCGCCGGGCATGGGAGAGCGATGTCCTTTGTCAGTGGGCGGCCGGTGGTGCGGGAGAGGCACTTGCGCTCGCGAGGTCGAGACAAGGCCGCATCGTCGCGCATGCAGCCGGTGAAGACGACGCGCGGGAGGAGCCCGCGCAGCACGGTGTCTTTGGAGTAGGCCAGGTCGCCGGCGAGCGCGACGTGCTGCGAGGGAGGCAGCCAGGACAGAAGGCGGTCGACCATGTCGCGCGCCAACTGCGTCTTCTTGCGGTGCGGAATGCCTGCTGCGGTGCTGCTGGACCCGGTCCGGTAGAGACGAAACAGCACGGGAATGGCCCACGGGCGAGCGGTGAGCGGCACCCGCACCAACACGGCCAGGGTGACCCATACATGACCGAAGGCGAACAGCCGGACGCGCCGCGTCGAGCGCACGGGGTCGAGATGACAGCCGAGGCCGAACACCTTGGGCCCCTTGTGAGTGCACAGCGTGTCGTCCACGACGAGCCGGAGGACACCGGGCTGCAGCTTGAGGGATTGCAGCAGTAGCATTCGCCCGAGTTCATCCCGCGACCAGCGCGCCCGCGAGAAGAAGCGGTGGGGCGCGGCGTGGTGCAGGTTGCCTGCGACACCGCTCTGCACCGACGCTTCCGTCACGGCGTGTAGGCCAGTGGTCCGGACCCAGCCGGCGAACAGCACGACGAAGCGGAGAAACGTCGGCTCGGTGAAGGCAGCCCGAACCAACTGCAGCGACTCGACAACGGAGTAGGTGGGCATCACGGCCTGTTGTGGGTGAGGTGTCTTGGCGGACGCCTCGGTCAAACCCACGAACGACCGCTTCCTTCATCCCTCAACGACGAGGGGCGCCCGGAAGGGCGGAAGTCGAGTCAGAAGTCGAGCCCGGCCGAGCCGTTGACGGCGAGCACCCCGGGGATGGTCCGCGCCTCCATGGTGGCGTCGCGGAAGGGCACGAACAGGGCATACGATACCTCGACGTTCAGCAGCGCATGGCCGCCGATGAAGCGCAGGCCGCCGTAGATGCGGTTGTGGGTGTTCTGCGTGGCCTGCACCGGGCTGAAGACGAAGGTGTCGCTCAGCGGGTCCCGCTCGGCGTCGGCGAGCGTGCGCCCGGGGCGGAAGTCGATGGTGCCGGTCGACGCGCCGACGAAGGTCAAGCTCCAGCCGGCGTAGGGCGTCAGCGTCACCATGCCGGCGATGGCGAGCTGCTTGCCGATGCCGAGGTCGAAGCCGCCCGCGGTGAGGTCGAAGTCACGGCTGTTGATGACCTTCGACACGAAGCCGCGAACGGCGAGGTCGGGCGCGAGCTGAAACCCCTCGAGGATGGCCCACTTCACCTCGACCCCGCCGACGCCCATGCGGCTCTCGGGGACCCACGACGCGCGCACGCCGACCTCGAACGAGAAGGGCAGGCCTTTGCGCACGTGGAGCCCGGGCAGCAGCCGGGGGCCCCGGGGCGTACCCGAGGTGGGCAGTGAGCCACCCTGCAGGTCGAAGGAGGTGGTGGTGAGCGCCACCGCGAAGCCCGAGTGGCCCAGCGTGTCGGGCGGGGCGCCGTTCGCGGCGGTGATGACGGCGCCGAGCTGCCGGGCGAAGACGCGGAAGT
Source organism: Myxococcaceae bacterium (assembly GCA_020247085.1). Taxonomy (GTDB): domain Bacteria; phylum Myxococcota; class Myxococcia; order Myxococcales; family Myxococcaceae; genus Xiheimicrobium; species Xiheimicrobium aquaticum. The sequence goes on along the minus strand of JADCJJ010000132.1, from coordinate 21,430 downwards.
TCCCGTTGGCGCGCGGGTCGGCCTGGGGCGAGGTGGGCACCGGGTTGCCGAGCTTCCAGAGCTGGAAGTCGCCGGGGAAGCCCTGGGCCAGGGCAGGGCCGCCACACACCAGCAGTGCGAGCGTCAACGCGTGAGGGCGCATCGCCATGGGGGGCCACCCTAGTCCGGTTTCGACGTCGGGTCGCGGGGAGGACGCGTCGATTCGAGCCGCGCCCGTGCGGACGAGCGGCGGCCGGGTTACAGCTGCGCCGCATGCCACTGGCCGTCGTCACGGGAGCGGGGATTCGGGTCGGCCGGGCCATTGCCCTGGCGCTGGCGCGCGACGGGTTCGACGTGGTGCTGCACGCGAACCGGTCGGTCGACGCGGCCCACCGGGTGCGGGCCGAGGCCGAGGCCCTGGGTCGGCGCGCCTTCGTCGAGCCGGCGGACCTGGCGGACACCGCCGCGGTGCAGGCGCTTGCGGCGCGCCTGGTGCGCGTGCACGGCACCGTCGACGTGCTCGTCAACAGCGCGGCGGCCTACGCGCACGTCGACTTCGCCGACGTGACGCCGGCGCAGCTCGAGGCGATGTGGCGGGTGAACGTCGCCGCGCCCTTCTTCCTGGTGCAGGGGCTGTTGCCGGCGCTGCGCGCCTCGAGCCGCGCCGCCGTCGTCAACGTCACCGACATGGCCATCTCGCACGCGTACACGGCGACGCACTTCTTCTCGCACTACCTCGCCTCGAAGGCGGCGCTCGACCAGTTGACGCGCTCGTTGGCGCTCGAGCTCGGGCCGGCGGTGCGGGTGAACGCGGTAGCGCCCGGGCCCGTGGCCGTGGCCGCCGAGACGACCGACGCCCAGAAGGCCGACATGCTGGCCCGCGTGCCGCTGCGCCGCGAGGGCTCTCCCGACGACGTCGCGCGCGCCGTCGTCTTCCTCGCCAACTCGCCGTACATCACCGGTCAGACGCTCCGCGTCGACGGAGGTCTGAGCGTCGCATGAGCACTCCCCTCGATCGCCTCTCCCTGCGCGGCATGCGCTTCGACTGCATCGTCGGCCTGTTCGACTTCGAGCGGAACACCCCGCAGCCGGTCGAGCTCGACGTGACGCTGCACTTCGACACCCGCGCCGCGGCGAAGCACGGGAAGCTGACGAGCACCGTCGACTACTCGCGGCTGCTCGGCGAGCTGCGCTTCATCCTCGTCGCGGGCCGCTTCCGGTTGCTCGAGAGCGCCGCCGAGGCCGTCGCGGCCTGGCTGCTCGCGCCGCCGAGCCAGGACGCGATCAGGCCCCAGGTCGAGAAGGTGGACGTGTGCCTGTCGAAGCTGGTGGCGCTGTCGGGCGCCGCGGTGCCGACGCTCGAGATCCACCGCACCCGCGCCGACTTCCAGTTGACGACCGAGACCAAGCACTTCGGCTACGTCGACATCATCTTCGAGACGAGGGAGTGCGGCGTGTACCGTGAGCGCATCTACCCGAAGACGGTGCTGCCCACGCACGTGCACCACCACCTCGACGAGTCCGAGCTGGTCCTGGGAGACGGGCTGCTGCTCCAGGGGCAGCCGGCGGTGCCCGGCGTGGCGCACACCTGGCCGCGCGGCTTTCCCCACCGCTACGAGAACGTGACCGACGTCGAGCAGAGCTTCCTGTGCATCGACCGGCCCGCCTTCATCCCGACCGACGAGGTCGAGGTCGACGTGCCGGTCGAGAAGCTGACCCGCACCGAGCCGGTTCGGTTCTTCTGACGCGCCGGAGGCGGGCTGGGGGGCGGCGAGGGGCCGCGCCCCGCTGGCGGTCGACTCGTGATGGCCTTTCTGTGTAGAGGCGCCCCATGGAGATGTCGCTGTCCGTCGAGTTCCACTTCAGCGCCGCGCACCAGCTCCCGTTCTACGACGGGCCGTGCAAGCGGCTTCATGGCCACAACTACGTCCTGCAGGTCGTGCTCACGGGCCGGCCCTCGCCAAAGGACGGCATGATTCGCGACTTCGACGAGGTGAAGAAGACCGTCTGGGACCGGGTGATGACGAAGGTCGACCACTACTACCTGAACGACATCGTCGAGAACCCGACGGCCGAGAACCTGGTGGTGTGGATGTGGGCGCAGCTCGAGCCGTTGGTGCCGGGGCTGAAGGAGCTGAGGCTGTGGGAGACCCCGGAGTACTGCGTCACCTACACCGCGTGAGCGCCGCCCGCCGAAGGCCAACGGGCGTGACGACGGCCCGGGGGGGAACGGTCACCGGCCGCCCCGACCGGCAGGCGATGCAGCGCGCCGTGCGCGACTTCCTGGTGGCCGCCGGGCTCGACGTGCGCGACCCGAACCTCGTGCAGACGCCGGCGCGCGTCACCGAGGCCTGGGCCGACGAGTTCCTCGACGGCTATGCGCAGACGCCGGCGGCGGTGCTGGGCGAGCGCTTCCCCGTCTCGACGCCGTCAGACCGCGAGGTCGTCGTCGTTACGGGGCTGTGGTTTCGCTCGATGTGCCCGCACCACCTTCTGCCGTACTCGGGCCGCGCCCACCTCGCCTATGTGCCGGGGGCCTCGGTCATCGGCTTCGGGCGCCTCGCGGCGCTCGTCGACTGCTTCGCGCACCGCCTGGTGCTGCAAGAGGAACTCGCGCGGCAGGTGGCCTCGGCGCTGATGGGCGAGCTCGGCAGCCAGGGCGCGGCGTGCGTCCTCGAGGCCGAGCAGACGTGCCTGCGGCTGCGTGGCGGAGAGCAGTGCGAGGCGGTGACGCACGCCGAGGCCTACGAGGGCGTGCTCCGGGAGCCGGGGCTGCGGGCCGAGCTGTGGGCCCGCCTCGGGAAGCGGGCGTGACGGCCGCCGACCCCGGTCACCTCGACGCGCTGCTGCGCGCCTTCCGCGCGGCCTTCCCTGACGACGCCGACGTCACCACCGACCCCGCGGCCCTCGAGCCGTACGGAAGGGACGAGTCCGACATGGGGGTGTTCCCGCCGCAGGCGCTCATTCGCGCCGTCAGCACCGCGCAGGTCTCGAAGGCGCTCGCGCTTTCGGCTGCGCTTCGGGTGCCGGTGACGCCGGTGGGGGCGCGCAGCGGGAAGAGCGGGGGCAGCCTGCCGGTGCACGGTGGCGTGTCGCTGTCGCTCGAGCGGATGAACCGGGTGCTCGAGGTGAACGCCGCCGACCTGCTGGTGGTGGTGCAGCCCGGGGTCGTCACCGCGCAGGTCGACGCGCTCGCCGCCGCGCACGGGCTCTTCTACCCGCCAGACCCGAACTCGGCGGGCTACTGCACCATCGGCGGGAACGTGGCCGAGAACGCAGGCGGGCCGCGGGCGCTCAAGTACGGCGTGACGCGCGACTACGTGCTGGGTCTCGAATGGGTGCTGCCGACGGGCGAGGTGTTGCGCGTCGGGCGGCGGACCAGCAAGGGGGTCGCCGGGTACGATCTGGTCTCGCTCTTCGTCGGCAGCGAGGGGACGCTCGGCGTGGCGACGGAGGTGACGTTGAAGCTCATCCCCCGGCCGCGCGCGGTGCGCACCGCGTTGGTGCCCTTCCGCGACGTGGCGCAGGCCGCCGAGGCCATCACCGCGGTGCTCACCTTCGGCCTCTGGCCCCGGACGCTCGAGCTGCTCGACGACGTGGCGCTCGAGGCCATCGCGGGGCGAGGCCTGCCAGTGCCTGCGGGCGCGGGGGCCGTCGTCATCGCCGAGGCCGACGGCGCGCACGACGACGCGGCGCTGGCCGAGCTGTTGGCGCTCGTCGAGCGGTGCGCCGCAGCGGGCAGCCTCGAGGCCGTCGTCGCCCAGGACGAGGCCCAGCGCGACCGCCTGTGGAGCGTCAGGCGCGAGGTCTCACCCGCGCTGCGGGCGCTGGCGGGGCGGAAGGTCTCGGAGGACGTCGTGGTGCCCCGCTCGAAGGTTCCCCAGGCCATCGCACGCTTCAAGGCCGCCGGTGCCCGAGCTGGCTTGCTCGTCGCCACCTATGGCCACGCCGGCGACGGCAACCTGCACACCAACGTGCTCTACCACGACCCGCGCGATTGGCCCCGCGTCGAGGCCCTGCTGGCCGAGTTGATGGCCATCACGGTCGAACTCCAGGGCACCATCACCGGGGAGCACGGCGTGGGCCTGGCCAAGAAAAAGTACCTCTCGCTGGAGCAGTCACCGGGCGTCATGGATCTTCAACGAAGGCTCAAGGTCTTCTTTGACCCATCTGTCGCGTTGAACCCGGGGAAGCTCTGGGGGTAGGTGTTTAATCTATTGAAATTACTTCATTCCGTTGGCGGGTAGCTGCGGCCCCGGGCTTGCTCAAAGCGGGGCAGCACGTTCGGAGGATCTGCCCGTGAGCTTTTTCGAAACCGATTTCTGGAGTGAGCATCTTCCTCTCGACCTTGAACAAACCTTGTTCAAGGCGGAGGAAGAAAAAGTGATCTCCCGCTCGACCGATGGACTGTCTCACTACATGCGCAGCATGGGCGGCCACAAGCAGCTGACCCGTGAAGATGAATACGAGCTGTCGCGGCGCGCGAAGAACGGCGACGAAGAGGCCCGGCGTCTCCTGGCGGTTTCGAACCTGCCCTTCGTGGTGGCGGTCGCAAAGAAGTTCGCCAGCCGCGGCGCGCGGCTCGACGACCTCATCCAGGAGGGCAACGTCGGCCTGATGAAGGCCATCGAGCACTTCGACCCGAAGAAGAACGTGCGCTTCGCGACCTACGCGGTGTGGTGGATCCGCGCCTACGTGACGCGGTACCTGAAGGACAACCGCAGCCACGTTCGCGGCGGCGAGCACGAGCGCATGTCGATGAGCGACTTCTCGCTCGACACGCCGCTCGACGACGAGTCCGACTCGACGTACATGGAGCGGCTCGAGGACGCTGGCCCGACGCCAGACGTCAGCTTCCTGCGCCTCGAGCAGGACGAAGAGGTGGCGGCCGCGCTGCAGCGCGTGAAGCGGCGCCTGGGCGACCTCGGCTGGGACATTCTCCAGGAGCGCCTCACGCAGGACAAGCCGCGCACCCTTGAAGAGCTGGGGCAGCGTTGGGGTGTGTCGCGTGAGCGGGTGCGGCAGGTGGAGCTGAAGACGAAGCACTTCCTGGCGCGCTACCTCGAGACGTACGCCGCCGAGAACGAGAGCAACGAAGTGAACGCTGCCGCCTGAGGCCGGCGGGTGCTCCGTCGCCGCGACGCCCCGCCAGCCGGTGCGTCGCGGTTTTTCTTTTGCCCGACATCGGCCAGAGTGCCGGGCAGCCATGCGATCGCTCGTGTTGACCGCCCTGTTGTCTCTGCCCGCGCTGGCGCAGCCTGCCACGCCGGCCGACGTCGTCTCGAAGCTCGACGAGCTCTGGAAGACCCGAGACGAGCCGGCCTCGATGAAGGCCATCGACGAGGCCATCTCAGAGGGGCTCAAGGCCTTCCCCGAAGACTTCGAGGTGCTCTGGCGGGCGGCCCGGTACCGCTGGTGGCTCGCCGACGGCGCCACCGAAGAGAAGTACAAGAAGCAGATCGCCAAAGAGGGCTGGCTCTTCGCCGAGCGGGCGGTGAAGGCGAAGCCCGACGCCATGCAGGGGCACTACTACGTCGCCCTCAACATCGGCGCCTACAGCCAGGCCGTCGGCATCCTCAAGGCGCTCGGCGAGGGGCTCGAGGGTAAGCTCAACGACGAGCTCGACAAGGCGCGCAAGGCCGACGTGGCGTTCGACCGCATGGGGCCGGTGAACGCGAAGGGTCGCTACTGGTGGGAGCTGCCCTGGCCCAAGCGCAACCTGGACAGGTCGCGCGCCGAGCTCAAGAGCGTGGCCGAGAAGCACCCCGAGCACCTGCGCGCCTGGCTCTACCTGGCCGAGACCGAGCTCAAGGACGGCAACGCGAAGGACGCCAGGACGTACATCGACAAGGTGACGTCGGGCGCCGACGCGTACGATCCACCCGAGGCGCGGCGCATGAAGAGGTGGGCGAAGCCCCTCGCCGAGGCGATCGACAACGCCCTGAAGTGACGCCGCCGGCCGAGCGCCGCCCTGGCCGTCGAGGCCCTTGCCACGCTGGAGTCCACCGAAATGTCCGCCGCCGTCGTCCCTGCCGCCGCCCCTGGTGAGCGCAACCTCGTCGAGATGCTCCTCGCCCGGGCGAAGGACCGCTCCGGGCCGGCGGCTCGCCACAAGACCGCGAGCGGGTGGAGCGACGTCTCGTGGCCCGAGCTCGTCTCGCGGGTGCGGGCGGTGTCGAACGGCCTGACGGCCCTCGGGGTAAAGCCGGGCGACCGCGTGGCGGTGTTCGCGGCCACGAGCCTCACCTGGCTGGTGACCGACCTCGCCATCGCCGCGGCGCGGGCGGTGTGCGTGCCCATCTACGCGTCGAACACGCCCGACGAGGTGCGCTTCATCTTGCAGGACTCGGGCGCGGTGGTGCTCTTCGTCGACGACGACGTGGCCGACGCCAGGCAGGCCGGGCGGCTCACGCGGGCTCGCGCGAAGCTCCGCGAGGCGCCCGACTGCCGCGCGGTGGTGCTGTTCTCGGGCACGGCGACGGCGCCAGCAGAGCTGACGCTCGAGTCGCTCGTCGCGAAGGGCGCCGAGGGACGGGACGACTTCGACGCCCGCGTCGCGGGCATCGCGCCCGACGACCTCTGTCACCTCATCTATACCTCCGGCACGACGGGAGACCCCAAGGGCGTGATGTTGACGCACGGCAACTGGGGCTTCGAGGCGAACGCCATTCGCGCCCTGGGCGTGATGAAGCCCGAGGACGCGTTGATGCTCTTCCTCCCGCTGGCGCACTCGTTCGCGCAGGTGGTGAAGGCCTCGTGGGTCGCGCTGGGCTTCACGCTCATCATCGCGGAGTCAGTCGAGAAGGTGGTCGCCAACCTCGCCGAGACGAGCCCCACCATCTTTCCGGCGGTGCCTCGTGTCTTCGAGAAGGTGTACGCGAGCGTGCAGAGCAACGCGCTCTCGGCGCCGGGCCTCAAGGGGGCGCTCGGCCGGTGGGCCTTCGGCCTCTTCGACGAGTACGCCGCGGCCCGTGAGGCTGGCCGCCCCACCGGGTCGCTCGGCTTCTCCCTGGCGAGGGCGCTGGTCTTCGACAAGGTGCGCTCGGCGCTCGAGCAGAAGCTCGGCGGGCGGCTCCGGCTCTTCGTGTCGGGCGGGGCGCCGCTGCCGAGGAAGGTGGGGTACTTCTTCGAGCTCTGCGGCTTCTCGGTGTGTGAGGGCTACGGGCTCACCGAGACGACTGCGGGCAGCACCATCAACGTGCCGGGCGACATCCGCATCGGCACCGTCGGGCGCGCGTTCCCCGGCGTCGAGCTCGCCATCGCCAAAGACGGTGAGATCCTCGTGCGCGGCCCGAACGTCATGAAGGGTTACTTCCGCAACGAGGCCGCCACCGCCGAGGTGCTGCGCTCCGATGGCTTCTTCCAGACCGGCGACATCGGCACGGTCGACGCCGACGGCTTCGTGCGCATCACCGACCGGAAGAAGGACCTGATCAAGACGTCGGGGGGCAAGTACTGCGCGCCGCAGAACCTCGAGAACGCGCTCAAGACGTTCCCCATCGTCTCGAACTCGATGGTGCACGGCGACCGCCGGCCGTACCTGGTGGTGCTCATCGCCGTGAACGAGGAGCACGCGCGCAAGCTGCTCGCCGACGTGGGCGTCACGGTCGGCACGACGACCGAGGTGCTGAAGCGGCCCGAGGTGGTCGGCGCCGTGAAGGCGGCCATCGACGCGGTGAACGCCGACCTGCCGCCGTACTCGACGCTGAAGCGCTTCTTCAACGTGCCCCGCGACTTCTCGCAAGAGACGGGCGAGCTCACCCCGACGCTGAAGGTGAAGCGGAAGGTGGTCACCGCCAGCTACCAGGCCGAGCTCGCCGCGCTGTACGCAGACGCCTGGGAGTGACGGAGAGGGTCGTTCGCTCCAGGGACACAGCGCCGTGGGCGCCTGGGACACAGCGCCGCAGACCGGGACTCAGCGGGGTCAGCTCTGCTTCTGCGCGGCCTTGTCGCTGGCCTGCACCTGCTGACCGGTCGACTCGGCGAGCTTCTTGTCTTCGGCCTCGGCCTCGCCCGAGAGCCCCTTCTTCAGGTTCTTGACGAACGACCCGATGGAGGAGCCCAGCTGCGGCAGGCGTGAGGCTCCGAAGAGGAGGACCACCACGAGAACCAGCAGGAGAATTTCGGTGCCCTTCAAGCCCATGGCCGACCTCTTCTTGCGAGCCTACGCCGAAAGCGCCTAGCACCGCCATGGGGCGCCGTCATGTGCCGTCGAGGGGCGTCCCCGGCCGTTCCGCCGAGGTCCGCTGCCGTCAGGCGGTGATGGTGCCCGGAGTGGCCCGGGGCTCGGGCTTGTCGAGCGGTGACGCGACATGGCGCAGCATGGGCTCTGCCGTCGCGGGGGTGAGCTGCCGGCGCACGAGCTCGAGGAGTTGCATCTGACTGCGCACCGTCTGCCCGTCGAGCGCGAGCGGGCGGGGGCCGTAGCTCCCGTCAGGCTGGAGCTGCTTGGCCTTCACGTTGTCCTTCAGGCCGGTGCCGATGACCTCGTCGAGCAGGCGCACGCGCAGGGCCGGGTCCTCGACGGGGGCCATCACCTCGACGCGCCGGTGGAAGTTGCGAGGCATCCAGTCGGCGGACGAGATGAAGACGTCGGTCGCCGCGCCGGTGCCGAAGGCGAAGACGCGGGCGTGCTCGAGAAATCGGTCGACGATGGAGATGACGCGAATGCGCTCGCTCAGGCCTGGCACCCCCGGCCGCAGGCAGCAGATGCCTCGAATGAGCAGGTCGATCTCGACCCCGGCCTGGCTGGCTGCGTAGAGGGCGCGGATGGTGACAGGGTCGACGAGCGCGTTCATCTTCGCCTGAATGCGCGCGGGCTCTCCCTTGCGCGCCTTCGCCGCCTCGCGCTCGATGAGCTCGAGCACCCGCGTCTGAAGCGTGTTTGGAGCCACCGCCAGGCGCTTCCAGTTGGGCTGCGTCGAGTAGCCGGTGAGCAGGTTGAAGAGCGCGGTGACGTCGTCGGCGATCTCGGCGCGCGCGGTGAAGAGCGAGACGTCGGTGTAACTGCGGGCGGTGGCCGGGTTGTAGTTGCCGGTGCCCAGGTGCACGTAGCGACGAATGCCCTGGCCCTCGCGGCGCACCACCAGCGTCACCTTGCAATGCGTCTTCAGCCCGATGAGGCCGTAGACGACGTGCACGCCGTTGTCCTCCATGCGGCGCGCCCAGGCGATGTTGTTGGCCTCGTCGAGGCGGGCCTTGAGCTCGACCAGCACGGCGACCTGCTTGCCGTTCTCCGACGCGCGCACCAGCGAGCGGCCGACGGGGCTGTCGCCAGTGGTGCGGTAGAGCGTCTGCTTGATGGCCAGCACGTTCGGGTCGTCGGCCGCCTCCTCGAGGAAGCGCACCACCGGGTCGAAGGACTCGTACGGGTGGTGCACCAGCAGGTCGCGCTGGGTGATGGCGGTGAAGATGCTGTCTTCCTTCATGAAGGCCGGCTGGGCGGGCACGAAGGGCTCGACGCGGTTCTCGGGCCTCGGGTCAGCGTCGCCGAGCGCGGTCAGGTCGGACAGCTGCAGGGGCCCGTTCACGCGGTAGACGTCGGCGGGCGTCAGCTTGTGCGCTGCGGTGAGCTGCGCCTCGAGGGCCGCCGAGGCGGTGTCGTCGAGCTCGAGCCGCACGGCGGCGCCGCGGTCGCGCCGGCGGAGCTCCTGCTGAATCGACGCCAACAGGTCGATTGACTCCTCCTCGTCGACGTCGATGTCCCAGTTCCGCGTCAGCCGGAAGGCGCAGGTCTGCTCGACGGCGAATCCGGGAAAGAGGTCGGCCGCGTGCAGCGAGATGAGCTCCTCGAGCAGCAGGAAGGCGTGCGCGCCGCTCGTCGACGGCATCGCCACCAGGCGGGGCAGCACCGACGGTACCTGCACCACCGCGAAGGAGGAGTCGGCCGTGTCCTTTTTGCGGCGACGGTCGCTCCGCCGGACCACCATCGCGAGGTTGAGCGACTTGTTCCGCAGGTGTGGGAAGGGGTGGCCTGGGTCGACCGCCAGCGGCGTCAGCGCGGGAAAGACCTGCGACTGGAAGGCCTGCCGCGCCGCGGCCTTCTGCTCCGGTGAGAGGTTGTCGCGGGTCAGCAGCTGGAAGCCGTTGGCGCTCAGCAGCGGTACGATCTCTCGCGTCCACACCCGGTACTGCTCGGTCACCATGAGGTGAGCGCGCTCCGAGATGGCGGCGAGCTGCTCGTGCGGGAGCATGCCGTCGGCCGGAAGCTCGGCGACGCCGCCCGTCAGCTGTTGCTTGAGGCCAGCGACCCGCACCATGAAGAACTCGTCGAGGTTGCCCGAGACGATGGACAGGAACTTGATGCGCTCGTGCAGGGGCAGCGTGGCGTTCCGCGCCTCTGCCAGCACCCGGTCGTTGAAGGCCAGCCAGGACAGCTCGCGGTTGATGAACAGGTGTCGGTCCGAGGGGTCCACCATGGTCGCGCTCCTCGTCGTGCTTCTCGCACGGAAGCGCGCGGCATGTAACCACGCCACTGGAACGTGACACGACGCGAGGCGGTGGCGCTGCGGCGCGGGCGGGGTAGGGTGCGGGCCGCCGTATGCCTTCCAGGAACGCCCTCGACCCGCGCGGAGAGGTCCTCGCCGCCATCGACGTCGGTACCAACGCCGTTCGCCTCGAGCTCGCGCGCGCGCTGCCCGACGGCGCCCTCGAGACGCTCCACACCGAGCGGGACCCGGTGCGGCCGGGCGAGGGCCTCTTCACCACCGGCGTCATCTCGAAGGCCGTCGCGGGCCGGCTGGTGGCGACGCTGCGGCGCTACGCGTCCGTGTGCAAACGCCACGGCGCGCGGGTTCGCGCGGTAGCCACCAGCGCGCTGCGCGAGGCGAGGAACCGCGACGAGATCGTCCGCCGGGTGAAGCGCGACGCCGGCCTCATCCTCGAGGTCATCTCGGGCCGCGAGGAGGCCCGCCTCATCTGCCTGGGCGTGCTCACTGGCAAGCCCGCGCGCCAGAAGTCGGTGTGTATCGACCTGGGCGGCGGAAGCACCGAGGTCATCTTCGCCGAGGGGGAGCAGCCACGGGACCTGTGGAGCGTCGACATCGGCGCCGTGCGCATGACCGAGCTGTTCGACGTTCGCGGCACGGTGCCGCGGCGCAAGCTCATGTTGATGCGCTCGTTCGCCCGCGAGCTGATGGAGGAGTCGATTCCCTACGGCATTCCGGGGCTGCCCAGCTCGACCCTCGGCTCGTCGGGGACCATCGGCGCCATCGTCGCCTACGCGCGCAGCGAGGGCGTGGGGCACGCGACGCTGCTCGAGGTGTCGCGCACCGTCGAGGCGCTGGCGGACATGGACCTCGAGAAGCGCCGTAAGCGCTTCGACCCGCGCCGCGCCGACATCATCACCGCGGGGGCCGTCATTCTCGAGTCGGTGATGAAGCACCTCAAGGTGCAGACCATCACCGCCGTCGACCGCGGCCTGCGCGAGGGCGTGCTCGTCGACCTGGTGCGCCGGAAGAAGCAGGAGGTCGGCGACCACTCGCTGGCGGACGCGGCGGTGGCCGTCGGCCGGAGGTTCGGCTTCGGTGAGGCGCACGCGCGCCAGGTGGCGAAGCTGTCGCTGGCGCTCTTCGACGGGCTGGCGGCCGTACACAAGCTGCCGGCATCGGCGCGGCCGTACCTCGAGGCGGCGGCGCTGCTGCACGACGTCGGGCACGCGGTGAACTACCAGCGCCACCACAAGCACGCCTACTACCTCATCATGAACGTGGACCTGCCCGGGCTGTCCGACCGGGAGCGGCAGCTCGTGGCCACCATCGCCCGCTTCCACCGTCGCTCGAAGCCAGAGCTCGCCCACGAGCTGATGCAGGCGTTCACCCCCGCCGAGGCGCGCATGGTGCGCAAGTGCGCCACGCTGCTGAGGGTGGCCGACGCGCTCGACCGCAGCCACCACCAGCCAGTGCAGCGGCTGCAGCTCGCCTCGCGGGGGAACGCGGTGTTCCTCAAGGTGAAGGCGCGCCAGGCCGTCGATCTCGAGCTGTGGGACGTCGCGCATGAGGTGGGTCTGTTCCGTGAGGTCTTCGGCCGGGCGCTGCTCGTCGCACCCTGAGGCCCGCGCGGCATCCTGGCGACTTCCCGGAGACGGAGAGGCATGACGACGCGAGGTGGGGACGCTCCGTGGGCGAGGGAGGTGCCGGCGGGGGTGACCGAGGTGGAGACGGACGACGACGAGCTGCTCGTCGTGGACGCGTGGCCGCGCGAGGTGTTCGCGCCGCACGTCCACGCGGAGTTCAACTGGCTGGTACCGATGCGGAGCGGGCGGCTCGTCATCGAGGTGGAGGGGCGCGAGCACACCATCGACGCGAACCATTGGATGTGCGTGTTCCCGTGGACGAGGCACGCGGTGAGGCACGTGTCGGACGACACGGAGGTGGCGAGCCTCTTCGTGCCGTCTGGGGTGATGCACGAGGCGTGGAGTGGGCTCTCGAGCCCGCCGGCCATCGGGGCGCGGTGCATCATCGGCGGGGCCGGCACCGTCGCGCAGGGGTTGGCGCTGGCGTGGGCAGAGCTGCGGTTCTCCGGGAGGCGCGCGGACGAGGTGGACCTGGCGCTGGGGAGGTACCTGTCGGGCTGGCTGTGGCGCGCGTACCGGGCGGAGCTGGACGAGGCGGAGACGTGGAGGCTGCGGCTGCGGCTGCGGCTGGGAGACGACGGAGCGGCGCTGCACGAACTGCTCGAGCGGCGGCTGAGTGACACGCCGTTCCCGTGGGACGAGGTGGCGAGCCAGCTGGGGTGGTCGAGGCGGAAGCTGCAGCGACGGCTGGGCGAGGGGCTGGGGGTGAGCCCGCGCGAGGTGTTGACGGGGGTGCGGCTGGAGCGGTCGCGGGAGCTGCTGAAGGACGAGGGGCGCCCCATCAGCGACGTGGCGCTGGCCTGCGGGTTCGCCTCGCAGTCGCACTTCGCGACGGCGTTTCGCTTCGAGTACGGGGTTCCGCCCAGCCACCTGCGGCGCCGGTCGCGCCGGTAAAAATCGTCGTCGCCCCAGAGAAAGCAGCCGTCGGGGGGCTGGGTACTCTGGGGACCGTGAGCAAGGCGCCATCGCGAGTCTTGAGCCCGAGGCTTCGACGCGACGATCGCGTCGCTCGCCGCCGCGCCGGCTGCCCGCTCAGCCAGTGCTCCAGCCGCGAGCCACTGCAGCGCGCCGTCTCCCCCGCAGGTCCAGTCGAAGGAAGGCATCGTGATGAACCCCGTCCTCAGTGCATTTCGAGCCCTCACCACCCTGGTGTCCCCCGGCAGTCAGGTCGCGAGCGCTGCCCTGGGCAGCGCAGCACCTCGAACGGCGAACGCCGTGCCTGCCGCGTCGCCAGCCGGAGCAGACATCTTCGAGCCGAAGCCACCGCCCACGACGTCAGCGTTCACCCCGCCGCCCCCGGCGCCGATCGGTCGCGACTTCGGAGACCAGCTCCGCTCGGGTGACGTCTCGAAGACGCCCATCTATCTCGCCATCGGGCTGGCCGAAGGCACCATCGGTGCAGACGGGAAGCCCACCGAGGCGTGGTACCAGCATGGCGACCCCGGCAACGGGAGGCTGAACAAGGGCTTCGGCTCGTACCAGGTGTACCAGGACCCTCGCGGGGCCTCGCTCACGCCGGAGCAGGCCGACCGCGTTCAGGCCGACCGTCTCGCCCTGCAGTGGCCTGGCATCGAGATCGCGTTGAACAAGGCCGGCATCGCCCCCGGGCAGACGAGAAACCTCATCGCCGCCAACGCGCTCGATGCCTGGAACCAGGCGCCGGCGGTCTTCGGAGGCAGTTACGGCCTCCTCAACCAGCGCCGCCTCGCCGAACTCAAGACCGCCATCGAGGGGGGCAAGAGCCCGCTCGACGCGGTGACGCAGTGGCGCGCGAACTCGTACCGCGAAGACAGCGGCGCGTTGAACGCGCCGGGGCTTGGCAACGACTTCGGTCGGGTCAGCGCGGATCAGCGCCGGCGTGTCGAGGCGGTCGCCAGGGGCCTGTCGCTGCGCAGCACCACGGCGTCGTCGGGCGCGCCGCCGGTGAGGCCCCCGCCCCCGCCGAGTGGCGCCACGCCGGTGGAGTCGACGCGCGCCTCGAGTCTGGTGCTCCGCTCCGGCTCTTCGGGCGACGACGTGCGCGCGCTGCAGGACGCGCTGAACCAGGCGGGTGCCTCGCCGCGCCTCGATGAAGATGGGCTCTTCGGCCCGGCCACCGAGGCCGCGGTCAGCGCGTATCAGCGCCTGCGGGGCTTGACGGTCGACGGCATCGCCGGACCCGAGACGCTCGGCGCCCTTGCAGAGAGCGTCACCCCCCAGGCGATGGTCACCCCATCGACGGGCACCGGGCCCGTCAGCGCGCCGGGGGACGGCTTCGACGTGAGCGCAGGCTCGTCGGGAACCAACGTGAGGCTCCTGAAGGAGGTGCTCCGCGACGCAGGCTTCTACGCGGGGGCCATCAACGGCGAGATGGGGCCGATGGGCGTCGAGGCCCTGCGGAGGGCCAAGGCGGCGCTGAAGCTCGCCGGTCCTTCTGACGTCGCGGACTCGGCGACGCTCGATGCGCTCCGAAGGGCCGGGACGACGGCGGGCGCCGTCACCGGAGCTGCCGGGAGCGGTCAACGGGTGGGCGCGTCGCCCGGCTCAGTGCGCCACCCCTGGATGGACAAGCTGGCCACCGCGCCACTCAATGACGGACGCACCGGCTTCTGTGTCGAGACCACGCTGGGCAACATGGACCGCCTCGGCATCCCCAGCTTTCAGGGCGGTACCACCGGGGACAACAACAACCCCCGGGGCGCGATGGTGCAGATGATCGAGGCCGGCCGCTGGCGGTCGCCGCCGCTCGAAGGCTCGCGCCTGCGCACCATCAAGAGCCCCTACGGCACCGCTCAGGCGCACGTCCTCGACGCCGACGCCTACGAGCGAATGGCCAGGGATGGGCAGATTCCCAGCGGAGCAATCCTCTTCCAGACGCGCCATGGCTGGGACTACGGCGAGGGGTCCTCGGGCAACGACATGGGCATCGTCCGTGACGGCGGGCGGGTGACCCACAACTACCGGTCGATGCCGCCCATCATCTACGGCGACGCGAAGGAGGTCGTCGTGCTCGTGCCTCGGTGACGGGGACGCCGTCGCCGGCGTGCGGTGGTCCCTCTGACACCGCACGTGGCGCTCCACCTGCTCGCTGAGGTGGGCGCCGCTGTGGGGGCATGCACCAGCGCCGCTCGATGACGGCCAGTGCGCTGCTCAATCATCCACGCGTTCTTGCCGTGATGGAGAGGAGGGCGTGCGACCGGCCGCGAGGCGCGTTCCGCGGGTCGATGTCGCGTCGGCGAAAACCGCGGTCGCGCGGGAGAAAGCGCCGCGCGGTGATTGCCGTAGTCTACGTCTCTCTCATGCGCCTCCTGCTCCTCCTCGCCGCCCTGTTTGTCTCGTGCGCCCCGCGCGTGCCCTCGCCCTCGAGCGCCGCGGCGCCCGAGGTGCTCGTGTTCGCTTGGACGTCGATGCCCTTCGACTTCCGCACCTCCTCCGAGGCGGAGGCCTACCGTGACGCGGGCGTCTTCAAGCGGGCGCCGCTCGCCGGCGTCGAAGTCGATCGCGAGGGCAACGTCTACGTCACCACGCCGAGGTGGCTCGACGCTCGCGTGCCCTCGACGTTGAGCCGGGTGGTGACGGTGAACGGTCAGCCGGTGCTGCGACCGTTCCCGACCTGGGAGCAGAACGCCCTCGGCCGCCCAGACGCCTTCCAGAACGTCCTGGGGCTCGAGGTCGACAGTCAGGACCGCATGTGGGTGCTGGACATGGGCTGGGTGGCCGGCGTCGACGGCGTCCCCGACGGCGCGCAGAAGCTGGTGGTCATCGACCTGCGCACCGGCGCGGAGCTGCGCCGCTACGCCATTCCCGACTCGGTGGCCGACCGGCGCACCTCGTTCCTGAACGACCTCGCCATCGACGAGGCGCGCGAGCTTGCCTACCTCTCGGACAGCGGCAACCGGGCGGGGGCTCCGACGGCGAGCGGCATCATCGTCTATGACTTCAAGGCCAACAGCGCGCGCCGCGTGCTCGACCGCGACCCGGCCGTCACCGACGACCCGGCGCGCACGCTGGTCGTCGACGGAGAGCCGGTCTTCGCCTCGGGCCGCCTCGCCGTGGGGCTCAACGGCATCGCGCTCTCTCCCGACGGCGAGACGCTGTGGTGGAGCATCACCACCGGTGACGCGCTGTACCGGGCGCCCACCGCCATTCTTCGCGACCCCTCGGCGTCGCCGCAACGCCTCGCCGCCGCCGTCGCCGGACCGCGCCGCATCGGGGGGGGCTCCGACGGGCTCACCGTCGACGCCAGGGGGCGTGTCTACGTCACCAACCTCGCGCGCAACGCCGTCGAGGTGCTCGACCCGGCGACCGACACGCTGACGACGCTCGCCGGTGGCCCCGACTTCGTCTGGCCTGACTCGCTCAGCTGGGACGACCGGGGCGGGCTCTACGTGAGCACCAACCGCCTCCACCATGCCTTCTCTGGCCGGCTCTCGTACGACGGGCCGGCCCCGAACTTCAGGATCTTCCGGATCCCCACGGACTCCAGCAAGGGGTTCGTTCTCCCGCAGGCCCAGACCCCGAAAGGCAATCGATGAAGACCGTCGTCGCAGTCCTCCTCACCGCCGTCTCGCTCACCGCCGCTGCCGGCGAGCCCTTCAAGCTCACCAGCAAGGACATCAAGGAAGGCACCGTCATCGCCGACAAGTTCGTCTTCAACAGCTTCGGCTGCACCGGCGGCAACGTCTCGCCCGCCCTCGAGTGGTCGAACCCGCCGGCCGGGACCAAGAGCTTCGCCCTCATGGTGCACGACCCGGACGCGCCGACGGGCTCGGGGTTCTGGCACTGGGTCGTCTACAACATCCCCGCTGACGCTCGCACACTGGCGGCCGGCGCCGGCGCCAACCCCTCGACCACGCTGCCGAAGGGCGCCGTGCAGAGCGCGACGGACTTCGGCGTGCCGGGCTGGGGTGGGCCATGTCCACCGCCTGGCAGCGGCGTGCATCACTACCGGTTCATGCTCCTGGCGTTGAGCGTCGAGAAGCTCGAGCTGCCCGCCAACGCCACCGCGGCCTTCGTCGGCTTCAACGCCCGCGCGAACCTGCTGGGTGAGGCGACGCTGACGGGGCTCTACAGCCGCCAGAAGCCGGCGAGCCCGGCGGCGCCCCGCTGAGGCGCGCCTCGGTGGCAGGGTGTCGGGCGGGGACGAGGCTGACGGTGCCTCACTTCGCGCCAGACGCTCCGCCACCACGGGCCCGCGGCGTGGCGCCCGGCCTCGTCGGCGCTGTGCCGTCAAGGCGCCGGGTCGACGAGCGCAGCGGCCGGCAGCGCCGCTCTCGTCGCGGCGTTGAGCTGCCAGCGACCGCGCCACCCGAGGAGCCAGCGTGGGCACGCGGCGAGCTGGCGGCGCACCGTCGCCTGAGCCGCTTCGCTCGCGAAGGCTGCGCTGGCCGAATCGAAGCGCGCTCCCGGCGCCGTCGCCTCGAGGAGCATCTGCCCGTATGGGTCGACGAGCGTCCGCACCCCGGAGAGTCGCGGCGGCCAGCGGTCGGCCATCAGCAGCTCGGCGACCTCGAACGCGCAGACGTCACCCGACGGCTCGGCGCGCAACGCCGCCACGCGGGCCACCTGCTCGTCGTCGCGGTCGCGGCGTCGATCGATCACCCACGACAGCCCGGGCCCACCGACGAGCAGCCCCGCGAGCAGGGCGACGGAGGCCGCGCGCAGCGGCGCCGGAGCGCGCTCGAGCCACCCCTGCACCGCCAGGCCCGCCAGCATCGCCAGCGGGAACGCCAGGTGCGCGTCGTACTGATTCCAGAACGCCGAGGCCGAGAGGAAGGCCAGCACCAGCAGGGCCGACGCCCACAGCAGGTGCCGGGTGAAGGCGTCGCCCCGGCGCCACCAGAAGACCGGCAGGCCCGTCGCGAGCAGCACCGCCGGCAGCACGGAGCGGCTCACGAACATCTCGGCGAGCCGCGTGGACCAGCCCAGGTCGCCATCGGGAGGCCGCCACAGGTGGAAGAAGACGAGCTGGGAGAGCGCGTCGGGCGCGAGCAGCGCCAGCGGGCCGATACAGACGAGCCCAACCGCCCCCGCGACCGCGACGCCCGGCAGCGCGCGACGCCCCCGCGCCAGGAGCCAGGCCAGCAGCCACAGCACCGCCCATGACTTGACGAGCAGGCCCACGCCCAGGGCAACGCCCGCCGTCGCGCCCCTCGGCGGCTCGAAGGAGAGCGACCACAGCGCCCAGAGGCAGGCGAGGGTGAGGAAGGGCTCGAGGTGAACGCCCCGGTCGCACGCGACGACCTCGGGCCATACCGCCAGCAGCCCGGCGGTGACGCAGGCGCCGACGAGGCCGGCGTGGCGTCGCGCCAGGTGCGAGGCGAGCAGCACGTTGACCGCCCCGACGAGGCACACGCCCCAGCGCGCCAGCTCGAGCGCGCGAGCTGCCGACACGTCCCACACCGTCGCGAACGACAGCAGCACCGGCGCGCCAGGCGGGTGTACGAAGACGAAGTCGCGCCAGGGCAGGGCGCCAGCCCAGAGGAGCTTCGAGGCCGCGAGGTAGACGCCCTCGTCGTAGTCCACCGCCCACCCCAGCACGCCGCTCTTGCGGAAGTAGGGCGAGGCCCGCACCACCCACGCTGCGACGGCGAAGGCCGCCAACAGGCCGTGCTCGACAGGGCTGGCGCGTCGGGTGCTCACGAAGAAGGGTGCGTCAAGCACGAGCAGCGAGCCCTGTCACTCGGGCCCCGAGGTCACCCCGACCCAGCCGACGGGCTCGTCGAGCCGGCCGCCGCCGTCTTCGCGCAGCCGCCGGCTCCGGCGCACGGTCCGCAGCCACAAGACCGCGTCGACCGAGCCCAAGAGGGCCACCAGCCGCAGCAGCGCCCCCCCTCCGCAAGGCAGGCCGCCGGTGGCGGACAGCGCCGCGCACAGCACCGCGGGCGCGGCGAGCCATGCCACCGGGTGGAGCGGGCGGCCCGATCGCACGTCGTCCCAGCGGGCGTGGAGCGCGCGATGCGCCTCGGCTTCTCTCCGCAGCTCGGGCAGGCCGCCCTCGAGCTGCTCCGCCTGCGCGGCCAGCGCGTCGACCTCGGGCGCGGCCGTGGAGTGAGGCGGCTTGGCCGCCCGCGCGTGCAGGAGCGCAGCCTGCGCGGCCTCGAGGCGCGCTCGCGGCGTCACGCGTCGCGCTCCGCGAAGAGGAAGACCCACAGCACCCCCACGGGCGCCAGCGCGAGGGCGAAGGCCGCGGGCGAGCCGTCGTGAGCGGCCAGGCAGAACGAGCCCACCGCGAGCGCCAGGCGGAGCCCGAGGCGGAGCAGTGACGTGAAGACCGGCTGGAACCGCTCGCCGCCGCCCTCGAGGGCCTGGCGCCTGGCCCTCGTTCGCTCGCGCCACGCCGTCACTTCGGCGCGTGCCCGCCTCACGCGCGCTGCCAATTCGTCACGTCGCGCCCGGGCCGCCGTGAGTCGCGCGCCCAGGGCCTGCGTCGCGTCGAGCCCGTCGACGATGGAAAGCGCTCGGAACGCCTCGACCTGCGCCTCGAGGCGGCCAGCCAGGCGCTCGACCCTTGTCTCCTCGTCGGTGTCCATGGCGAGGGCTGAAGCAGCTTCGATGCCAGCGCCGCCGGGGTGCCCGGGCCCGGAACCACTCAGGCCGGCGGAGCGGCCGAGCCCGCCGCCGGCGCCTTCCTGCGGCGCCGCCAGACGAGCGCGAGGGCGGCGCCCAGGCCCACGAAGGCGCCTGCGCCCAGCCCGCGCACCTGGTAGGTGACGAGCGTCTCGGCGCCTCGCCGCGCCGTCGGCCCGCAGACGCAGAAGCCGTCGCCCTGGCCGGCCGTGTTGTCCCACTCGATGAAGCGGGGGCCCAGCACGGTGATGGAGAGGATGCCGGCGAGGGCGCCAGCGACGAAGCCGTTCAGCAACACCCGCGCGAGGACCATGCGCGCTCCTTAGCCCAACGTCGCGCGCCCGCCATCGAGCGCTCGGCGCCCGTGCCCGGCGCGTCAGCCCGTCGGGGCGCGGTGCAATTCGCGACTCAGCGGGTGCCGCACGTCGGTGCCGCGCACCATGTAGATGACCATCTCGGCCACGTTGGTGGCGTGGTCGCCGATGCGCTCGAGGTGCTTGGCGACGAAGACCAGGCTCGTCGCCCGGCGGACCCACTTCGAGTCCTCCATCATGCGCTGCAAGAGATCGTTGAACAGCTTGAGGAACAGCGCGTCGAGCAGCTCGTCCCGGCCCAACAGGGCCTGCGCCTTGTCCGCGTCGCCCGCGACGAAGGCGTCGAGTGCGTCCTTCAGCTGGGCCTGCGCCAGCCGGGCGAGCTGGGGCAGGTCGCCCGAGAGGGGCGTGACCGACGTGTCGTTGAGGTCGATGGCGCGCTCCGCGATGTTGACGGCCAGGTCGCCCACCCGCTCGAGGTCGGTGACGATCTTCAGGGCGGTCGTGATGAAGCGCAGGTCGCTCGCCGCCGGCTGCCGCAGCGCGAGGATGCGGCGGCACAGGTCGTCGACCTCGACCTCGAGCCGGTTCACCTCGCCGTCCTGCCCGATGACGCTCCGGGCCCGCGCGGTGTCCCGCTCGGTCAGGCTCGAGACGCCGTCGGCGATCATCGCCTCGACGCGGGCGCCCATCGCGAGCAGCTTGTCGCGCAGCGCCTGCAGGTCCTTCTCGAAGGCTCGGTCGGTGTGCGCGGGCATCGCGTGACACTCTACCGCGCTTCGTCGCCCCCGCCCGCGCGTGCCCGCCGGCTCACCCGAACTTGCCCGTGACGTAATCCTCGGTGCGGCGCACCGACGGGTTGGTGAAGATGGTCTCGGTGCGCCCCACCTCGACCAGCTCGCCCAGGTACAGGAAGGCGGTGCGATCGCTGACCCGGGCGGCCTGCTGCATGTTGTGGGTGACGATGACGATGGTGTAGCGGGCCTTGAGCTCATGCAGGAGCTCCTCGATGCGCGCCGTGGCGATGGGGTCGAGGGCGCTCGCCGGCTCGTCCATCAGCACCACTTCGGGCTGCACCGCCAGGGCCCGCGCGATGCACAGGCGCTGCTGCTGGCCTCCCGAGAGCGTGAGCGCCGAGTCGCCGAGGCGGTCCTTCACCTCGTCCCACAGCGCGGCCTGGGCGAGGCTCTGCTCGACGCGGCCCGCCAGTTCGGTGGTGTTCGTGACGCCCGCGATGCGCAGGCCGAAGGCCACGTTCTCGAACACCGACTTGGCGAAGGGGTTCGAGCGCTGAAACACCATGCCCACGCGCCGGCGCAGCGCCACCACGTCCATCGCGTCGATGCGCTCGCCGTCGAGGGTGATGGTGCCAGTCTGCGTCACCCGGGGCAGCACCTCGTTCATCCGGTTGAGGGCGCGCAGCAGCGTCGACTTGCCGCACCCCGAGGGCCCGATGAGGGCGAGCACCTCGTTGGCGTTCACCTCGAGGTCGACGCCGTGCAGGGCGCGAGCGCCG
>JADCJJ010000131.1 GCA_020247085.1 Myxococcaceae bacterium | reverse complement strand
CGCGCTGGTGATGGTGGTGGTCGGCTCGGCGTCGGCGGTGCTGCTGTCGTCGACCGCCCGCAACGCCCTGCGCACGCTGCTGGCGTTGAAGGAGCTGGTGCCCGGCCTGCGCTCGTTCCAGGCCACCACCGAGGCGATGGAGCAGGAGCGCGAGCAGCTCTGCGCGCTGTGGAAGGGCGGGCAGCGCGCACAGGCGGTGGCGCTCGCCGAGAAGAGCGCCTTCCCGTCGACGAAGCGCACCCTCGAGCTGCTGCTGCAGCGGGCCTCGGAGGCCTCGAGCGCGAAGGTGTTCACCGAGCTGCGCCACGACGAGCTCAGCGCCTGGCAGCCGGCGATTCACAACTGGGAGATGCTGTCGAAGCTGGGGCCCGCCTTCGGCATGGTCGGCACCATCACCGGCATGATCCAGCTGTTCCGCAACATGTCCGCCGAGAACCTCAACATCGGCGCGGCGATGTCGCTGGCGCTCCTGGCGACGCTGTACGGCGTGGCCTTCGGCGCCGGCGTCGCCGGGCCCATCGGGCACTTCTGGAACGGGCTGCTCGACGAGCGCCTGGGGCTCATCGAGCGCTGCGAGAAGAGCGTCAACGAGTTCGCCTCGTCGGGGAGAGGGGCCTGACATGCGCCGCTCGAGGAGCGCGGGCGAGGAGAGCTGGCTGCTCAGCTACGCCGACCTCATCACCAACCTGCTGCTGTTCTTCGTGGTGCTGCTGACCGCCGCCAACCTGTCGAAGGGGCGCATGCAGCAGATCGCCAAGAGCCTGTCGGGGGCCGAGGCGCCGCAGAGCCTCGAGTCGCTCCGAAAGGAGCTCGACCAGCGCATCGCCGCGCAGAGCCTGAAGGAGCTGGTGAGCACCACGGTGACGAACGACGGGCTCGAGATGTCGCTCAACTCGGGGCTGGTCTTCGACTCGGGCAAGGCCGTCATCCGCCCCGAGCTCGAGCCGGTGGTGGTGAGCATGCTCGAGACGCTCCAGCCGTATGGGGCGAAGTACAGCTTCGCCGTCGAGGGGCACACCGACGCGAACCCGGTGGCCGCCGGCGGGGCGTTCTCGTCGAACTGGGACCTCGCGGCCGAGCGCGCCATCGTGGTGCGGGAGCGGCTCGAGGGCGTCGGCGTGCCGCGGAACCGCATTCGCGTCGAGGGCTACGCTGACACCAAGCCGCTGCCCGAGGCCGAGCTGCAGGGCCTGTCGCCGGAGCAGCGCAACGCGAGGCTCCGGCGCGTCGTGGTGAGGATCTACTGATGCGCGCCTCTTTCCGTCTCGTCGTGTGCCTGTGCGGCCTCGCCACCAGCGCGCTCGGGCAGGGCCAGCCGCCGGCGACGCTGCCGGGCCTCTCGGCGCCGCCGGCCGCCGCCCCGCCACCCGCTGCGCCAGCCCCCACGCCGCCGGCCCGCACCGTTCCCCCCGCGATGCTGCTCGAGGTGCGCGAGCTCGAGCGGCAGTTCGACCAGGCGCTGTCGCGGGACTGCGCGCCGGAGCGCTGCGCCTCGAAGGGCTGTGTGTACCGCGAACACCTCGCCGTCGACCTGCCGCCGACCACCACCTCGCTGCCGGGGCTGGGCGCCGGCGAGGGCCCGGGCGCCGTGCCGGCCCAGCTGTACCTCACGCAGGCGCGCTGCGAGTTCACCCACGAGAAGGCCGTGCCGGCGCGCGACGTCGAGGCCCTCTCGCGGCGCCTCGAGCAGCGCCTGTCGAAGGGCTTCCTCAAGGTCACGGTGTCGCGGCAGGTGCTCGACCCCATCAACCCCGCCCTCGCCGAGTCGCCGCCGCCGAAGGCCGAGCCACAGCCCCCGAAGGAGGAGCCGAAGCCCGAGCCCCCGGCGCCGCCCCCCGCCCCCCCGAAGTGGGACGCCGAGGTGGCGCTGCGCGAGCTGTGGCAGGCGCTGCTGCCCCACTTCAGCTGGATGATCGCCGTCGTCCTCGCCACGCTGGCCGCCCTCGTCCTCATCTGGGCCGCGCGCCGCCTGGGCAAGGAGACGCTCGAAGAGAAGGCGATGCTGGCGCAGCTGACGCAGCCGCCGACGCCGGCCGAGGCCTCGACCCCGGCCCCCGCGCCGCCCGCTGACGCCGACGCGGCGTACGTGGCCGAGCAGCAGGGGGCCTGGGCCCGGCGCATCGCCGACGCGCCCCTCGAGAAGGACGACGCCCTGGTAGGGCACCTGCTGCGCGAGTGGCTGCGCCAGGGTGAGCTGCCGCTGTTGGCGAAGGCGACGGTGCTCTTCGGCGACCGGCTCTCGCTCGCCTTCCAGGCCGACCCCACGCTGACGGCGAGAAAGGCCGAACTCGCGGCCTTCCTCAAGACGATGGACCCCGCCGCGCTGCCCAGCGACGGGGCGTTCTTCCGGGCGCTCAACCAGCAGGCGGTCGCCGCCTCGCTCCTGGCCCAGCCCGACACCGAGGTGTACCGCAGCCTGTCGGACGAGTTCGGCAGCGCCGCCGTGGTGCAGCTCATCGAGGCGCTGCCGGCGCGGCACGGGGCGCTCCTCTTCGCCCTCACGCCGATGGACCGGCAGCACGAGGTGGCGCGCCTGCTCCCCGTCCCGCTCAAGGTGGGCGTCGCACACCAGTTGCTGGTGTCGAACCGCAGCAGCAAGCACGAGCGCGCCGCGCTCTTCGAGGCCGTCGGCAACGCCCGCGAGGGCCGGCCGTTGAAGAGCGGGCGCGCGCCGGTGGCGCTCGACGTCGTCGACCAGGGCCAGGAGTTCGACGCCGCCTCCGCGCTGTCGGTGCTGCTCGGCCACCTCGAGGACGCCGACCGCCGGGCCCTGTTCGAGAAGGCCTCGTCAGGCGACGGCTTCCCCGGGTGGTACGAGCGCATCCTCTCGCCGCAGATGCTGCTGAAGGTGCCGGCCGAGCAGCGCGCCGACCTGCTCCTCGAGGTCGACGTGCGGGCCCTGGCCGCGTGGCTGTCGCTCCAGCCGGCCGCGCGCCGCGAGCAACTGGTGGGGCCGCTCTCGCCGTCGGTGCAGGCGGCGCTGAAGGCGAGCATGGCGTTCGACTCGAAGGCCGCGCTGCTCGAGCAGGCGCGCAGGGGTCAGGCCGGGCTGGTGGACTCGGTGCGGCGCCGCCTCGCCGGAGGTGCCCTGTCGTTCGCGGAGCTGGTGGCCTGACGTGACGCGCCGACGCCGCCCGCTGGCGCTGGTGCTGGGGCTCGCGGCCCTCGCCTCGGCCTGCGAGAAGGTGCCCATCGCCGACATCAACGCCGGCTTCACCATCTCGGACGCGAGCTGGTTCGAGGACGAGCGAACGCTGTTCCTCTTCTACCGCGTCGATGCAGAGCAGGGCCTGGGCCCCGAGTCGCTCATCGAGGTGCGCTACCGGACTGACGACGTCTTCGTCGACTGGACGCCGCTGAGCGCCCTGCCGCCCGTGCACACGCACGTGCCGGTGGACTGCGGGCCGCGGTCGAAGTGCGGCAGCTGGAGCCTGGCCGTCGACAAGGAGCCGCGGCAGCTCTCGCTCCGCCTGCGCTACCACCGCGACGGCCCGCTGAGCCTCAACGCGCCCGTCGCCTTCAACGCGCTGGGTCCGGGCCCCGCCCACCTGGTGCGCAGCCTCGCCGTCTACGGCGTCTTCGACGAGACCAACACCCGCGTGCAGTGGCGCGCGCGACACCAGTTCCCCACGATTCGCAACGAGCAGGCGACCGAGCTGGGGCTGCGGCGCCAGTTCACCATCAGCGACGTCACGCACGGCACGTTCGGGCCGCTGCCTGAAGACAACCCCTACGGCTACGGCGTCTCGCCCGTCTGCCCCGCCGGCTTCTCGTCCCTGCCCTGGGCGCGGCGCGGCACCAGCGACCGGGCCTTCTTCGAGCCGCAGACGCTCCCCCTGGCTGCGTCCGACAGCGACGTCGTCTGCGCCGCGGCCACCGTCACCGACGCGCTGGGCGAGCTCACCGTGGCCGCGGTGGCCCGGAAGAACCCGGTGACGAAGCGGGCGTTCGCGGTGCTGCGCACCCCGATTCGAGAGTTCGCGCCGCTGGGCTGGGTGCTGCGGCCGTGCGCCCGCGTCATCAACGACGCGCACCTCGCCATGCAGGTGCAGCGGCTGCAGCTCGACGGAGCGCCGACGCTGTGCATCGACGACTTCACCCGCCCCGACTTCGCCGCCGGCCTCGTCGGCGCCATGAAGGCCCGCATCGACCAGGCGCGCACGGGCGGGCGCGACCTGGTGCTGGTGCTGGCGCTGCACCGCGACGACACCTCTGGCCGCCTCAACCGCGCGCTCGAGCAGGCGCTCACCGAGGTGCTGGTGCCGGAGCGCGACAAGTCGTCGCCCCGCGTCGCCGGCGCCTTCCTCTTCGACAGCGCCGCGTGGCGGCTCACCACCGAGGCGCTCAAGCCGCTGGTGCTGTGGTGCCCCTCGCGCCTCTTGACCGCCACCGACCTCGACGACGCGCCAGCCGCCTCGGAGCGCGACTGCCCCCTGCTGCCCGACCAGCCCGACCTGGTGCTGGGGCCCTTCCGCTTCGCGCAGCTGCCGGTGCTGCCGACGAGGGCGCAGTTCGAGACCTTCGTCGCCCGGTACACCGAGGCCAACGCAGGGCGGGTCACGGCCCTGTCGGTGCGCGGGCCCGAGCGCTCGGCGGTGTCCGACAACATCCTCGTGGGCGAGGTGGGCGTCGTCACCCGCTTCAACAACGAGCTCATCAGCGCCGCGCCCACCGACGCCTTCTCATTCTGCCGGCCGGGCGACATGGCCCGGGCCCAATCGGTCGCGCGCGTCGTCGCCCAGCCCGTCGGCGGGCGGGTGAGCCCCCCCGTGCAGCTGCAGACGCTCCCGGCGCTGCACCAGCAGTCGCCCTCGGCCTTGTACGCCCTGGGGCTGGCCTGGGAGTCACCCTTCGTCGTGAAGCTCGACTACGAGACGCGGCTGGCCGGCGCTGGCACCGTCGCCTCGTTCACGGTGCCCTTCGGCATCGCGAGCACCGACCAGTCGTTCCTCGGCAACCAGCAGTGGCGGCAAGACGCCTTCAGCCTCGATGACGCCCTCACGCAGTGCACCCGCTGGTGCGACCACCCGACGTTCGACTCAGCCGGCGTGTACCAGCCCGCGGCGCCGTTCCGCCTGGCCTTTGGCGAGCAGTGCTACGCGCCGCGCTTCCCGACGCCACCGGGGGGAGGGTTCCCGATTGATCCATGAGGCCACCCTCGCGCTCGTGGTGCTGCTCGGTGCCGGCGGCGCGCTGGCCGACGCCCGGGCCGACGCGGGCGTGGCGGCGGGCGCGCTGGCGGACGGCGGCGTGGCGGCGGCGCCCGTCGAAGACACCACACTCGAGCGGTACCGCACGCCGCTCGAGGCGCTGACCGAGCGCCCCATCGGCGAGGCCTCGCGCGCGGTGCGCTTCGACTGGCGGCGCTCCCGCGTCGGCTTCGGCGTGCTGGGCAGCAGCGTCATCGAGCTCAACAGCTTCGCCAGCGCCCGCGTGGGCGCCTACGTGCGCAAGGCGCTGGGCAACTTCATGCTCGAGGGCGCCGTCACCTACGTTCACACCTGGGGGAGCTTCTCGACGTACCAGCTGTCGCTGACGCCCTTCCGGCAGTTCGCCCGGCCCAGCCGCCTCGAGGTCGACGTCAACCTCTCGTACGCGCTGGCCGAGGGCGTGGTGACGCCGCGGGTGTCGTTCATTCCACCCGCCGAGCTCGTCTTCAGCGCGACGGCAGGCCTGCGGTACCTGTACTACTTCGGCGCGCTGGCCGGGGTTCCGGCCACCGAGGTGCTCGCAGCCCTCTTCGCACCCCGAGTCACCGACCGCGAGGCCGACAACCTCGAGCCCCAGCGGCTGCCGGGCATGCAGGTCGCCCGCACGCGCTACAGCGTGCTGGCGGGCTTCCAGCTCGACCTCTACCTTCGCCCCGGCCTCGCGGTGACGCCGAGGGTGCTGGTGTCACTCCCCGTCTTCGGCGGCCTTCCCGGCGCCGGGCTCTCGTGGTGGTGGGAGCTGTCGCTGGGGGTGGGGGCGGCGCTGTGACGGCGGCGTGGCTGGTGTTTTCGCTGCTGGCCGCGGGCCCGGCGTCGGACGAGCTGCCCAGGCAGACGCTCGTCTTCTACAACGCACGCCTGGCCCAGCGCGCGAAGCGGCCAGCCGACGTGCTGACGCTGTGGCTGCTGCGCAACGCGCTCGTCGACGCCGGCCTCGCGGGGCGACACGACGGCGCCTTCCGCTCGCTGGTGTGGGCGGCCACCGGCGCGCTGGGGCTCTGCCAGGACGGGCTGGCGAAGGACGACGGCGAGGGCGGCGCAGGGCTGTGGCCGCTGGCGCTCCACAACCACGTGCTGCTGGCGCGCCAGCCTGAGGAGCTGCCCCAGCCGTACGACGCCTTCGAGGTGGGCCGGCAGCAGCGCCTCGTCTCGCTCTCCGACGTGCTGTCCGACGAGGAGCTGCAGTCGGTCACCTTCTCGCAGACCGACTGCCTCGCGCCGCGGCTGGCGCTGTTCGAGTTCGGCCAGTCGCCCCTGCTCGACCTGGAGGACCGCGAGGTTCAGGGCCTGCTGATGAAGCGGCTGCTCGAGCGCGCCCTGAAGACGGTCGAGCGGCGCCTGGTAACGTCGACGGCCGTCATCGAGGCGCGGCGGTTCGACCTCGACCTGGCGCTGGCGGAGCTGAAGGGGCGGCGCAAGCGCGAGGCGGCGCTCGACCAGGCCGAGCGGGTGCGCGCGCAGGCGATGTCGGCGACGGCCGCGAAGCAGGCCGGGCAGCAGGCCGCGAGCGCCCTCACCGACCCGGGGCAGCAGGCCTTCCTGCGCCGGGCGCTCACCTGGCGGCCCGACGAGTGGCTCACCCTGTCGCGGCAGCGGCGCACCTTCCTCTTCTCGAAGGCGCGGCCCGAGGCGGCGGACGCGGCGGCGGCCGAGGCCCTCGCGCTCGGCATCGTCGACGCGCTGGTGGCGCAAGAGGCCGGAGACGAGGTGACGGGGTGGCTCGGCTTCCTCACGAGCGACGCCTCGCGCGAGGCGGCGTGGGACGGGCCCCGTGGGGAGCGCCTGCTGGCGCTGGCCGAGGCGACGGGGTTCAAGGAGCGCGCCGTCATCGCCCTGCACCGCGGCGTGCGGCAGCTCGAGCGCGGGGTGCTGGCCGACGCGCTGCGGAGCTTCGCCTTCGCCCTCGCCCACTCGAGCGCCTCGCGCGACGCCGCCGCGGTGCACCCGCTGGCCCGCCGCTGGCTCTCGTACGTGCTGTCACGCTACCAGGCGACGACCGAGGCGCTCTCGACGCTGAAGGCGCTCGTCCCCCGGCAAGACTTCAACCCCGTCATCGAGGCCCTCGCCTGGGCGGCGGCGCTGCGGGCCGACGCGCCCTCGTTCGACCGCATCGCCGCCAGCGCCCAGAAGGGCAGCGCCTTCGACGCGCGCCTCTTGCGACTCGAGCTCCTCGCGCACGGCAAGCCGGCCGAGCTCGTCGCCCAGCTGCAGGGCCTCGTCGCCGAGGCGCCCTTCGAGACGCTGCGCTTCACCCGGCAGCTCGTCGACAGCCTCGAGCGCGAAGAGGCCCCGGTGCGAAGAGCGAACGTCGGCCTGTTGCAGCAGCTCGTCACCCTGATGGACGGCCTCGCCAGCCGCGCCGACACCTCGAAGGCGAGCGAGCGCCTCGCCCGGGAGCTCGCGGGCCGCGCCCAGGCGATGCTCGAGGCCCTGGGGGCGAGCGCGGGGACGAGCGCCGAGGTGCGCGCGCTGGCCCTGGGACACTCGGCCTTCGCCGGCTCGCTGCGGCTGGCGCCGTCAGACCCGCTCCCGTGGCCCTTCTCCCCGCCCGAGGTCGAAGCGCCGCCCGTCTTCACGCCGCTGCAGCTGGTGCCGATGGAGTGGCGCGACGCGGGCGGCCAGCTCGTCTTCGGCTGGAGGTTGACCGAGTGACGCCGGCGGCGCTGCGACGCGAGGCGGCCCGACGGGTGCGCGGCGAGGTGAGGGCGGCGCGCGCGCGCGCGCAGGCCGCCGTCGACGCCAACCCGGCGCTGGCGAAGGCGCGACGCCGGCGCCGCGGGCGACGGACGGCGACGGTGGCGGCGCTCCTGCTACTGCTCCTCTTCCTGCGGTGCGAAGGGCCGGGCGCGCCCGCGCCGCCAGCCGAGGCCCCCACGGCGCCCGCGGTGACGCCGCCCCGGCCCACGGCCGTGAAGCCGCCAGTCACGAGGCGCCCTCTCGTCACGAGCCGTCGCGTCGAGCGCCCTGCGTTCGAGCCCCCGGCGCGGCCGCAGGCCCCCTGGCTCGACGACTTCAGGCTCCAGGTGGCCGCGCGCAGCCCGCGCCTGTCGCGGTGCTTCGTCGGCGCGGAGCGGCCCGGCGCCCTCCGGTGGACGACGCTCGTCTCGACCGGCACCGGCGCGGTGGGCAGCCACGAGTTCGAGCCGCTGGGCCCCACGGGCGGGCTCTCGGAGCCGCAGCGGGCCTGCCTCGAGGCGGCCCTCTCGTCTCCACCCTACGGGCTGGCCCGCGCGCCGGGCGAGGGCCTGCCGCAGCGGGTGAGCCTGGTGCTCGAGTTCTGACGGGCACGCCGGCGCGTCAGGGCGGCAGCGCCCGGTCGAGGATGTCGGGCCGCACGTCGTTCACCTGGCCCCAGGTGGCGTTGAGCCGGTCGAGCCCCGGCGCCGGCGCCTGCGGCATGAGGTGGAGGCCGAAGTCGAAGCGCAGCACGTCGAAGTTGAAGTACGGCAGCAGCAGCCGCACCCCGAAGCCCGCGGTGGCCTGCGGCGCCAGCACGCGGTCGAAGGCCGACCCCACGTCGGTGAAGAGCACGAAGCCCAGCCAGGTGCCGAGGGCGAAGGCGATGGGTCGGGTGCGGTACTCGACGTTGAGGAGCGCGAGGTTGCGGCCGGTGAACTGCTCGGGGAAGGCGCCCCGCAGCCCCTGGGAGCCCCCGAGCAGCACCTGCCGGTTGTCGAGGTCGTTCCAGCGCAGGTCGACCAGCAGCCGGGTGACGACGCGGCCTCCGTGGAAAGCGGGGGCGTAGTTCAGCAACTCGGCGGCGAGGCGCTCGTTCGCGGCGGGCAGCCCGGGCCTGAGGCGCGCGCCCGTGGCCACGGTGAGGCTGAACAGGTCGTCCCACCGGTAGAAGCGGTAGCGCGCGGTGACGCCGAGCTCGACGAAGGGCTGCGTCGTCAGCGGCGAGGGGAAGGCCCAGCGCGCGCCGGCGCTCACCCGGAAGCCCAGCTGCTGGTCCTCGGAGAGCTCGAAGGTGTCGAGGTTCTTCACCACCCTGAAGTCGTTGGAGAAGGCCGTCGCCTGGCCCTCGACCAGCGTCGCGCTCTCGCTGCGGGGCAGGTAGTTCGCGGTCAGCCACGCGGCCTGCGCGTCGGTGAGGCGCGACTCGGCCAGCGGGACGTACTGGCGCTGCGAGGCGCCCGCCGCGGCGGTGAGCTCGACCTTCACGCCGTCGCCGAAGCGCCTCGTCACCTCGAGGTCGACCGACAGCTGCCGCTGGTCGAACTGGAAGGGTACGGCGGCGCTGCCGGCGGCG
Source organism: Myxococcaceae bacterium (assembly GCA_020247085.1). Classification (GTDB taxonomy): domain Bacteria; phylum Myxococcota; class Myxococcia; order Myxococcales; family Myxococcaceae; genus Xiheimicrobium; species Xiheimicrobium aquaticum. The sequence continues at coordinate 3,464 of JADCJJ010000131.1, read as the reverse complement.
TCGGCGTACGGCAGCTGCCACACGCTCGCGCCTCGGAAGACGCGGCGCTTGCGCACGTTCCACTGCGCGTCCAGCATCACGCCCCAGGGCTGGTCGAGCGTGATGAGCGGGCGGCCGAGCAGCACGCGGCCCGCCGAGCCCTCGACGACGCCCGTCTGTCGGTTGAAGACGACGTTCGCGGCCTCGGAGACGCTGAAGCGCGAGCCGAAGAGCCGCCGCTCGGTGAAGGCCTGCCCGAGCGCGAAGGTGTCGAGGCGCAGCTGCGTATCGACCGACAGGCTCTGCCCGTAGCCGTTGAAGTTCACCTCGACGAGGGTGAGCTGCAGCGACTGCAGCAGCCCGCCGATGAGGGTGAAGGCGTTGTTGAGCCGAAGGCTCCAGCGGTCTTGCGTCACCACCAGCACGTGCACCCGGCCGCCGGGCGCCTTCGCGGCCACCACCTTCGCCACCGCGACGATGAAGAGGCGCCGCAGGTTGCGCTCGGTCTCGAGCGCGCGGGCGGCGTCGAAGCGCTCCCCCGGCGCGAGCAACACCTCGCGGCGCACCACCGTGTCGCGCGTCTTGACGTGGAGCACGTCGAAGAGCTTCGGGTTCGCCTCGGGGAAGATGACCTCGCGCTCGATGAAGACCTGGTCGATGCGCCTGCCCTCGGGCGCCGGCTCGACCTCGAGGTCGCGGCGCGCCAGGCCCCAGGCGACGAGGCGCTCCTCGGGGCCCTCCGAGGCGGCGGCGTCGGCCGCGGGCTCGGCGGACAGGGCCAGCAGGACGAGGAGCGAGTGCGCCAGCACCGGACGGTAGGAGGCTACCCCAGCCGCGCGACCTCGCACCCATCGTGCGCCTGAGCGGCCCCGCCCCGCCCGTCAGCGCGCCCGTCGGCACCGGCGAAGGGCCTGTCCGGAGGGCCCGGCGCACCTTCTGCCCCTTCGCTTCGGGAGACGCCGGCGCCGACCTGAGGCGCCGCACCGGGGCGCGAGCCTCACGGCCCCGACGCCGGCGCCTTGGGCCTCCAGGCGACGAAGCCCTCCTCGACGGCGCTGACGTCGACGTCACCCCGCTCGGTCGCGAGGGCGCGCGCGGAGCGCACCAGCGCCGCCCGTGGCTCGCGGCTGGGGTGGTCGCGCCTGGCGGCCTCCCACTCGGCGAGGAACTGGTGCACCGCGGTCCCCGGCCGCACGTCACGGCGCAGCGCCCGCGGGAGCACGTCACGGAACAGCCACGGCGCGAAGCCGCGCGCGCCCGTGGTGTGGAGCACCAGCGCCTCGCAGCGCCCGACGCCGCCGACGCGCCGCCACTGGTGAAACGCAGACACGGCGCCGTCGACGTCGGTGCTCCCCTCGAGCACGACGCCGCCCTCGGCCACGCGCGCGAGGGCGTCGTCCACGAGGGCCGCGGCGGCCTCCTTCGTCAGCCCGCGGCCGACGTTGGCGATGCGCACGAGCCGCACGTCGTCAGCGTCGTCGAGCCGCTCGAGCCCGCCCTGGCGCAGGTCGAGCCCGGGCCAGGCCTCGGCGGCCAAAGCAACGCGCTGCGCGTCGAGCTCGAGGCCCACGACGTGGTGCCCCGGGAAGGCCCGTGACAGCTCGTACGTCGTCACCGCCGAGACGCCGAAGCCCACGTCGGCGACAAGGCCGCCGGGAGCGACGAGGCCACCCAGCGACGCCCAGCGGTCGAACGCGGCCAGCCGGCCCGGCCGGGTCCGCGCGCGCACCGGAGAGGCCTACTGGGCGATTCGAACGGTGAAGGCGCTCGACGCCACCGGCGCCGCGCCGGGGTTCGACGAGGGGATGAGGCGCGCCCGGGCGATGTAGCTGCCGTCGAGCTGCAGCCCGTCGCGGTCGGCCAGCGGCAGCTCAGCGCTCCAGGTGCGCCGCTGGCCCGGCGCCAGCGTGACCGAGGTCAGCGCCATCGTGCAGACGCGGTCGTCGGACAGGCGCTTCACCACCAGGCCCGACGCCGACACGAGCTCGACCTCGAGCTGGCACCCGGTGCGGAAGCTCCACGTCTGCGACGAGGCGCTGCCATTGGCGACCGTGAAGGCCACCTTCGCCACGGCCGTGCGCTCGTTGCCGGGGCACGGCGTGGTGACGCAGCGGATGGTGTTGGGCGTGTTGGTGTAGCTGGCCTTGTCGAGGGTGAGCGTCGCGGTCACCGCACCGGCGGCGGCCGGCACCGGCTTGCCGTCGACGGTGGCGCTGCGCAGCGCGAAGCGCTCCCCGCGGCCGGTGCGGAAGGCGACGAGGCCGACCCCGGCGGCGAAGGTCAGCTCGCTGATGGCCGGGGGCGTGCACAGCGCGGTGGGGTGCGGCACCTGCTCGACCGAGATGGTGCGGGTGTCGACGAAGGCGCCAGCGGGCGTCACCACCGTCACGCCCGTCGCGCTCCGGCGGTACCTGGCGCCGGTGCACGGCGCGGTACCCAGCGACCACGTCGATGAGGCGACGCCGAAGCGCAGCCACGACAGCCACTCCTTCTGCGCGGCGTCCCACCGCATGAGCGTGGGGCTCGCGGCGCTGCTCACCCCGACCCAGGCACTCGCCGGCAGCAGGCCCGTCAGCTCGGCCGACCCGGCGCTCATCGCCCCCAGCCGCACGGTGCGAGTCGAGCCCTGCGTCGACTCGTAGACCCACGTGTTGCCAGACTGCAGGGGGAACCACAGGCCGGCGCGGCTCGACTCCGTCAGCGCGCCTTCGGCAGTGGCCACCGCGTCGTCGGTCTCGACGTCATCAGCCCCGGAGAGCGCGCCGACGTCTGGGCCACAGCCCGCGAGCACCACCACCACCGCCTGAAGAAGTCCGCCTGCGCGCATCGAGGGCTCCCGCCGATGAAGAGGCGCCGGCCAATGCCCAAGTCAGGCTCGGCCGTCAAGGGCGGTCTCGCCGTCAGGGGTCGACGAGGGCCATGGTGCACCGCGAGATGCACAGCAGGCGGCCCGCCTCGTCGGTGAGGCGAATCTCCCAGACGTGGGTCGCGCGCCCGAGGTGCAGCGGCGTGGCGGTCGCGGTGACGACGCCGTCTCGCTTGCCGCGAAGGTGGTTGGCGTTGATCTCGAGGCCCACGGCCGACTTCCCGGCCTCGTGCGCGTTCATCCAGGCGCCGATGCTGGCGACGGTCTCGGCGAGGACGACGCTGGCGCCTCCGTGGAGGAGCCCGAAGGGCTGGTGCACCCTGCGCTCGACCGGCATCCTGGCGACGACGCGCTCCTTTGACAGCTCGACCAGCTCGATGCCCAGGTGGTCGGACAAGGTGCCCCGCGAGGCCTCGCGCATCAGCTCCATCGGCGTGCTCATGCGGCTCCCCTAGCCGGGTCGGCGTCATTTCTCCACGGCGGGGCGCTCGTGGAGGCCCGCGCCCGGTCCCCGAGGCCCTGGCGCGACGGCAGGCCCATGACCGCGGATGGGCTCGCCGAACCGTGGGCGCGGACATCTTCGCTGGGCCTCAACACGGCCTCACCGGGGTCTTCCGTG
>JADCJJ010000130.1 GCA_020247085.1 Myxococcaceae bacterium | reverse complement strand
GGCCGCGCGCTCGAGCCCGCCACCTGCCGCACCCGCGCCCGCATCGCCGCGGGCCCCAGGGCCGCGTCCGGCGACAGCCCGTGGAACAGGCCCTCGACCAGCACCACCGCCCCGTCGACGAGCAGGCCGAAGTCCAGCGCGCCCAGGCTCATCAGGTTGCCGGGGATGTCGAGGAGCGTCATCGCCGCCGTCGCGAACGCCATCGACAGGGGAATGACGCTCGCCACCAGCAGCCCCGCGCGCAGGCTGCCGAGCAAGAGCAGCAGCACCAGCACGACGAGGGCGCCGCCCTCGAGCAGGTTCTTCGCCACGGTGGCCAACGTCGCGCGCACCAGCACCGAGCGGTCGGCCACCACGTCGATGCGCACGTCGTCGGGCAGCGCGGCGCGCACCGCGGGCATGCGCGCGTGGAGCCGGTCCATCACCTCGAGCGCGTTGGCGTCTCGGAGCATCTGCACCATGAGGTACAGGGTCTCACCCCGGCCGTTGGCGGTCGCCGCGCCCAGCCGCAGCCGGGTGCCCTCGCGCACCTCGGCGACGTCGCCCACCCGCACCGAGTTGCCCACCACGATGGCCGCGCCCAACTCGCCCGGGCGCGTCGGCCGCGCCTGGCCCCGGAGCAGCACCTGGGCCGGCCCCGATGGCAGCGCCCCGCCCGGGACGGCGCCCGTCGCCCGGCGCAGCGCCGCCTCGAGCTGGCTCAGGGTGATGCCGCGCGCCGCCAGCCGCGCGTCGTCGGCCACCACGTCCCAGGTGCGCTCGGCGCCGCCCCAGGTGTTCACCTCGACGACCCCTGGCACTCCCTTGAGCAGCGGCCCCACGCGGTACGTCGCCAGCTCCAGCAGCTCGGCCGGCGTGCGCGTCGGCGACGACAGCGTGAGGTGGAAGATCTCGCCCAGCCCGCCAGTGAGCGGCGCCAGCTCAGGCGAGGCGTCGATGGGCAGCGCCAGCGTCGCCAGGCGCTCGGACACCATCTGCCGGGTGAGCCAGGGTGACACGCTCCGCTCGAACACCACCGTCACCGACGAGATGCCCGAGAGCGAGAGGCTGCGCTGCTCGACGAGGTCGGGCACGCCGGCGAGCGCCACCTCGATGGGGCGCGTCAGCAGGCGCTCGACCTCCTCGGGGGTCAGCCCGGGCGCCCGGGTGAGGACGATGACCTGGTTGTTGGTGAGGTCGGGCAGGGCGTCGAGCCGCAGCCGGAGCCCGACGACGAGCGCGGCGGTCGCGGCCACGAGCGTCAAGCCAGTCACCCAGCCGCGCGCGTCGACGCTCCACTCGACGAGGCGGCGAATCACGGGCCCTCCGCGGCGTCGGCGGCCACCTGCTCGGCCGGGTCGAGGCCAGAGACGATGGCCTCGGCGCCGCTGCGGGCGATGACGCGCACCTCGACGAGCGCCGCGCCGCTGCCCCGGCGCACGCGCACCCTCGGCGAGGGCCCCTCGAGCACCGCGCGGGCCGGCACCACCCGCCACGAGGGGTCCGCGTGCTGCCGTACCCGGCCGGTGGCGCCGATGGGGAGCGCCCCGCCGTCAACCGCGCTGAACCAGGCCAGCCGCGTTCCGTCGGCCGGCTCGTAGCGAGGAGAGATCGACACCAGCTCGAGCGGCACCGCTTCACCGCCGGAGACGAAGGCGAAGGCCCCGCCGTCGGACGGGGCGCTGGGCAGGCGAGCCTCGACCCGGCCGTCGCCGGTGCCGACGATGATCGCCAGCGGGGCGCCCGAGGGCTCACGGACCTGGCCGGGGTAGGCGTCGAGCGTCGTCACCAGGCCGCGGAAGGGCGCCTTGAGCGACGACACGCCGTCACCTGAGAGGAGCGCCGCCGCCTGCGCGTCACTCATGCCGGCGGCGCGGAGCGTGGCGCGGGCGGCCTGGGCGTCGGCGCGGGCGGTCGCGAGCTGGGAGTCGACCTCTGCCAACTCGGCGAGGCGCGCGAGGCCCTCGCCCCGGAGCGCCTCGAGCTGCGCGCGGCGCTTCGAGTAGGCGGCCACCTTGATCTCCTCTCCCGCGAGGTCGCCGGCAGCGTGGAGCAGCTCGGGCATCAGCACGTCGACGAGCGGCTCGTTGGCCGCGACGCGCTGCCCCGGCTTGACCCGCACGCGCACGATGCGGGCCGTGAGCGGCGGAGCGATGGAGCCGACGGCGTCGGGTGATGGCAGCACGCGCGCAGGCGCCTCGAGCAGCGCCGTGTCGTCAGCGGGGCGCGAGGCGATCCACCTCGCGGCGGCGCTGGGCGCGACGGACGGCGGCGGCTCGGCGGGCACCGGCGCGCCGGGTCGGCACGCCAGCGCGACGAGTGGAAGGAGCCGCAGGGCAAGGTTCACGGGACCTCCCGGGTGAGCTGGTGCCAGCGGGAGACGGCGAGCGCCGCCTGCGACGCCGTCGAGGCGCGGTGGACCGCGGCGGTGACGGCCAAGCGGTTCGGCAGGGCGAGGTTCATGGGGCCTCCCGGGTGAGCTCGCGCCAGCGGAAGCGGGCAAGGACCGACTCTGCGAGCGCTGACACCCGGCGGCCCCTGGCCGCGACGAGGGTGCGGCGGGCGAGGACGAGCTCTTGCGCCGTGGCCTCGCCGGCGTCGAAGCGGCGCTCGATGCCCGCAGCGGCCTCGAGCGTCGCCGGCAGCAGCTGCGCCTCGAGCACGGTCAGCACCTCGGTGGTGTGCTCGAGCTCGTGGTGCGCCTGGGTGCGCTCGGCGAGCTCGTCGGCCCGCGCGCCGTCGGTTGCGGCCTCGGCCCGGGCGACGGCGGCCTCGGCGACGGCGCGCTCCCGCTGGGCGCGCTCGAACAGCGGCAGCGTCAGCTGGAGCGTGGCCACCGCGGCGATGTCTCCGACGCCTTCTCGCCAGCCCATCGCCCCCACCTGGAGCGACGCCCCCCGACCGGCCAGCAGCTCGTTCGCGCGGCGCCGCTGGGCCTCGGCCTCGGCGACGGCGAGGCGCACCGGGAGCGTCGTCGACACGTCCTCTGGCAGCGGCGGTGGCTCGCGCTCGACGGGCCCGAGGTCGGGCAGCGCGCTCGCCGCGCGGGCTGGCGTGGTGCGCGGGCGGCCCAGGGCCCGGTTGAGGGCGACGCCGCGGGTGAAGAGCTCGCCCTCGAGGGACAGCGCGGTGAGGGCGGCCTCGGCGAGCCAGGCGCGCGCGACGGCGACGTCGACGCGGGTGAACCCGCCCGAGGTGGCGCCGCGCTCGACCTTCGCCGCCCAGTCCTTCGCGAGCCGGGCCTCTTCGCGGGCCGCCGCGAGCGACGCCTGGGCGCTCCAGACCGAGAGCCAGGCGCCCGCGACGTCGAGGCGGAGCTGGCGGCGCGTGACGCCGCGCCCCAGCGCCGCTGCCTCGACCTCTGCGCGGGCGCTCTGCGCCCGGCTCACGCCTGCGCCCGAGAGGCTGACGTCCTGCGAGACGCCCAGGTAGGCCTCGGGGCCGAATGCTCCACTGCTGGCCCGCCTGACGCCCGGCTGGATGAATACTGCCGGGTTCGCCACCACCACCGGCACGTCAGCGGCGAGCCGGGCCTGCCGCTCGAGCGCGCGGCGCTGCCCCTCGAGCGCCGGGCTCGTCTCAGCGAGCGCCAGCGCCTCGTCGAACGAGAGCGCCTGCGCCGAGACAAGGCCCACCACCCACACGAGCGTCATGGGAGACGTCGTACCGGCTTCTCCGGAACGGTCCGTGAACGGACGATGAGGGTTTTCTCATCATTCGCTCGGGGCCGGCTGCCCGCGGCGGGACAAGAGGCGCAGGAAGGCCTGGAAGTAGACCCCGGCGCTCCACACCGAGAAGGCCGTCGACAGGTAGACGAGGAACTTGCCCACCACGTTGAAGTTCACGTCGTACCAGGCGAAGCCGAAGAACATCGGGTGCGTGTAGTGGATGCAGAGCGCCACGATGCCGGTGAGCTGCAGGCTCGTCTTCCACTTGCCTTCCTGGCCAGCGGCGATGACGAGGCCTTCGCTGGCGGCGATCTGCCGCAGGCCGGTGACGATGAACTCACGAGAGAGCAGCACGATGACGACCCAGGCATGAATTCGCCCCAGGCGCACGAGCATCACCAGCGCCGCAGCGACGATCAGCTTGTCCGCGAGGGGGTCGAGCAGCTTCCCGACGACGGTGATCATGTTCCAGCGCCGGGCGAGGAAGCCGTCGATGACGTCGGTGACGGCGGCGAGGGTGAAGATCGACGCGGCCGCCCACGAATAGAACGGGTCGGCGTCGTAGATGAACCAGACGAAGAGGGGGATGACGGCGATGCGCCCCATCGTCAGCATGTTGGGAAGGTTCCAGAACTCCTTGAGCAGCGCGGACGGAGGGCGGCTCCGGCGCTCGGCCTTCTTGGCCTCCCTGC
>JADCJJ010000013.1 GCA_020247085.1 Myxococcaceae bacterium | reverse complement strand
GCCGGCACCGACGACGGAGAAGCAGGTCGAGGCCGTCTTCACCGAGCTCGACACCCTGCTCGCCCGCACCCGCGAGCTCACGGCCCAGACCGACGAGCTCATCGCCGACCTCGAGCCGAAGCCTGAGCGGTGAGTTGCGCCGACGGGGGTCGTCCCCCAGCGGTGAACGACCCGGACCCGACGGCCGTGGCGCTGCACCCGCGCCGGGAGCCACGTTCGGCCGCTGTCCCGGCGCGGCCCCCGGAGTGCCCGCTCGCTCCCACGTCGCCCCACCGACGCGAGTCCCCCATCGGTGACGCGCGGGGGCAGAGCCCCCACCCGCGACGCGGGCGGCCTCGGCGCGCAGCCGCCGTCCGCGCCCACGCCGCGGCGCGGGCCGTCGCCCTCAGTCGCCTTCGCCCTCGAGCAGGTGGAAGTCGGGAATGTGCTCCTGCATGTACTTGCGCATGCGCCCGATGAGGGCGGCCTCGATCTGCCGCGCGCGCTCTCGCGACACGCCGTATTGCGCGCCGATGTCCTGGAGCGTCATCGGCTCGTCCGCGACGAGGCGCTTCTCGAAGATGAAGCGCTCCTTCTCGTTGAGGTGCTTCGCGAAGTCCTGGAGCTTGTCTCGGAACAGCCCACGGAGCTCGGCGTTGGCCAGGGTGTCGTCGGCGGCGGGGCCGCTGGCTGGCAGCAGGCGGTCGGCGCGGGACTCGCGGTCGTCGTCGGCGTTGAGCGGCGCGTCGATGCTCACCTCGTCGTTACCCAGGCGCTGGTCCATCTCGACCACGTCCTGCTCGGTGACGTTCAGGCGCTCGGCGAGCAGCCTCGGCGTCACCTCGATGCCCTGCTTCGAGAGGCGCTCCTGCTCCTGGCGCAGCTTGAAGAAGAGCTTCCGCTGGGCCTCGGTGGTACCCAGCTTCACCATCTTCCAGTTGTCCATGATGTACCGGAGGATGTACGCGCGGATCCACCAGGCGGCGTAGCTCGAGAGCTTGACGCCTCGCTCCGGGTCGAACTTCTTCACGGCCTGCATCAGGCCGATGTTTCCCTCCTGTACGAGGTCGAGCAGCGAGAGCGGGTTGCGGTGGTATTCGTGCGCGAGCTTGACGACGAGGCGCAGGTTCGACGCCACCAGGGTGTACGCGGCGCGCACGTCGCCGGTGTCGCGGTAGCGGCGGCTGAGCTCGACCTCTTGCTCGCGGGTGAGCAGCGGGTGCCGCGTCACTTCGGCCATGTAAGCGGCCAGCGGGTCGCCCTTGGCGAGGCGCGTGCGCGACACCGTGGGCACGAGCGCCGTCTCGTCGACCGGCTCGGCCTCGAGCTCGGCGGGCTCGGGCTCCCCCACCTCGGGCTCGGCGGCCTCGGCTTGCTCGTCCAGGTCTTCGGCCTCAGCGGCCGCACCGCTCGCATGAGCCCTGGCGACGGGCCGGGCGTCGACCACCACCTCGGTGGAGCGGGGCCGGCGCGCCCGCTGAGGCCTGGCAGGGTCTTCGACGACCTCGGCCTCGACCACCTCGGGCGGCGGCGCGGGCGCCCCGTCGTCCGGCCTGTCGCTCTTCTTTCGACGCGCCGCCATGCGGCGAGGAATACCGCATCGAGCAGATTTCGCCACGCCGACGGGGCCGGCGGCCTGTGCGCGGTCGTCATTGCTCCCCCCGCGCGCGGTGCTACACGTCCCCGCACCCATGAGCGACACGACAGCAGAGGTGATGCCAACCGGCTCTTCCGAGCGCCCGCAGGAATACGTCGCAGACGTCAGCTTCGACGAGCTGGGGCTCTCCCCGGAGCTCCGCCGGGCCATCGCCGAGCGCGGCTACACCCACCCCACGCCGGTGCAGGCGAAGGCCTACGGCCCGGCGCGGCAGGGGAAGGACCTCATCGTGCGGTCGAAGACGGGCACGGGCAAGACGGCCGCCTTCGGCCTGCCGCTCATCGACCAGATTCCCATGGGGACGCGCGAGGTGCGCGCGCTCATCATGTGCCCGACGCGCGAGCTGGCGCTGCAGGTGACGCACGAGCTGGCGGCGCTGGCGAAGTACCGCGACGTTCAGGTGATGAGCATCTACGGCGGCGCCTCGATGAAGGAGCAGGAGGACGCGCTCGAGGCCGGCGCGTCGATCGTCGTCGGCACGCCGGGCCGGGTCTTCGACCACATTCGCCGCGGCAACCTGAAGCTGGGCACCTGCCGGCACGCGGTGCTCGACGAGGCCGACGAGATGTTGAACCAGGGCTTCTACGAAGAGGTGACCCGCATCCTCGACCACCTCCCGAAGCAGCGGCAGGTGCTGCTCTTCTCGGCGACGGTGCCCGAAGACATCCAGCGGCTCATCGCGCGGTACACCACCGAGCCCGAGACGTTGCTGCTGTCGGGCGACGTGTACACGGTCGAGCACATTCAGCACGTGCGCTACGAGCTGTCGGACGCGTACCCGAAGCCGCGCAACCTGCTCTACATGCTCGAGCTCGAGGACCCTGAGAACGCCATCATCTTCTGCAACACGCGAGACGACACCGAGCTGGTGACGGCGGTGCTCAACCGCAACGGCTTCGACGCCGAGCTGCTCAACGGCGACCTGCCGCAAAAGGAGCGCGAGCGCGTGATGGGCCGCATCAAGCGGGGCGAGGTGGCCTTCATGGTGGCCACCGACCTGGCGGCGCGCGGCATCGACATCTCAGACCTGGGTCACGTCATCAACTACTCGCTCCCCGAAGACGCGGCGGTGTACCTGCACCGCGTCGGGCGCACCGGCCGCATCGGGAAGAAGGGCGTGGCGCTGAACCTCACCTCGGGGCGCGAGCTGGCCACGCTGACGACGCTCGAGAAGAAGTACAACATCTCGTTCGAGACGCGGCTGATGCCGAAGGCCGAGGAGGCCAACCGGCTCTTCACGGAGCGCCATGTGCGCGAGGTGAAAGAAGCGGCGTCGGGCAGCATCTACGAGGGCTACCTGCAGCTCGCGACGACGATGAAGCAGCGCGGCGACGCTGACGACCTGGTGGCCTTCCTGCTGAAGTTCTTCTTCACGCACCGGCGCATGGACAAGGCGCAGGCGCAGGCGGGCGAGGCGAAGGCCGACGCGGCCCCGCCTGCCTACGAGCCTCGCGGTGAGCGCAAGGGGCGCTTCGGACGCGACGAGCGGCGTGGAGGCCGGGACGAGCGGCGCTCCGGGCGGGAGCGCCCGGCGCGGAGCGACGAGGCGACGGTGCCGATGGGTACTCTCGCCGTCCCGCGCGCAACGGCCACGCAGGCGGCGCCAGCGGGCGACTCGACTTCTGCCGGGGCCCCGCGACGGGAGCGCCCGCCCCGCCGTTCCGACGCGGCCTGGGCGGTGCCGGAGTCGACGACCCAGCGCCCGAAGCTGTCCGACCGCGAGCTCTTCGAGCGGCTCCAGCGCGGCGAGGCGCTGCCGGCCATCGAGGACCCCACGAGCGCCACGGCGGCTTCGAGTGCGGAGCGCTCCGAGCGGCCCCGGCGGGAGCGCGGTGAGCGGCGGGAGCGCCGGCCGCGCGAGCCCCGGCACGAGGTCGCTGCCGAGCCGGGCCACTCCCGGCTGTGGCTGAACCTCGGCAAGTTGGATGGCGTCGACGAGGCGCGGCTGCCCGCGGCGCTCGAGGCCCTCGGCGCCCCGAGCGGCAAGGTGACGAAGACCGAGCTGCGGGGCAGCTACTCGTACATCCACGTCGCGGACGCGGACGTGGCCTCGTTCGAGGCGCTCGTCGGCAAGCTCCACAACGGCGAGAAGGCGCTCAAGGTCGAGAAGGCCCGCGAGCGCAGCTGACCCGCCGGGAGCAGTCAGGCGAATCGCCGCGCCCAGGCTCGTGGCGCGGCGCTGGCGGAGCCTCGCCGGCCTGCGCCACGGCGAGCCCCGCGTGAGGAACTGCCTCACCGGGCACGCACGCAGCCGCGGGTTGCCGGAGCCCACCGTTTCTCCCCGCGGGCGCTCGCCTCTGTCACCCGCCCAGCGCAACCGGGGCACCAGCCCCTTCCCGTCGCGCCGACGGGAAGGCCTCGCTCGTCGCGCACGGTACCCTGCAGGCCCTCGCTCGTCAGGGGTCGTCGTCCCCCGCGGGCCATCGCGCCTCGGGTGCCATCACGCCGCGGGTGCCATCACGCCGCGGGTGCCATCACGCCTCGGGTGCCATCACGGCTCGGGTGCCGCCACGCCTCCTCGCCCCTCACGAGTCGCGGTCCCTCACAACTCGCGGCCCCTCACAACTCGCGGCCCCTCACGACTCGCGGCCCCTCACGACTCGCGGCCCCTCACGACTCGCGG
>JADCJJ010000129.1 GCA_020247085.1 Myxococcaceae bacterium | reverse complement strand
GCGCCGCCCATGCACCCTGTCACGACGCCCCGCGCCGCGCTCCGGCATACACCCCGGGTGTTGGCGGCGCATGCACCGAGTCGCTGGAGCTGCTGCCCGGCGACGGCCGTCGTCCGGAGGGCGAGCCGGAGCGGGCCGCGCCCTCGCCTCGGAGCACAGCCCCACCGCGGCGGGGCCCCGCTCGGGCCGTCGTCACCTCGGGCCGGAACGGAGCGTGCTCTGCCTCTTCGGGAGGCAGCCGGGACCGCCGCGCGGCGGCCCAACCCTGACCTTCCCCCTCGAACCGAACGTCCGTGCTCGGCCTCGCTGGGTGGCCCCGGCGAGTCACCGACAGCCCCGGCGGACCGAACCTGCGTCGCGGCGCACCGGCGCGGCGGCCCACCCCGGACCTTCCCCCTCGAACCGAACGTCCGTGCTCGGCCCCGCTGAGAGGCCCCGGCGAGTCACCGACAGCCCCAGCGGACCGAACCTGCGTCGCAGCGCACCGGCGCGGCGGCCCACCCCGGACCTCCCCCCTCGAACCGGACGTCCGTGCTCGGCCCCGCTGAGAGGCCCCGGCCCCCCACGCGCCGCAACAAGCCGCGCCACGCCCCGGTCGGGTCTCTGCTGGCTCGTGGCACCGCCGCGTGATGGAACCGCGGCCGACGGGAGGGCGTTCACCCGCTGCCCACCCGGAGGCCCCCCATGCCCGCTCCCCTCACTGCGCTGTTGCTGCTCGCCGCCGCGCCCGCGCCGGTCAGCCAGGTCACCGTCTTCACCGACCAGGCCCGCGTCACCCGCACCGCCGCCACCAGCGCGCCCGGCACCATCGAGTTCCCGCCGTTGCCCGACACCGTCGACCCGTCGTCGGTGCGTGTCGAGGCCGACGGCGCCGAGGTGCGGCGGGTCGACCTCGAGCGCCTGACGCCCGAGGCGTTCCGCACCGCCGAGGCCAGGCAGCTGCTCGGCGAGCTCGACGCCGTCGACGCCGAGCTCGACCGGCTCTCCAGGGAGGCCGAGGCCTACCGGGCCCAGCGCGACCTGCTGACGCGGCTGCAGCCAGCCCTCCCGACGATGGACCACGTCAAACCGGCGCCCCGCCTGTCACCCCAGGGCTGGCCACAGGCGCTCGCGTTCCAGGCGACACAGCTCGACGCGAGCCTCATGCGCCTGCGTGACGTCGAGCTCGCCCTGCGGGCCGCCACGCGGAGGCGCGACGCCATCGTGGAGCGGGCCGAGACGCTCGGCGACGTCGAGGCCCGCAGCGGGTGGCGGGTGAGCGCCGTGCTCGCCGGCAGCGGCAAGGCCTCGGCCTCGCTCAGCTACGTCCTGCGCAACGCGCGCTGGACTCCCGCCTGGGACGTGCAGCTCGACCCCGAGAAGAGCGTCGTCACGGTGTCGCTCGCCGGCCTGGTGTCGCAGGAGTCCGGCGAAGACTGGGAGGACGCCCAGCTGACGCTCTCGACCGCCGTCCCCGCCTCCGCCGTGAAGGCCCCGGAGCTGCTCACCTGGAAGCTCGGCGCCGCCGACCGCTTCATCCCCACCCCGACGCCGATGAGCGACGTCCTGCGGCCCCTGCCGCAGCCCGCGCGGGCCCCGCTCCAGCGCTCCGAGGAGCTCCAGGTGCGCGCGTGGCTCTCTCAGCGGACCGGCCGTGCGATTCCGCTCCGCGGCCCCGAGGTGGACGACGGCCGCTTCGACGCCGAGCCGTCCGAGCCCACGGCCCAGAACCTCCGCCGGAAGACCGCTCCACGTTCCCGTGAACAGAACACCGAGGCATCACCGCCGCCGCCGAGACCCGCGGCCCCGGCCGCTGCGCCCGAGCCTGGCGCCGCAGGCTTCGCCATCGCCGACGAGGAGGTCACCGGACGCACGGTGACCATCGCCTCGAGTTCCACCCAGCGCGCCGGTGCCTCCGTGACGCCCGTGATGCCCTTCAGCCTGTCGCCGCCGCCGGCGTGGCGCGCGCCGACCTACGGCCCTGACTCGCCGGTGACGCTCGCGGGCGGGTACGACCTGACGTTCACCTCGAGGCAGCGCGAGACGATTCCCTCGGGCGCGGGCGCTCGCCGCGTGGCGCTGTGGAGCAGCCAGTGGCCCGTCACCGTCGAGCGGCGCCTCTACCCGGCCCTCGCGAAGGACGCCTTCCTGTCGGCCGAGCTGAAGAACCCCTCGCAACAGGTGCTCCCCGGCGGCCCCGCGACGCTCTCGGTGGGCGCCGACCCGGCCGGCACCGCGCAGCTCCAGCTCGTCTCCCCCGGTGAGACCGTCACCCTGCCGCTGGGCCTCGACCGCGCCATCAAGGCCGTGCGCAACGTGCAGGTCGTCGACGCGACGCAAGGCCTCGTCTCGAAGGAGGACGTGTCGACGTACACGGTGACGCTCGAGCTGGTGAACCCGTACCGCGCGCCGGTGGCGCTGCGGGTGTTCGACCAGTGGCCGCTACCACAGCCCAACCAGCGCGACGTCGAGACGAAGCTGCTCGAGTCGGCGCCGCTGGCCATTCAAGACGCCTCGAAGGGCCACCTCGAGTGGCGCCTGACGCTCAAGCCGAACGAGAAGCAGACGCTGCGCTTCAGCTACCAGGTGAAGCGCCCGAAGAGCTGGCAGCTGTACCAGACGGAGGTGCGGCCATGACGACGACGCTGCTGGCGCTGGCGCTGGCCTCGACGACGGCGCCCGACGTGGTGGTGGTGTACCCGGACCGCGCGCAGGTGACGCGCCAGGCGAGCGTGGCGTGCGGCGCGCGCGCGGTGACGATGTTCGAGCGCGTGCCACCGGCGGCCGTGCAGGACTCGTTCCGCGCCACCGTCGCCGAGGGCACCGTCGACGGGCTGCGCGCCGAGCTGGTGAAGCAGGAGCGGGTGTTCGGCGAGAAGGCCCGGGCCCTCGAGGCCAGGCTCGAGGCGCTCGGAGACGAGGCGCGGGGGCTCGACGACCAGCGCGCCCGGCTCGACGCGCAGCGGGCGCTCTCGGCGCGGCTGCTGGGCGTGGCCGAGCTGGGCCTGCAGAAGGAGCTCGCCGCCGACCGCCCCGACCCGAAGGCCTGGCAGACCGCGCTCGAGGCGCCGCTGGCGACGCAGCTGGCCCTGGCGAAGGCGGGGGCCGAGCTGGGGCTCAAGCGCCGGGTGCTCGAGCGCACCCTCGCTGACGTACGGCGCCAGCTCGACGAGGTGCGCGCCGGTGCTCAGCAGCAGACGTGGCGCGTCGAGGTGCTGGTGTCGTGCCCGTCGGGCCGCGCGACGACGCTGTCGCTCACCTACCTGGTGGCGGGCGCCGGGTGGACGCCGGCCTACGAGGCGCGCGCCGCCGAGGCGGCGAAGGCCGTCGAGCTGTCCACCTACGCCACGGTGACGCAGGTGACGGGCGAGGACTGGCAGGGCGTGAAGCTGACGCTGTCGACGGCGGTGCCCTCGCAGAACGCGACGCCCCCGGCGATGACGAAGCTGCAGCTCGGCGCCCTGGCGCGGCAAGAGACGAAGAAGGTGCTGACCCGCCGTGACGAGGCCGTCGAGACGGTGAGCGCGGCGCCATCGGTGGCGATGGCAGACACAGAGGCTGGCCTCGTCGCGCGCAGCCAGGGCGTGTCGGTGCAGCTCGAGGTGCCCGAGGCCGCGAAGGTGCCCGGTGACGGCAACCCGGTGCGGCTCTTCGTGGGCGCGGCGAAGCTGACCGCGGCCTTCGGACTGAAGGTGACGCCGAAGCTGTACCCGTTCGCCTTCCGGGTGGCCGAGGTGTCGAACACCGGGGGCTGGCCGCTGCTGCCGGGCGTGGTCGACGCCTTCCGCGCCGGCGGCCTGGTGGGCCGGTACCCGCTCGAGCGCGTGGCGCAGGGCGCAGCCTTCTCGCTCACCTTCGGGCTCGAGGAGTCGCTCCGGGTGACGCGCACCGTCGTCGAGGAGCTGAAGAAGGAAACGGGCGTGTTCGACTCGAAGCGGCGCTTCACCTCTGCGTACCGCTTCGAGCTGGCGAACTACGGCAAGGCGCCCGTCGAGGTGACGGTGGCCGACCACCTGCCCGTGGCCGAGGTGAACGACCTCGAGGTGGCGCTCTCGGAGAAGACGACGCCCGGCGCGAGGGTGGACAAGGCGTCGGGCATCGTCACCTGGCGGGTGCCGCTCAGGCCGCACGAGAAGCGCGCCGTCGACTTTGCCTTCCGCGTCGACGTGCCCGCCAGCTACGACCTGGGCGGACTGTAGGGCGCTGACGGCTGGCGGGCCGGCCAGGCGCGGGCCACGAGGGGCGCCCGGAAGGGGAGCGGCTCGAGCTCGCGCCCCGCGCTCCAGTGCAGACCGTCGTACGCGACGAGCAGCACGCCAGCTGGAGAACGCGCGGGCCTTCGTCGCGAACGGGTCACCCAGCGCCGCCACGCACGAGGTGCAGAGCGTCGGCTCGGCCTCGGCGACGCAGGCGCCACACGCAAGGCGCCCGCAGCGGGAGCAGCTGTGCGAAGCCGCGACGTCGGGGTGAAGGGGGCACACGGCCTGCGAGTCGGCGCGCTTCGGGCCAGCGTCGCCCGCGTCAGCCCCGAGACGCCCCGCTCGCCTGCCTTCGGCTGGTCTGCACGCCTCCGCCGGTGCCCGGTTCGTTTACGCCTCCATCAGCACCTGCGCACCCTCCCTCGCTCCGTCCAGCTGCGCTGCCCGATGAAGTCCCCCGCCTCTGTGATGAGGCACGGCCGGCGCTCTCTCCTGTGCACGTCGAGGCCGCTCAGCTCAACGGCCGGCCTCTTCCGCGGCCGGTCGTACCCGACTTCGAGGTGGTGGGCTCAGCTTCACCACCACGCGTCGTGGCGGCCAGCCGGGACTCACCCGAGCTACCAGCCGCTCACCCGACGGAGGAGCACCTGGGAGTCACCGCTCTGTCCGCGGAAGTTGTCCCCCCCAGCACACCAGAGTGCCGGGGGCGCGAATGGCACAGTGGCCTGACGACTGGACTTCCGCAGCGCCCAACGAGGTGACCGGCCCGAGCCCGACGACCGGGACAGGGCGCGGGCTCCGGAGCACCTCCGTTCCATCGCCGAGGGCGCGGTAGCCGTTGAAGCCTGAACAGCGAACGGTCTGGTCCGCCAGCCGCGCACACAGCGTCGACGCGGTCAGGCTCACTTCGCCCCGAGGTACCCCTGGGCCTTCAGCAGCTCGGCGGTCAACACCGCGCCGCCAGCCGCGCCGCGCACGGTGTTGTGCGAGAGCGCCACGAAGCGCCAGTCGAACACCGCGTCGGGCCGCAGCCGCCCCATCGACACGCCCTGCCCGTGGCCGAGGTCCCGGTCGAGCTTCGTCTGCGGCCGCGCCTCGTCCTCGAAGTAGGTGAGGAAGGGCGTTGGTGCGCTCGGCAACTTCAGCGCCTGGGGCGGCCCCGACCAGCTGCGCCACGCCGCGAGCACCTCGTCCCTCGTCGGCTTGCGCTCGAACGACACGAAGACGGCCGCCAGGTGCCCGTCGGACACCGGCACGCGCACGCACTGCGCGGTGATGACGGGCGCGCGGGCCTTCACGATGCGCCCGCCCTCGAGGGTGCCCCAGATCTTGAGGGGCTCCTGCTCGCTCTTCTCCTCCTCGCCCTTGATGAAGGGAATGACGTTGTCCACCATCTCGGGCCAGCTCGACAGCGTCTTCCCCGCGCCCGACACCGCCTGGTAGGTGCACACCGCCAGGCGCGAAGGGCCGAAGGCCTTCAGCGGGTGCAGCGCCGGCACGTACGACTGAATCGAGCAGTTCGGCTTCGCTGCGACGAAGCCGCGGCTGGTGCCCAGGCGCCGCCGCTGCGCCTCGATGACGGCGGCGTGCTCGGCGTTCACCTCGGGAATCATCATCGGCACGTCGGGCGTCCACCGGTGGGCCGAGGTGTTCGACACCACCGGCGTCTCGGCGCGCGCGTAGGCCTCCTCGAGGGCCGCCGCCTCGTCTTTCGGCAGGTCGACCGCGCAGAAGACGAAGTCGACCTCGGCCGCCACCGCCGCCACGTTCGCCGCGTCGCGCACCACCAGGCCCGCCGCCGCCGCCGGCGCCGCGCCCGGGAGCGACCACCGCCCGACCACCGCCTCACCGTACGCTTTCCCCGCCGACGCCGGACTGGCGGCCACCGACGCGAGCTCGAACCACGGGTGCCCGTCGAGCAGCTGCACGAAGCGCTGCCCCACCATGCCCGTCGCCCCCAGCACCCCAACCTTCAGTTTCGCGGTCATGCCCGGCGCATAGCCGACGCCGCGCCCTTCGTCTCGAGGGTGACAGCCCACGCCTTCTTCGGCGCCCTGGTCGACAGCCACTCTGCGGCGCGCGTCGTCTCCAACTGGCTCCACCGCAGCGGGTCACCCGCCTCGAGCGGCACCAGCACCTTCCGGTTCACCACGGAGCTGGCCGAGTCTGGCTTCGCCACCGACGAGGTGACGCACTGCTCGGGGATGGCGCGCTGCCCGAGCAGCTGAATCGCCACCACCGCGCCCGCCGAGACGTCCATCGCGGCCACCACGACGGGCACGAGGTTCCAGCCCTTGGGCACCTCGAGCTTTTGCGCGTGCACGGCGGACCAGGCGACGACGCCGTCCAGGCGACCACGGCCACGCGGCCAGAGAGGATGCGCCAGTCACCGGGCCGCTCACAGCCGCCGGCGAGCTCGAGGAAGCCGGCCGGTTGCGCGGCCAGCGAGCGCCCGAGACGGGCACCTCAGGCCACGGCGCGGCGCGCGGCGTGGAGCAACGCCCGGTTGCGCAGGTGCGCCCCCATCATCAGCGCCGCGCCGGCGAGGGACAGCACCGTCTCGAGCGCGCTCTCCTCGAAGGCGAGGGCCGCCAGCGCCAACAGCGAGAAGCCGACGAGGGCGAGGGCCAGCACCTCGACGCGGCGGTGCCGACGGAAGCCCGGCCAGAAGGCCCAGCCGGCCACCAGCGCGACGCCGCCCAGCAGCACCGGGTGGAAGCCGCCCAGCACCGACGCCGCCGCAGGCGCCGCCGTCACCAGCAGCGGCGTGGACACGCAGTGCAGCATGCAGACGCCCGACAGCACCGTGCCCACGACGTCGGACTTCTCGGAAGAGGCGGGGGCGTCAGCCATGAGGGGGCGCGGTTAGCGCCGCGCGGCTTCTGATGCAAGCCGGTGGCAACACCCGGCGCTACCTGGGCGCGCCCAGCGTCACCTCGCGGTCGGCGGGCGTCACCGGCACCCTCACCATGGCTCCGTCGATGACGGCGAAGGCCTCGGTGGGCGCGGCCAGCCGGGCGACGACGACCAGGGGCCCCATGCCGACGTTCTTCCCGGCCAGAAAGACGGGGACCCCGGCCGGCGCGCGGATGGAGAGCGACACCTCGGAGGCCCGGCGCAGCTCCTCGAGCGCGCGAAAGGCCACCGCCATGTCGATGCCGAAGTTGATGTTGTTGGCGCGGCTGATGCCGGCCGTGACGATGCCCACCACCACGCCCCGCCGGTCGAAGATGGGGCCACCGGAGTTGCCGGGGTTCAGCGGAATCTGCGTCTGGAACACCTCTCGCGACGACTTGCCGTCGTAGAGGTTCGACACCATGCCGACGTTGAAGCTCCAGACGCTGCCCTCGCCGTGCCCGATGGCGGCGACCCAGCTGCCGACGCGCAGGTTCGAGTCGAAGGCGAGCTCGACGGGCCTGACGTCTCCGAAGGGGATGGCCACCAGCGCGAGGTCGATGTCGCCGGCGGCGCGCTCCACCACGCGCCCGAGGCCCTTGCGGCCGTCGTGCAGCACCACCTCGACGGTGGGCTGCGTGCCCACGACGTGGGCGTTCGTCAGCACCTGCCCCTTGCCCACCACGACGCCCGAGCCGAGCGACTTGCCCGTCGACAGGAACACCACCGACGGCGCGATGCGCTCGAAGAGCGCCTGCTGGTGACGCTCGGCGGCCTCGAGCGGGTCGGTGGGCGTGGTGGCGAGGACGAGGGCGAGGAGGAGCATGGCGTCGGGGCGGGCGTCAGAAGGCGAGGGCGAGCGAGGCGCTGACGCCGACGGGGGTGGGCACCACCGCCACCTGCACCTCGACGGCGGGGCCGGGAGCGCTCGACTTCGCGCCCTTCTCCCGGTCGACGCGCTCGTTGAAGCCGCTGACGAAGTCGTAGCGCTCCCGGGTCCCGACCGGGTGGGGCTCGATGAAGACACCGACGAGGAGCGCGACGAGGCCGCCGGCGGCGACGCCGAGGCCCGGCACCAGGAGGCTCGAGGACTGGGACCTGAGGCAGCGCGCGGTGGCGGCGTCGTAAATGAGGCAGCTGCTCGAGCCGGTGAGGCGCGAGAGGTCGGCGAGCGCGGCGAGGCTGCCCGCCAGCATGGCGATGCCCCCCAGCGACACCGTCACCACCTTCACGGCGGTGCGCTGGCGGTACTGCCGGGCCAGGTCGGCCCTGCCGACGACCTCGTAGAACCGGGCGCCCTCGAGCTGCTCTCCCTTGTACAGCGGCGTCACCCACGCCGAGGGCGCGGCGCCCGACTTGAGGTTCAAGGTCGAGTTGCGCCCGAAGGTGATGTGGTCGCGCGAGGGCTCCGTCGCCTTCGGGGACTCCCGCAGGGCGTCGCCGACCGTGGTGCGCCCGGCGATGGCCGTCAAGCGCACGGCCCGCGGCACGAGTGGCTGGCCGAGGGTGCCCGACACGGCCGACACCGCCGTGGCGCTCCTGTCGTACACCGTGCAGACGGCGAGCTCGGCGGCGCCGGGGAAGGTGCGCACCACGAGCACGAGGTCGACCGGGAGCACCTGGGCCTTCTTCACCAGGGCGGCGTCGCTGTCCTGCGGCAGCACGGCGAGGCTCTCTTGCGTCATCACCAGCCGCGTCTTCCCGCTGGCCGTCAGCGCCCGGGCGACCGCCGAGGCCGCGGCGAGCGTCGAGGGCGACTGCTCTCCGCCCGAGACGACGAGCACGGCCGCGTTGGGGCGGTCGATGGAGCTCGCCGTCTCCTCGGGCGTGAAGGTGACGGTCCAGTCGCCGGCCGCGAGGGTGAGCGCCGTCAGCATCATGGCCAGCATCGAGGCGTCCTGTCGGTCGAGGAGGTTCTGCAGGTGGCGTTCCCACAGCAACTGCCGGGCGTGCAAGTCGACAGCGTGAGGTCGCACGTCCGGCACCGCCCGGAGGCGCACTCGACGGTGCCGCCGCTGGCGTTGCCGCAGCTCACGCAGGTCGCGCCGCCGACCCCACAGAACGACAGCGAGGGCGTCATGCAGCTGTCGTTGCTGCAGCAGCCCGTCGGGCACGTGCTCGGCGTACACCGCCTGCACTCCGAGCCCACCAACACCTCGCCCGAGGGGCACACCCGGCCTGCGTCGACCGGGGCGACGCAGGCGCCGGCATCGCAGGCGCCGGTGCACGCGCGGCACGCCGCGCCGAGCCGCCCGCACTGCAAGCGCCCGCCGTTGAGGATGCAGGTACCCCGGCCGTCGCAGCACCCCGAGGGGCACGTCTCGCTCGAGCACGTCCACGTGTCGCAGCCGGTGACGGCCACGGCGAGCGCGAGCACGAGGTACCAAGCCTTCATGGGAGCGCCCCATACCAGACTGGCGGGAGCCGCAAGCGAGCGCCGCGAGCCCGGCGCCAGGTCGACCATCGGGACCCGCCCCGCCCTGCGGGGCCACGTGGGTGGAGCGCGTTCATGGAGGTGACGGTGGCAGCCGCGGGGCGCCCTTTTGTAGCCCCACCCGGTTGGGGCCATGGGCTCGCGGGAAGCGTGGTGCATGGCCCATCGGGCGGTTACCCCCAGGGCGACCGGGCATCGCTGCCCCAGCCGGAGGACCCCCGATGACGACGCTCGACGCAGGCATTCCCGAGGGCGCGACCTGTCGCCCCAACTTCTCGGCGGCGGGGCGGCGGCGTCGGCGCAGCGTCGCCATCGGGCTGACGCTCTTCTCGGTGGGCGTCTTCGCGGCGCTCGTGCTCCTCGGGGCGCCGGCGTGGGCGCGGCTGCTGGTGGCGCTCCCAGCAGCGGCGGCGACGGCGGTGGGGCTGCAGGTGACGCGCAACACCTGCCTCGCCCACGCGGCGACGGGCATGACCGAGCACGAGGACTTCTCGACGACGAAGGCCGACGCGGCCTACGCCGAGGTGAGCCGGCGGGTCGCGCGCACCATCTACCGCGACGGCCTACTGGTGGGCGCCGGCGTCGGCCTGCTTGCCTTCGCCTCAGGCTGGGTGACGTGAGGCGCGGGCGGCGCTCGCCCTCGCCTCGAGCCTGGCGTCGCCGAAGTCCAGCACCTCGAACTCCGACAGAGTGAGCCCCGGTTGAGCGGCGCCGGGGTCGGTTCGTCCGGCGCCAGGCGTCCCGGCCTCGCCCGGGGCGTGAGCTCCACGGCCAGGGACGAGCAATGCTCCAGGCGCGGCCATCATCGCGTTGATGCGGGTGCAGGAGGGCGCTCGCGCGCCCGGGGAGGGCCCGACGAGCGTCCGCCCGGGCGACCGCCATCGAGTCCAACCCAAGGCCCCTGGCGCCACGCTGCCGACCTCGAAGTGGCGCCGGCGCTGCCTCGTCCTTAAGGCGGTCTCCATGCAGGCGAGAGGCGCATCGGCCCGCGCGGGGCTGCTCGTGGGGTTCCTCGTCGGCGTGCCGCTGGGCGGCGGGGGCACGTGGGCGCTGCGCACCTTGGCGCAACGGGACGCCGCCGACCCGTGGGCGACGGTGCCGGTGCTGGTGACGGCCCGGGCGCTGCCTGCCGGCCACACGCTCACCGACGCCGACCTGGTCGAGGCCACCTGGCCGACGGCGCTCGTCACCCAGAGCTGCGCGACGCCAGCGACGCGGGCGCGCTTCGTGGGGCAGGTCGCCCGCTGGCGCGTGGCGCCGGACTCGGTGGTGCGCGAGACGGACCTGCTGGGCCGAGAGCCGGGCTGCGCCGCGCGGGCCCAACGCGTGCTCGACGCGATGGGTGGTGGTGCCCCCGGGGCGGCGAGGTTGGGCGCCGCGCTCGTGGAGCGACACGGAGCGGCGCCATGAACGGCCCGTGGCGTGCGCTGTCGTGGGGCGTCGTGGCCGGCGTCGTGGTGGGCGGGGCGGGGGCCTTCTGGCTCTCCGCGGAGCCGACCGACCGGCTCATCGTCGCTGCGATGACCATCCCCGAGGGTACGACCATCACCGTCAGCATGCTCGAGGCGCGCGAGGTGCCGAGGCGGTTCATGTCGCGGCGCAAGCTGGGCGTCACGCACGTCGCGGGCGTGCTGGGGCAGGAAGCGCCGCACCCGCTCCTCGCCGGCGACTTCATCGACCCCACGCACTTCGGGGTCCGCCCCGACGTCTGCCCCCTCGAGGCGCGTCGTCTCGCCGCCGAGCTGAAGCTCGAGACAGCCGACGCTGCCGACTTCATCGAGCGCCTCGCCGCCGAGCCAGACCGGTCGGGCTCGCCGCCAGTCCCGGCGCGCCGCTGACCGGTCGACGCGGCGTCGCGAAGACCCGCTGGTCGGTCCCACCGCGCCGCCCGCGGCGCCGACGGTCCGCAACTCGAGCCCCCGGAGGGCCCGCACGCCTGCGCCTCCCACCACCGGCGCGCCACGAAACACGCTCCGTGGGCCCGGCGCGGGTGAGGTACCGTGCCGGCGTGACGCCCTTTCCTCCCCAGGCCACGCTCGACCCCGCGGCGCTCGACCGCCAGCGGCGCACGGTCGGCTGCCTCACCTACGCCCTCGGCATGCTGGTGGGTGCCGCCCTGCTCTTCTTCACCTTCTTCGTGCCGGCGGTGCTGGGCGATGACCCGGTGCGCGAGCTGGGCGGCATGTTGACCGGGGCGCTGCTCGCGCTCCCCGCGCTCGGCCTCTATGTGTGGATTCCGTGGCTCGTCGACCGCTTCGACCCCGAGCCCCTGTGGACGCTGGCCGGGGCGCTCGGCTGGGGGGCTGTCGCCGCCTGCGGCTTCTCGGCGGTCATCAACTCGACGCTGGGCGCCATCGGCACCGAGCTGGGCGGGCCCGAGGTGGGGAACTTCGTCTCGACGTGCTTGAGCGCGCCCTTCTTCGAAGAGGTGTTCAAGGGCCTGGGCGTCGCCGGCATCGCCTGGTTCCTCAAGCGGGAGTTCGACGGCGTGGTGGACGGCGTCATCTACGCCGCCTTCGTCGCGCTCGGCTTCGCCGGCGTCGAGAACGTCGTCTACTACGGGCGCGCAGCGACGCAGGACCTCGCGGCGACCGGCGAGTCGGGGGCGCTGGTGGCCACCGTCTTCATGCGCGGCCTGCTGACGCCGTGGATCCACCCGCTCTTCACCGCCATGACGGGGCTCGGCTTCGGCATCGCCCGCGAGACGACGCGGCCGGCGGTGCGCCTGCTCGCGCCGGTCGGCGGCTTCGCGGCGGCGGTGGTGCTGCACGCCGTGTGGAACACCGCGGCCACCGTGTCGGGCATGTTGGTGCTGGTGATGCTGCCGCTGTGGCTCCTCTTCGTCACCGGCTTCATGGTGCTGGTGTTGGTCCTCGTCAGGCGCAAGGGCCGCATCATCCGCGAGCACCTGAAGGACGAGGTGCTGACGGGGCACCTCACGCTCGCCGAGCTCGAGCTGGTGACGAGCCCCATCTCGTGGTGGCGGGCGACGCTCTCGTGGGGTGGCGCGCCGGCGCGGCGCTTCGTCGAGGCGGCGGCGCGGCTTTCGCTGTCGAAGTGGCACTCCCAGCGCGCGGCGCAGGGCCGCTCGCAGACCATCAGCGGGGCCTTCGTGGCGCCGCTGCGCAAGGAGCTGGCGCTGCGCCGCGAAGAGATGGCCCGCGCGCTGGGTCGGGCGCTGCCCCGGCCGGAGCCCTGGCGCCCGACGCCGGACCAGCCGCGGCCACCCTGGCTGTGACCGCGCCGCCCCACCCCCCCGGCCGGCCACCGCCTTCGAGTTCCACGCCCGCTCGGCTACGCTCCGTGAGGTGAAGCCTCATTCGCCTGAGCGCCGACCCGTGGGGAACGACCAGCCGGCTTCCTCCTCCCGAGCGCGGACGGTGACGACGTCGCTGCGCGCCCTGGGATGCCTCCTGGTGCTGCTGCCCGCCTTCGGGCCTGCCCAGACGCCCTGCGAGTCGCGCTGCAACTACGTCGCGAAGGAGTGCCTGCGCCGCTGCGCCGGCGACTCGAAGGACGCCGCGAAGCCCGAGCACGCGAAGCGGCTGATGGAGTGCCTGCGCCAATGCGAGGCCGAGGTGGCGCCCTGCCGCGAGGCCTGCCGCCGATGAGCCCGCCCCGCCCGCTGTTCTCGGCCCGGGCCGCGCGCCTCAAGGTGGGCGCGGCGATGCGCGCGCTGGTGCAGGCCGCCGTCTTCCTCGCCAGCGCCGACGGGCACGTCGAGGAGCCCGAGGTCGAGGCCCTCGTCGACGCGCTGCGCGCGGTGATGGCCCGGCTCGTTGGCGACGAGCGCCTCGACGACTACGCGAAGGTGTCGACGCTGCTCGACGAGGCGCGGGGCGCGCTGCGGCACCTGGCCACCCAGGGCGAGACCCCGTACCTCGAGGGCGTGGCGAGGGCGCTCGAGGGCGACCTGCGGCGCGACGCCCTCGACGTGGCGCAGCAGGTGGTGTTCGCCGACGGCCAGGCGTCGGAGGCCGAGCGCGCGGCGGTGACACGGCTGGCGAGCGCCCTGGGCCTGCCCCCGCCCGAGCTGCCTACCCGGCGCCCTGCTTGATGGCCCGCGCGTCGAGCGCGTACTTCTTCACCAGCCGCTCGACCGACTTGCGGTGCAGCCCCGACTCCCGGGCGGCGCGCGAGATGTTGCCGTCGCAGCGCTTGAGCACCTGGGTGACGTACTCGCGCTCGAAGCTCTCGAGCAGCTGCTCCTTGGCGTCCTTGAACGAGAGGTGCTCGTTGAAGGGCAGCGGCTGCTCCTTCTGCTGGCCCTGAATGCGGGCCGGCAGGTGCGTCACGTCGATCTCCTCGCCGTCCGAGAACGTCAGCACGTGCGAGACGACGTTGACGAGCTCGCGAATGTTGCCGGGCCAGCCGTAGTTCTGCAGCAGCGCCATCGCCGACGGCAGCACGCGCTTCTTGCCGTGGCGCTGCACCACGTCGGGGTCGGCGAGCGCCTTGCGGATGATGGCCGGCACGTCTTCGCGGCGCTGGCGCAGCGGCGGCAGCTGAATGTTGATGACCGACAGGCGGAAGTAGAGGTCTT
Source organism: Myxococcaceae bacterium (assembly GCA_020247085.1). Lineage (GTDB taxonomy): Bacteria > Myxococcota > Myxococcia > Myxococcales > Myxococcaceae > Xiheimicrobium > Xiheimicrobium aquaticum. The sequence continues at coordinate 5,652 of JADCJJ010000129.1, read as the reverse complement.
CGCGGAAGTTGCCGGCCTGAATCTCTTTCACCAGGTCGCGGTTGGTGGCGGCGATGACGCGTACGTCGACCTCGATGACGTCGTTGCCACCGACGCGCCGCACCTCGCGGTTCTCGAGCACGCGCAGCAGCTTGGGCTGCAGGTCGAGCCGCAGCTCGCCGAGCTCGTCGAGGAAGATGGTGCCGCCGTTCGCGCGCTCGAAGGCCCCCGGGCGTGACGCCACGGCGCCGGTGAAGGCGCCCTTCTCGTGACCGAACAGCTCCGACTCGATGAGGTTGGGTGGAATCGCCCCGCAGTCGAGCACCACGAAGGGGCCCCGCCGCCGGCCCGAGAGGGTGTGCACCGCGCGGGCGACCAGCTCCTTCCCGGTGCCCGTCTCGCCCTGCACGATGACCGACACGTCCATCGGGGCGATCTTCCGGATGAGGCCGAAGATCTGCCGCATCTTCACCGACTGCCCCACCATGCCCTCGAGCTCGCCGTCGCGGTCGGGCTCGACGGTGACCTCTTCGTCGATGGGCGCGAACGTCACCACCGTCTGGCCGGCGCGCACCTGGCTGCCGGTCGAGAGGTACGCGCGCTCGATGCGGCGGCCATCGAGGAAGGTGCCGTTGGTCGAGTTGAGGTCGATGACGAGGTAGCCGCGCTCGGTGTACTGAATCTCGAAGTGGTGACGGCTCGCGGCCCGGTCCTCGGCGAGCACGAGGTCGTTCGACGAGTGGGCGCCGACGCGCAGGCGCTCCTTGTCGGTGATGACCTCTTTGCCCTGCTCGGGCCCGGCGCTGATGGAGAGCCGGCACTTGCGCACCTTGAGCGTGGTGCGGTTCTCGACGACCAGCGTGTGGGTCGTGGTGATGTAGGGCTCTTCGAACGGGTCGGCCGAGACGCCCTCGCCCGGGCTGGTGAGGATCTCGTCCTGCTGGCGGTCTTTGGGCTGAGTCGACATCGCAACAACTGAGGTTATCCGCCGCGGGCCGCCGTGGGTGGGGGATTCGCCCCGAAGCGCACGCGTGGGCCTTCGGCGACGCTGCGCCGACCGAAACTCTGCTACGCGCGCCAGCCGCATGCCGCAGCGCAAGGACGCCCAGCTGCTGTTGTTCCTCCCGCTGGCCGTAGGGCTGCTGCTGCGCCTGCGCCTGGCCGTCACCGACCACGGCATCTTCTGGCCCGACGAGATCTACCAGTCGTTCGAGCCGGCCCACGCGCTCGTCTTCGGGCACGGCCTCATCCCGTGGGAGTTCATCGACGGGGCGCGCAACTGGGCGCTGCCAGGGCTGGTGGCCGGGCTGCTGAAGCTGTGCGCGCTGGCCGGGCTGGGCGAGCCGACGACGTACGTGCCGGTGGTGAAGGGCTTCTTCGCGCTGGTGTCGACGGCGACGGCGTTGGGCACGTACCGGCTCGCGCGCACGGCGGGCGGTGACGAGCGCGAGGCAGCGGCGGCGGCGGCGGTCTTCAGCCTGGCGGCGCCGGTGCTGTACTTCGCGCCGCGGGCGATGAGCGAGAACGCCACGGCGCTGCCGGTGGTGTGGGGGCTGGCACTGGTGCTCGACCGCGCGCTGGTGGAGCGCACCGCGGAGGAGCGTCGCGCCCGGCAGCTCGTGGTGCTGGGCGCCTCGCTGCTGGGGCTGGCGGTGCTGCTGCGGCTGCAGTCGGCCGTGTTCTGCGTCGGGGTGGTGGGCGTGCTGGCGGCGCGGCGGCAGTGGCGGGGCCTGCGCGACGTCGGCGTGACGCTGGCGGTGTGGGCCGTGCTCTTCGGGGCGCTCGACGCGGCGACGTGGCACGACGCGCCGGGCGCGAAGGCAGGTGGCTGGTTCCACTCGGCGGTGGTGTACCTGCGCTTCAACCTCATCGAGGGCAAGGCGGCCGGCTGGGGCACCGCGCCCTGGTACTTCTTCTTCCAGCGGCTGTTCACGTCGATGCCCTTCGTCGCCGTGCTGCTGGCGCTGGCGCTCCCGGCGGGGGCGCGGCGGGCGCCGGGGCTGGCGGTGGTGGGGCTGCTCTTCTTCGCGCTGCACTCGGCGTCGCCGCACAAGGAGTACCGCTTCATCCTGCCGGTGGTGCCGGTGCTGGCGGCGCTGCTCGCGGCCGGGCTGACGTCGGTGAGGCTGGAGCGACTGCGGCTGTTGGGCGTGGGCCTCGTCGGGGTGGCAACGGTGCTGTCGGCGGCGACGGCCGACCAGCTCACCTTCGGGCAGCTCGGGCAGTACCCGGGGCGTGGAGCCGACAGCGCGTGGGACGACAACGGGCCGGTGAATCGCCTGATGCTGGTCGCCTCGCAGCAGGCCGACCTCTGCGGGCTCTTCACACCCGTGCACCCCGCGTGGATGGGCGGCGCCACCTACCTGCACCGCCGCGCGCCGCTGTACGCACCCAACTGGCCGTACGACTGCGTGCAGGCCGGCACCTGCAACTACGCCATTCTCGCAAAGGGCGCGAACCTGCCCGTCGTCGCCGAGGACAAGGACTTCGTCCTCGCGCGGGTGCCCAACAGCCCCTGCCGGCAGGACGCGGCCTACGTCTGGCGGCTCCCGTGACGCCGGGCCGGGCGTGACCGCTGGAGCGGTATGGCCCACTCGGATACGAACGCTCCCCAGGCGCGAGTCGAGCTGGCACCGGAGCGCCCGGGGAGCGTGAAGGACATGGGTGGGCCGCTGCGGTCGACGTGGACAGTGCTGTGGTGCTGCGCCGCGCTGGCGCTCTCGAGCGCCTGCGGGGTGACGCCGAGCCGATGCAGCACGACGTGTCTGGGGTGCTGCGACGCGCGCGGAGAGTGTCAGGCCGGGACGTTGCTGACAGCCTGCGGCTCGAGGGGCCAGACCTGCACCGCCTGCGACCTCGGCCAGACGTGCTCCGTTGCAGGCGCCTGTACCTCCGGGAACGTCTCCTCGACCGGCGGAGGAGCGCCATTCGGTGGTGGCTCGGCTGCCGGTGGTGGCTCGGCCGTCGGTGGTGGCTCGGCCGTCGGCGGTGGCTCGGCCGTCGGCGGTGGCTCGGCTGCTGGTGGTGGCTCGGCTGCTGGTGGTGGCTCGGCCGTCGGTGGCGGCTCGGCTGGCACCCTCAAGCCTGAGGTCCTGCTGCTCATCGACCGGTCGGCCTCGATGAACGCCACCATCGTCCCCGGGTGCCTGGGCAGCTCGTGCGCGACGCGGGTGAGCGAGCTCATCGGCGCGATGGGCCAGTTCTTGAGCACGAGCTCGGCGGTTCGTCTCGGCCTCGCCTTTTTCCCGGCGCAGGACCCGAACTTCACCCCGAACGGGTGTGCGCCTACGCGCAGCATCGAGGCGGCGTTTCCGCCCAGGACGGTGCCCGACTCCGACGTGACGGCGCTGACCTCGGCAGCGGCCTCCATCAACTCCCGAATTCAGGGGCTGCGCGACGGAGGCGTCACCGGCGGGACGCCGACCGCGGCCTCCCTGCGCTTCGTCGGCCAGGCTCCGGGGCTGTTCGACGTCACCGACGGTCGCCAGGACGTCATCGTGCTCATCACCGACGGCCTGCCGAACTGCAACCCGGCGAACCCGCAGTCGTGCAACGCGAACCCGCGTCCGCCCCCAGAGCAGTGCACCCTCAACCCCGTGCCCAACCCGGGAATGCTCAACAACTGCTCCGGAGCGTACTGCGCGGCCGGCTACCTGGACGCCGCGGGGGCCGTTCAGGACATCAGCGCCCTGCGGGCCCGCGGCATTCTCACGCTCGTCATCGGGCTGGGGACGGACCTCGGCACGGCGCAGGCGACCAACACGCTCAACGCCATGGCGGCCGCGGGAGGGCTGCCGCGGCGATGCCCCAACGGCACGAGCGCCGAGTGCGGCAGCGGTGACTCCTGCGGCTCGAACCGGGTCTGCTCGCGGCAGTTCTTCGCCGCGTCGAACGCGACCGACCTCGGACAGGTCCTCGCCGCGCTCCCGTCGCTGCTCCAGCCCTGACCCGTCGAGCGACGACGGCGCGACCCGTCGCCCGGGCGCCGCTGCCGCCGCGCGCGAGGTGGAGCCGACGCTTCGTCGGATTCACGCGCGACGGAGACGGGCGTGGGCCGAGGCGATGCGCGCGTGAAGGGAGCCGCCACCGGGCTCGTCATCGTCCGGGCCGGCGTGACTTCAGCGCCGCTGACGGCCTCGGCTTCGCTATCGTCCGCTCATGAACGAACGCGGCCTTCGCGTACGCACCCGTGGACAGGCGCACGGCTTCATCCGCCGCATGGTGAGCCCGGGCGACCTGGGCGAGCACCTCAAGCCCTTCGTCTTCCTCGACCACGTCGATGGGGTCGTCGAGCCGGGCACCGGCTTCGGCTGGCACCCACACTCGGGCATCGCCACGCTGACGTACTCGCTCGACGCCGACGCGGCGTACGAAGACACTACGGGGCAGAAGGGGCTCATCGAGGCCACCGGGCTGGAGTGGATGCGCGCCGGCGGCGGGACGTGGCACCAGGGCTTCATCCACCCTCGGGCGACCACGGTGACGGCGTTTCAGGTGTGGCTCGCGCTCCCTCCCGGGGTCGAGGATGGGCCCTCTCAGGGGCTCTACGTGTCGCCGCGCGACGTGCCCCAGGTCGAGAACGTGCGGGTGCTGCTGGGTGAGCACCTGGGCCGCGCCAACCCGATTCCGCCGCCCTCGCCCCTCGTCTTGCTCGACGTCGTGCTGGCCTCGGGAAGGCCGTGGACCTTCACGCCGCCGCCGGGGCACGGCGTCGCGTGGGCCTTCGTCTACCGGGGCCGCGCGCGCGTGAGCGGCAGTGACGTCGCGCGCGAGCTGGTCGTCTTCGACGAGGGCGAAGGCCCCGTGACCTTCGAGGCCCTCGAGGAGACCCGGCTCTTGTTCGGCTGCGCGAAGAAGCACGAGCACCCGCTCGTCCTCGGCAGCCACTCGGTGCACACGAACGAGACCTCGCTGGCCCGGGGCGTGGCGCACATCCGCGACGTCGGGGCGACCCTGCGACGCGCCGGTCGGCTGTAGCGGCTGGGCAGCGCGCGCCGCGACGAGGCCCTTCGAGGCGACCGTCGGCTCGAGCCGGAGCGCAAGCCCGCCACGAGGCCACCACCCGGCGCCATGCCACGCTCCTGGTATCCAGGGCGACGCTTTCTCGCGGGCGAGCGCCGTGGCGTGACCCTGGGCGCAGAGGTCGTCGTCGGCGTTGAAGCAACGACGCGCGGTCAGCTACAAAAAGGGGTCAGGAGCCGGTTCCGTGGCCGACGGACCGCCCAGGGAGCACAGTCTCATGAGGATGTCGATTCGACCGCCGTTGGCGGTCTTCTTGTATTGGAGCGGACTGACGCTTGCGCTCACGAGCGCCTGCGGCGTGACCCCGAACCGTTGCAGCTCCACCTGCTCCGGGTGTTGTGACTCGCGCGGCGCGTGTCAGCCAGGCAACCTGGCAACCGCGTGCGGCACCCGTGGCCAGACCTGCTCCGTGTGTGACCTCGGCCAGACCTGCTCCTTCGGCGGCGCCTGCACGGGCGGGTCCAGCTCGACGACGGGCGGTGGCTCGGCGGTCGGCGGTGGCTCGCCCATCGGCGGTGGCTCGGCCATCGGCGGTGGCTCGGCCATCGGCGGTGGCTCGGCCATCGGCGGCGGCTCGGCGGTCGGCGGTGGCTCGGCCATCGGCGGTGGCTCGGCCATCGGCGGCGGCTCGGCGGTCGGCGGTGGCTCGGC
>JADCJJ010000128.1 GCA_020247085.1 Myxococcaceae bacterium | reverse complement strand
GTTGTCGATGCCGTCGCACGCCTCGACGCCGTTGTTGGTGCGCACGCACGCGTACTCGCAGCCGTTGGCGGCGTCGTTGTCGACGTCGTACCAGTTGGCGAGGCAGGTGAAGGTGCAGCTCCCGCTCGTGCACGCGGGGGTCGCGTTCGCCGCCGAGCAGACGCGGCCGCACACGCCGCAGTTGTTCACGTCGGCCCGCGTCTCGACCTCGCAGCCGTCGGCGGGCAGGGCGTTGCAGTCACGGAAACCGGTGGCGCAGGCGCCGACGCGGCAGGTCCCCAGCTGGCACACCCCGGTGGCGTTGGCCAGCGCGCAGGCGAGGCCGCACTGGCCGCAGTGGGTGAGGGATGAGACGAGGTTCTCTTCGCAGCCGTCGGCGAACGAAAGGTTGCAGTCGCCGCGGCCCATCGCGCACTGGCCGACGGCGCACCGGCCAGCGTTGCAGCGGTAGCTCGACACCGAGCCGTTCGTCACCGAGCACACCAGCCCGCACTGCCCGCAGTTCATCGGGTCGGCGACAAGGTCGAAGCCCTCGTCGGTGCTCCCGTCGCAGTCGTTGTCGCGCCCGTCGCACGTCTCGACGCTGCCGTTCGACGGCGTGCACGGGTGCTCGCAGCCGTTCGCCGCCACCCCGTCGAGGTTCACCCACCCGGCCAGGCAGCGGTCGATGGCGCAGGCGCCGGCCTCGCACTTCGGCACCGCGTTCGAGAAGGTGCAGGTGCGGTTGCAGGTGCCGCAGTTGGCGAGGTCGGTCATCAGGTCGAACGGCTCGTCGACGCGCCCGTCGCAGTCGTCGTCCTTGCGGTTGCACACCTCGAGGTCGGGCGTGCCCGGCGTGCAGGCGAGCGGGCGGCCGTTGAAGCAGCCGGCGACGCGGCGCTCGCACTCGCCCATGCCGCAGGTGACGTCGGCGAGCTCCTCGTCGGCCTGGCCATCGCAGTCGTCGTCGCGCCCGTTGCACACCTCGGCGGCGGGCGTGCGGGCAGTGCACTCGGCCCAGCCGGCCGGCGGCGCGCAGGTGCTGGTACCCAGGCAGGTGCCGAAGCCGTTGGTGACCTCGCACGGCCTCATCTGCCCGGCGGTGGCGGCGATGCAGGCGCAGGTGCCGCTGGTGGGTTAGCACTGCTTCGTCACCGAAGTGCCGTCGACGGCGAGGCCGTCGGCGCAGCGGAAGGTCGGCGGGCAGGCCGAGTCGTAGCTGCAGTCACGCCCGCAGAACCGCTCGGCGCCCTGGGTGAGGCAGCGGTCGGCGGGGTAGGGGCAGTCAGAGTCCTGGGTGCAGCTCTGGCACAGCCCCGCGCGCTGGGGCACGCAGGCGAAGCGCTCCGGGGCCAGGCGCGTGCACTGGTCGACCTCACGACAGCCCGTGGTGCACTTGCGCAGGCACACGCGCTCGTTCGTGCCCGGCACCACGTCGCAGAGCCCCGACAAGCACGAGTCGTCGAGCACGCAGGGCAGCCCCTCGTCGAGCAGCTGGTCTCTCGCCGGCTGCCGCGCACAGCTCGCGCAGTCCGACAGGGCGAGGAGCAGCGCGAGGGAGACGGCCCCGCGCAGGGATGAGCGAGCGAGGTGAATCACGAGAGGGCCTCCCCGGAGCCGGGCCTGCCACAGGCCCGTTGGCGCGCGAGTGTCACACGGTCACGCCGCCGGGCAACGGCCCACCATGTCACGCTGCGTCGCACTCCGGTGGCCCGCGTCGCCCTGGCTGGCGCGCCCGCCCCTTGCCGACGGGCCCCGGCGTCGTGGCAACCTCGGCGACGCCGTGGACGAGCTCCTCATCTTCTCGCAGACCGTCGAGGGCCTCTTGCGGGCGATGGGCCCCCTCCCGCCCGAGGCGCGCGCTCGGCTGCGCGCGCTCGGAATCGACGTCGACAAGGGCCTGCGGCCGGCCTCCCCGCTGGAGCAGTTCGTCGCCGTCCTCGACTACGCGGGCTCGCTCGTCGCGCCGGGGCTGCCGCCGCACGAGCAGGCCCGGGCGCTCGGCCGCCGCTTCATGGACGCGTACCAGGAGACGCTCATCGGGCGCGCCATGGTGGCCGCCATGCGCGTCGTCGGCCCCTGGCGCACGCTCGACCGGCTCGCGAAGAAGTTCCGCACCGGCAACAACTTTTCTCAGACGAGCCTGGTGCGCCTGGGGCCCTCGGAGGCGCGGCTGTGGTGCAACCACGTCTCGCGGCCGGGCTGGTACGTGGGCGTCATCTCACGCGGGCTCGAGCTGGCCGGCGCCGCTGCGGTGACCGTCACGGCGCTCCAGCAGGACGAAGGTGGAGGCACCTTTCACGTCGCCTGGCGCTGAGGTCCTCCGCGCGAAACCCGGCCGCGTCGGGCGCCGTCAGGTCGCGGTGGTGCCACGCAGTCGGGTGGTGTTCAATGCCAGGGCGACACACGAGCCCATGAGTCAGGGAGCCCACAAGGAACGCCTCAGGCCTTTCAAGCCCCTGCGCTTCGGGCGGTACACCCTTCTGCGTCCGCTCTCGACGGGCGGCATGGGCGAGCTCTTCCTCGCCCGGCTCGAGGGCGCGCAGGGCTTCGAGAAGCTGTGCGTCATCAAGAAGATCCTGCCGCACCTCGCGAAGGACACCGATTTCGTCGCCCGCTTCGTCGACGAGGGGCGCATTCTCGTGAAGCTGTCGCACGGCAACGTCGCGCAGGTGCTCGACATGGGGCTGCACGACGGCGCCCCGTACATCGCGCTCGAGTTCGTTGACGGCAAGGACCTGCGGCGCGTCGCCGCGCGCGCGAAGGAGCAGGGCCTCGAGGTGCCGCTGGCCTTCAGCCTGTACGTGGTGACGCGCCTGCTCGACGCGCTGGCCTATGCCCACCGCAAGAAGGGCGACGACGGGAAGGAGCTGAACCTCGTCCACCGCGACATCAGCCCGCAGAACATCCTCATCTCGTACGAGGGCGAGGTGAAGGTCATCGACTTCGGCCTCGCGAAGTCGGCGCTGTCGGCGGCGCGGACGCACCCGAGCATCGTGCTCGGCAAGTTCCTCTACATGTCGCCCGAGCAGGCGCGGCACCAGAAGGTGGACCGCCGCAGCGACCTCTATGCCGTGGGGTTGTGCCTGTACGAGCTCATCGCCGGCACGAACCCCTTCGAGCGCGTCGAGCCCGGCGAGCTGATGGCGGTGGTGGCCAAGCCCGACATCGCCCCGCTCCAGCGGGTGGCGCCGGGGTGCCCGGCGGCCTTGAGCGAGGTGGTGATGAAGGCCCTCGCGGTCGACCCGGCGCAGCGCTTCCAGACGGCCGAGGAGCTGCGCGCGCGGCTCCTCGGCTTCCTGCACGAGCTCGATCCGTCGGCGGGCCCCGAGACGGCGGCGCGCTTCATGGCCGAGGCCTTCGCCGATGAGCACCAGGCCGAGCGCAAGATGCTCACCGAGCTGCAGGCACAGGCGCGCGCGCTCCACGAAGACACCGAGGGTGACGAGGCCCCGCGCGCGCCGGCGAAGTCGACGCTCGAGGTATCGGCGTCGAAGGCCGCACAGACGCGCGACGAGGTGCCGGTGCCGCCCGAGCCGTCGCCCGAGGCGCTGTCCTTCCAGCCGACGCGCAAGTCAGCCGTCACGGCGAAGAGCCAGCCGCTCCAGCCGGTGATGGCGCCCGAGGGGCGCGCCACCCTCGAGGCCGAGCCCGCCGCGGTGGTGGTCGACGACGCGCTCGCCGGCCTCGCCCGCGCGGCGCCCGACGCGCGCGTGACGAAGGCGCCGCCGAAGCCCAAGCCGGCAGGCCGCAACAGCAGCATCCGGCCGCTGCCGCCGGTCAAGAGCGGGTCGAACCACAACCTGCCGCCGGTGCAGCGAGCGACGCCGCCCGAAGCCGACGTGTCCAGGGCCCGCGCTCCCGCCAAGGCGGCCGCGCCGTCAGAGACGCTCGACCAGGCGCCCCCGGCCGAGGCGGTGACGTCGCCGGGCACGGCGCGAAAGGCCGGCGGTGTGTGGGTGTGGGTGGCGCTGCCCCTCTTCGCCATCGCCGCCGTGGCCACCTACATCGCGTGGGACCTGCAGACGCAGGCGCTGCCACCCAGGCAGGACGCGGTGGCGCCAACCGAGGCCGAGCCCGCCGAGGCGCCGCGCTCCCGCGAGGTGAAGGTGCCGGGCGCCGAGGTCGCGCCAGCGCCCGAGGCCGAGCTCGACGAGCTCGCCGCGCCGGGCAAGCTGACGAAGAAGAAGCTGGCGCCGGCGCCGCGCGCCATCTCGAAGCCGGCGATGCTGTCGAAGGTGCGGGTCCTCGTCGACGACGTGCCCGCGGCGCGCGGGAAGCTGAAGCTGACGATGCGCCTCTCCGAGCTCGAGAAGCAGGCCGGTCAGCCGGGGAACGAGGCCGAGTTCACCAGCCAGGTGCGGGCCCTCGAGGCCGACGCGAAGGCCGCGCTCGAAGGGCCATGACGCTGGCGGCGCTCGAGCAGGTGTCGGCCGGCTACCGGGGCGCCGCGGTGCTTCACGACGTGACGTGGGCGGTGCGGGCTGGCGAGGCCTGGGCGGTGCTCGGCCCGAACGGCGCGGGGAAGTCGACGTTGGCGAAGGTGGTGTGCGGGCTGCTGCCGCCGCTGCAGGGCGTCGTCACCATCGGCGGCGCCCGGGTCGGAGCCGCGCCCCCGCGCGAGGTGGCGCGGCACGTGGCGTGGGTGCCCCAGCAGCTCCCCGAGGGCCTCGACTTCACGGCCCTCGAGGTGGCCCTCTTCGGGCGCGCGCCGCACCTGGGGCCGCTGGGCCTGACGTCGGCGGACGACGAGGCGCAGGCGCGCGCGGCGCTGGCGCGCTTCGACGTGGGCGCGCTGGCGGACCGGCCCTTGTCCCGGCTGTCGGGGGGAGAGCAGCGCCGCGTCTTCCTCGCCCGCGGCCTCGTCCAGGGGGCGCCGCTGCTGGTGCTGGACGAGCCGACGGCCTTCCTCGACGTGCGGCACCAGGTGGAGACGCTGGTGACGCTGAAGGGCCTCGTCTCACCCTCGCGCGCGGTGGTGGCGGTGCTGCACGACGTCACGCTGGCGTCGCGCTTCGCCACGCACGTCGCGGTGGTGGCCGGCGGGCGCCTCCTCGCCGCTGGGCCCGTGGCCGACGTCATGACCGCGGGGCGGCTGTCGGAGGTGTACGGCACGCCGATGGAAGCGGTGCCGTCGCACGGCGTGCTGCCGAGGTGGCCGTCGTGAGGCGGTGGCCGCTCGCCGTGGGGCTTCATGCAGTCGCACCGGGGACCGTCGCCGAGGTGTTGATGGTGGCGCGGCCGCGCGAGGCGTACGGCACGCCGATGGAAGCGGTACCGTCGCACGGCGTGCGGCCGAGGTGGCCGTCGTGAGGCGGTGGCCGCTCGCGGTGGGGCTCTCGGCCGCCGCGCACGCGGGGGTGGGGGTGGCGCTGTGGGCGGCCGTCCGGGTGAGCTCCGCGGTGCCGCCCGCCGAAGCGCCACCGCCGGCGCGGGCGCCCTCGCTCTTGCGCGTCGGGTCGCTCCTGCCACGCGCGGGAGCGGGAGGCGTCGTGGCGCTCGCCGGAGCGCCGGCGCCGGGTGGAGGGCGCCGCGACACCGAGGCGCCCCGGGCGGGCCGGGACGCGCGGGCGCTGGCGGTGGGGCCGGCCGCCGGGAGCGCCGAGTCGGCCCCGGGTGGAGCCGAGATTGAAGCGGCGGCCGCGGTGTCTGGCGCCGAGGCGCTGGCCGCGCGCGCGGTGGAGCGCGTGGCGCCGCTGACGGGCGACGGGCCCGAGGCGTACCCGCACGGACGTCTCCCGCCCGGCGAGCTGCAGGTGGCGCTCACGCAGGACATGGGCGGGCCAGCGCTTGACGGGCGCGACGCCCAGGCTGGCGGCGCCCATGAGGCAGGCCCGGCGTGGGGCTCCAGCGGTGGCGTCGACGGTGTTGGCGAGGAGCCGCCTGGGGGGCTCGCGCGCAGCGTCGAGGAGGATGCCTCGGCTCGGCGCGACGGAATGCCCGGCGGCGTCTCGCGCGGCGCGCAGGGCGTCGGCGAGGGGGTGCGCGAGCGTTCGGCCAGTGGTGGCGTGGACGGTGACGGCCCGGGCCGGCGCGAAAGGCGCACGGGCGGTGGCGCCGTGACCGAGGGCGCCGAGGTCGACCTCGAGGCGCTGACGAGGCGTGTCCACGCGCGGCTCTCGGCGGTGGCGCGCGACTGCTACCCGGCCGCGGCGCGGCGCTTCCGGCAGGCCGGGCGGGTCGCGCTCGCCTTCTGTGTCGACGTGCGCGCCGAGGCCGAGCGCGTCGAGGTGAGCGCCAGCGGGAGCGACCTGCTCGCCGAGGCCGCGCGTGACTGCGTCGTCCGGCGCGCGGCGCCGTTCCCCTCCGAGGCGGCGCGACGCTGTTTCCGGGTGGCCGTCGACTTCGAGCCGTGAGGTGTCGCGGCGCTTCCTGGGTGTCTCGAGCGTGGGGCCGTCACGACTCCGGCTTCGGCGCGGCCGGGGGGGGCGCGCCGTGGTGGCCGGCGGGTTCGTCGGTGCGGCGACCGCAACCGCGGGTGGTGGAGAGAACAGCAGGAACCCGAGCCCCAGGCCTGCGAGCAGCGAGACGATGGCCGTGAGCGGCCACCGCCGCCTGCTTCGCGCGCACGTGCGTCAGCTGGTCCGCGTTCACGGCGAAGGCATGCACCTCGAGCGTGGGGAACCGGTGGGCGAGCGTCAGCGCCGTGCACCCGCCCGACGCCACCGTCAGGCATCGTGTCGCGCCGGCTGCCTCGACCAGAGCGACCTCGAGCCGCGGGTCGCGAGCGCCGTGGCTCAGTTGCAGGCGGCGACGCACCTGTATGCTTCGCAGCTCCCAGACTGGCAGTCGCGGTTGAATGAGCAGTCCGAGCCAATCGCGAGCGGCCCCACGCAGCGCGCGTCAGGTGAAGAGCCTGACCCTCCATCAGGCGACCGGCAGGCGCCGTCGATGCAGCCAAAGAACGGAACGCATGGCTGGCCCTGCCGACCCGCGGCGACGCAGGTGCCGTTGGAGCACGCGAGTGATAGGCCCGCGCACAAGCCGAAGCAGGGTTGCCCGAGCGTCGGCAGCGGTCCGCAGCGCTGCAGTCCGCCGTCGGCGGCCTGCGGAAGACACGCCTCGGTCGCAACCAGGCAGCGCGACGAGCTGGAGCAGGCCTGGCCCGAGGCGGGCAGTGGGGTGCAGCGACTCGTCGACGAGGAGCAGGAGTCGGTGTCGCGACACTCGGAGTCGCTGCTGCACGGGGTCGAGGCGCCGGCTGCCAGACAGGTGGTGCCATCGCAGTACGTCCCGCGGGCGCACTGCGAACTCGACCGGCAGGCATCGCCCACCACGGGGGTTCCGCACGTTCCCGTGGCGCCGACACCACCATCGGCATTCACGACGTTGCCGCGACAGCGGTCCGTCGGGGTCTGACACGTCTGCGTCGAACTGCACGGCTGGCCGGTCGGTACCGTGCTGGTCAACACGCGACACTCCCGCAGCTCCGAATCGCAGGTGAGGCTCCTGTCGCAATCCCCCGAAACGAGGCAACGAGCGCCAGCGGTACCGCGCGTGCGGCAGCTCCCCAGGAAGCACGAGGTGTCTCCGACGCACTCGCCGTCGGTTCGGCAGGCCGCGCCGGGGGTGCCCTTCGCCGTGCACACGGTGCGGCAGAACGCGCCGTCGCCACACTCGGAGGTGGACGCACAGGTGGTGCCGAGGGGCTTTCGGGCGCGGCAGGTGCGCGTCGAATCGCAGTAGGCCGTCGCCACGCACGAAAATGAGGGACAGGCATGCGCGATCGGTTTAGGGAGCATGTCCAAGTCCCCGTTCCCGCTTGAATTTCGCACGCTCGCGCCGCTGGTTGCGAGACCGGGCGACGACGCTGGCGATGCGGAGCAGACGCTCCTCCAGCTGCGCGAGCGTGATGCCGCGCCGCATGTAGGAATCGGCGAGGAGAAGCGGCGCG
>JADCJJ010000127.1 GCA_020247085.1 Myxococcaceae bacterium | reverse complement strand
TCGACGCGGGCGAGCACCTCGAGGAGCGCCGAGGGGCTCCACTCGCGCACCAGGCGCTCCTCGTCGGCGGTGATGCCGACGGCCAGCAACACCGGCACCTCGTCGTGCGGCGTCGAGAGGGTGCCGAAGGCCGGGTCGAGGCCGATGGCGAACGCCTCGAGTTCAGTCTGCGCGCCCTCGCCGAAGGGCCTGGGCCAGCGCACCACCTGCCCGGCGGCCAGCGCCTGGTCCTTCGCGTGGAGCGCCAAGCGCTCGACGACCCCTGGGACCCAGGCTGGCAGGTGGGCTTCGTCCTTGCCTCGCGGCACCCGGAGGGCCACCTCGACGCCGGCGCTCGCCGACAGCCCGTGGGTGCGCAGGTGCCAGAAGGGGCGCGGCTTCGCGAGCGCGGCGACCCGCACCGGCACCGCCCCCAACGCCCCCCGCGCGACGGGCACGGCGCCCCAGGCCCGCGTGAGGCTCTCATCGAGCACCGCCTCGAGGCGCGCCCGGCGCTCGGCCTGGGGCACCTTCGGGGCGACGACCTGGGCCGGGCGCGCGCCGCTCAGCGGCCCGCTTCTTCGACGAGCCGGAGCCTTCTTCTTCAACGAACCCGAAGGCTTGGAGGGCTTGGCGCCGCGCGCGCGGGCTGGTCTTGCCATGGTGGGCCTATGGCTAGCATCGAAGCGGAAGGGGCGCACGCCGGGCCGGGCGACGTACCTGCGCCGGGCCGGGGCTCCTCCTGGGCCTGACCGAAGGGCGGGGGCGCGGCGTGAAGGCCTCCCTCGGCTGGTGGAACGAGCACGCTTCACGGCCGTTGGAGGTCGTGCGTCTGCTTCGTTCCGCGTCGAAGGGGTCTCTGCTAGGGTCGCTGCGCTTGGCCAATCAACCGATTCCGTTGACGAATGTGGCAGTTCCAGGCGAGGCGAAGCCTGCGCAGCTCCATTCGCCCGGCGCGCTGAAGGGCCCGCGGCTCAAGGGCAAGTTCGCTGACGGCCGCGAGGGCGAGTTCCCGCTCGCCGAGCGTACGTCGCTGGGGCGCCACCCGAACAACACCTTGCGGCTCATCGACCGCGAGGTGTCGAAGGAGCACTGCGTCATCGAGCGCGTCGGCACGACGTTCCTGCTGCGCGACCTCAACTCGTCGAACGGCACGTTCGTCAACGGTCGGAAGATTCGCGAACTGCGGCTGCGCGACGGCGACGAGATCTCGCTCGGCAACAGCCGCCTCGTCTTCGTCTCGGGCGCCGAGGGCGGAGGCCAGAGCCCGACGCTGCAGGCCGGCGTCACCGTGGTGCAGTCGGCGCACTCGATGCCGGCGTTCCTGGCGACGGTGGCGCAGATGGAGTCGGCCGAGTTCCGGCCGGTCGACAAGCTGTCCGACTTCGAGACGCTCAAGCAGGACTACGAGAAGCTGCGCATCGCGAACGAGTTCCACCGGCTCGTGGGCATGGAGCGCGACCTGCCCTCGCTGCTCGACAAGATCCTCGGGGTGGCCTTTCAGCTGCTGGCGGCGGACAACGCGGTCATCTTCCTCACCGACGACGACGGCGAGCTGAACCCGCAGGCCATCAAGCGGCGCAAGCAGGACAACAGCGAGGTGACGGTCTCGGAGACGGTGCTGAAGCGGGTGGCCGAGACGCGGAGCGCGGTGCTGACCGCCGACGCCATTCTCGACTCGCGCTTCTCGTCGTCCGAGTCGATCGTCGCGCAGGGCATTCGCTCGGCGATGGCGGTGCCGCTGCTGTCGAAGGGGGTCCTGCAGGGCATTCTCTTCTGCGACACGCGTGAGCGCACGAACGCCTTCTCGGAGAAGGACCTCAAGGTGCTGGCGGGCATCGCGTCGCAGGCCGCCATCGCGCTCGAAAACGCCGACCTGGCGGGGAAGATCGAGAAAGAGGCCATCGCGCGGGCCGAGCTGTCGCGCTTCCTCGCGCCGGCGGTCGCCGAGGCGGTGGTGTCGGGCAAGGTCGAGCTGCTGCGGGTGGGCCGGCTCGCCGAGGTGAGCGTCATCTTCGCCGACATTCGGGGCTTCACCTCGATGGCCGAGGCCGACAGCCCGCAAGAGACGGTCGCGATGTTGAACACGTTCTTCACCGCGATGGCGAACGTCATCTTCAAGTACGAGGGCAACCTCGACAAGTTCATCGGCGACTGCGTGATGGCGACATGGGGCCCGCCCATCACCCACCCCGACGATGCCTCGCGCGCCCTGAAGTGCGCGCTCGAGATGCTCGACGAGATCCACGCGATGAACCGGCAGCGCGAAGACGAAGGCAAGAAGCCCATCGAGGTTGGCATCGGCGTCAACACCGGCCCGGCGGTCGTCGGCTACATCGGCTCGAACGAGCGGCACGAGTTCACCGCCATCGGCGACTCGGTCAACACGTCGTCGCGGCTCTGCGGCCTGGCGAAGGGCGGCGAGATACTGGCCACCGAGATCACCATTCGCCGCGCGGGGCCGGGCTTCATCGTCGAGCCGGTGTCGGTGCTGCAGGTGAAGGGCAAGGAGAAGGGCGTCTCGACGTTCCGAATCCTCGGCTTCAAGGGCGCCTGACGGCACGGCTGTGACGCGGTCGACGCGAAACGCGGTCACCCAGCGCTGCCCCAACTGCGGTGCCGTTCACGACACCTCGGTGTTCGTCACCGGGCAGACCGTGGGGTGCGCGTGCGGCATTCGCTTCGAGGTTCAGCGCAGCGACGTCAGGGGCGCCTCGTCGCTCGAGGCGAAGACGAGGCCGGGCCGTTCGCCCGAGCCTCCGCCCCCGGGCTTCGACGTACCCCTCGAGTCGGGCCTGGCGCCGGCGGTGGCGTCGACGACCATCAGCGAGGCCTCGCCCGTCATTCCCGGGTACGAGCTCATCGAGCTGCTCGGCCGCGGCGGCATGGGCGAGGTGTGGCGCGCCCGGCAGGCGTCGCTCGATCGCATGGTGGCGGTGAAGGTGTTGCCGGCGAAGCTCGCGGGCGACCGCGACTTCGTGGCGCGCTTCGAGAAAGAGGCGACGGCCCTCGCGGCGCTGAGCCACCCGGGCATCGTCCAGATCATCGACCGCGGGCGGTCAGGCCAGCACTACTTCTTCGTGATGGAGCTCGTCAGCGGCGTCAACCTGCGCGAACTCGTCTCAGGGGCGAGGCCCTCGGCGAAGGAGGCGCTGCGGCTGATGGTGCAGGTGGCCCGCGCCATCGACTGCGCGCACGAGCAGAAGGTGGTGCACCGCGACCTCAAGCCCGAGAACGTGCTCGTCGATCCGCGGGGCCACGTGAAGATCGCCGACTTCGGCTTGGCGGGCATGCGCGACAGCAAGCGCAACATCGCGCTGACGGCGACCGCGGTGGCGATGGGGACGGTCAACTACATGGCGCCGGAGCAGCGCCGTGACGCCAAGTACGTCGATCACCGCGCCGACCTCTACTCGCTGGGGGTGATGCTGTACGAGCTGCTCACGGGAGAGCTGCCGCTCGGGCGCTTCAAGTCGGCGAGCGCGCTGGTGCCGGGGCTCCCGGCCCGGCTCGACGAGCTGATCGAGTCGCTGCTCGAGTCCGAGCCGGAGCGGCGCCCGGCGCGGGCCTTCGAGGTGGCCAACGCGCTCGAGGCCATCTTGAGCGGCGTCGAGAGCACCATGCCGATGGCGTCGGCGTCGGGCTCCGCGGTGCGCGCGGCGTCATTCATCCAGGAGTCGGGCGGCGGTTGGAAGCTGGCCGTCGTCGTGCTCGGCGTGCTGCTCGCGGTGGCGGTCGGCGCGCGCGTCTGGCCGTCGAGCCGCGCGAAGGCGCCACCGCCTCCGACGCGCGCTCCGGCCTGGTACCAGGACACCGACCAGAACCTCTTCGCGTCGCGCAAGGACGAGGGGCGCACCCTGACGGTCAGCTTCGGCGCCGCGAGCCCCGACGCCGGTGAGGCCATCAGCGCGCACGCCGGGCACTGGGCGCTCGATGATGGCGCGCTGACGGCGATTCAGTACGGCGAGGTGACCGACCCCGAGGGGCCGACGGCGGTCATCCCCCGCGCGTACCTCGCCGAGCGGTACTTCTCGAGCGACGAGTTCGAGGCTGAGGTCGACGTCGAGCTCGAGCCGCTCTCGCCCGAGTTCCCGCCGCTGGCCTACGACGCGCAGCGCTTCGTCGAGCTCTCCTTCCGCATCAAGGACACGCAGGTGAGCCTCTTCGCGATCCCCGACGTTCCCGGGCTCCCGCCGGTCGACGAGATGCGGCTGATGTGGCGGTACTTCACGCCCGATGGCACCGAGGTGGTGGGCAACAGCGCGAAGGACCAGGTGGACGAGATGATGGAGGACCACGTCACGGTGCCCGCCGGCCGGTTCCGCATGGGGCTGGTGCTGCAGCACCAGCGCAACGGGCAGGTGCACGTCGAGGGCCTCGTCGCCGGCAAGCGCGTGGCGCGCAAGTCGCTCACCCAGCTGGGCGGGCGCACCGGCAAGGTAGCGCTTGGGTGCCGCAACCTGCAGTGCCGCTTCTCGAACCTCGTCGTGCGGGGCAAGCCGGTGGCGAAGCCCGCGCAGAGGCCCTCACCGCCGTCGAACTGACCCGCCGCAGCGCGCAGGCGCCGAGGACAGGGAGGGGAAGGGGCGCGAAGCCGAGGGGCCGGCGCAGGCTCCGTCAGGGCTTGGCCTGCTTGGGCGCCTCGTCCGACAGGTTGGCGGCGACGGCCGGCGCGCGGCGGCGCACGACGACGGTCTTCCGAGTGGAGAAGTCCTGCGTCTCGCGGGCGAAGACGGTGACGAAGTTGTTCCCCTCCTTGAGCGGGAACTCGGTCGTGAACTTCAGCTTGTCGCCATCTTCGGCGGTGCGACCCTTGAAGAACACCTTCTGGTCGTTCACCATCACGAACACGTCGAGCAGGCTGGGGTCGCTGACGACGCTCGAGAGGGTGAAGTTGGCGCCGTCGACGGCGGTGCCGCCCTGGGCCGGGTCGAGGTTGACCGTGATGAGCGCGGGCGCGCGGTAGTGCACCACCTCGAGCTCTTTCTCCTTCGGGAAGGCGGGCTTCTGGGCCCGGGCGTCGCGCAGATCGGCGACCTTCACGAAGGCGGGGCGCCCCTCGGCGAGCTCGACGCGCGCGACCGCGGCGCCGCGGGCCAGCGCGGTAAGCACCGCGCCCTTCGGGAGCCGGGCGATGACGGGCGAGCGCGGGTCGGCGCTGGCGTAGACCTCGGCCTTCTCGGCCACCTTCACCACGGCGCGCCCGGGCTCGAGCCCGGCGGGCGAGACCTCGCCACCGACGGGCACCACCAGCTTGTCGGTGAGGTACTCCTCGAGGGGCTCGTCGAGCACGTTGACGCGCAGGCCGAACTCGTCGGGCTTGAGCGCCTTCTTCACCTCGAGCGAGAAGCGCGCCGTCTTCGTCGCGCCGACCTCGAGCTCGCCGAGCTTGAAGCGGCCCTTCTCGATGAAGATGTTGGCCTCTCCGGTGTTTCGGATCATCGCGAAGGTGTCGAGGGCTTTGCCCTGACCGACGTTGGTGACGTCGAGCAGCAGGGTGAGCGTCTCGCCGCGCTGGGCCACGCCGTCCTGGTTGCAGGCCTGGCAGTCGTCGACGAGCTGCCACGCGTAGGCGAAGCGCGGGTGCGGCAGCTCGACGAAGTTGAGCTCTCCGGCGAGGACTTCTTGCAGCACGCCGGAGTCATCCTGGAACTTGACCGTGATGCCGTCGCGCCGCGAGATGAGATCCTTCGGGAGCTTCACGGCGACGGTCCAGCTGCGCTGCTCACCGGGCTTGAGCGCGCCGAAGAGGAACTCGCGGCGGTCGAGGAAGCCGTTCTCGCTCTCGATCCACGCGCGCAGCCGCTTGATGGGCTCGGTTCCCTTGTTCTCGGCGGTGAGCTCGACCTGAACCGTCTCGCCAGCGACGATCTTCCGCTCGGCGTTGGGCTTGAGCGAGCTCTCGAGGCTGGCCTTCTTCGGCGAGGGGCCCGGCGACCAGTCGATGCCGAGCGCGGTGATGGCGCCGGCGATGCGCTCATCCTCCTTGCGCGAGGTGTCGGTGACGAACTTCTTGCCAGTCTCGAGCATCTTGTCGCGGCGGGTGAAGGGCGCGCTCAGCAGGAAGTCGCGCGCGAACGTCACCTCGAAGTCTTCGCGCACCTCGTCCTGCGACTCGGCGTCGAGCTGGTCGTCGAGGTCCTCCTCGGTTGGTGAACTCTCGGCGTCGGTGAGCGGATTCTTCGGAGCTGGGCCCTTGGCCTTGACGGCCGCCGCCTTCGGGTCGACCGGCTTCGGGTCGGCCTTCTCCTCGGGCGCGGCGCGCGCGACCTTCTCCTTCTCCTCCTTGAGGTACTTCAGCGACATGACGGGCTTCTCGCGCACGACGACGTCCTCGCGCTTCTTGGCGGCCTTGTCGTTCGAGGGGTTGCCGAAGTGCGACTCGAGGTCGGCCTCTCCCATCGACTTCCGCGGCGCGAAGACGTCGATGCGGTCCTTCGAGACGCGGGTCGGCGTCAGCTGGATGTCGGGCGTGATGCCGACCTCTTGAATCGAGATGTCTCCGGGCGTGAGGTACTTGGCGATGGTGAGCTTGAGCGCGCTCTCGTCGGGGAAGTCGTAGAGCACCTGCACCGAGCCCTTGCCGAACGTCTGGCGGCCGATGACGACGGCGCGGTTGAGGTTCTTGAGGGCCCCGGCGACGATCTCGGACGCCGAGGCGCTCCCGGCGTTCACCAGCACTGCCACCGGGTAGGCCTCGTCGTCGTCGTCAGCGCGAGCCTTCTTCTCTTCACGGAGCTTGTCCGACAGGCCGACGGTAGCCACGATGGTGCCGCTCGAGACGAAGACGTCGGACACCTGAATGGCCTGGTCGAGCAGGCCGCCCGGGTTGCCGCGTAGGTCGAGGACGACCCCCTTGAGGCCCGTGGGAGCGCCGTTCGTCTTCGCCTGCTGCCCGAGCTCGGTGAGCGCCGCCTGCAGGTCGCGGGTGGTGTTGCCCTGGAAATTCTTGATGCGCACGTAGCCGACGTTCGACGACAGCAGCTTCGACTGAACCGACTCGATGGTGATGAGCGCGCGGGTCAACGTCATCGCCTGGGGCTTCTCCCAGCCCTTGCGGTTGACGGTGATGGTGACGCGCGAGTCGACCGGGCCGCGCAGCTTCCCGACGGCCTCGTTGAGGTCCATGTTGACGGTCGACTCTTCGCCGATGCGGGTGATCTGGTCGTCCTTCTTGATGCCTGAGCGGAAGGCCGGCGTCTTGGGCAGCACCTTGACGACGGTGAGAATGCCCTCGCGCATCTGAATGACGAAGCCGAGGCCGCCGAACTCGCCGCGGGTCGACAGCTTCATCTCGCGGTACATCTCGGGCCGCAGGAGAATCGAGTGCGGGTCGAGGGTGTTGAGCATGCCGTTGATCGCCGCGTATTCGATCTCGCGCGTCTCGTCGGCCGGCCGCATGTTGCGAGCGATGAAGTCGAACACGTCTTTCAGGGTGAAGGACATGCGCCAGATCGAGTCGACGTGGCTGATGTCGAACTCCCGCGCCTTGCCGTTGACGTTGAGGCGCACCTTGCCGCTGTCGGCCGAGCCGTCGACCATCACCTCGGGCACGGCCTTCTCGACGGCCTCGAGCGCGGCGACCATCATCTCTTTCGGGCGCACGCGCTTGGGGTCGACGTAGTTGTCTTTGACGTAGAGAACGACCTTGGTCAGCACGCGCAGCGCCGACAGCTCGTGGGCCACCTTCGGCTCGTCGTCACCGTGTCCGGGCGCGGCCTCGGCCTCCCGGCTCATGGACAACGAGAGGGGGACGCGGTCGTTTCCGGCCAGCGCCCACGCGACGACCAGCGCGGCGACGACCAGGACCCGGCGGAGCATGTGCATGGTGGGTGTCTCTTCCTCGAAGTGCCCGGAACTTCTGCCTGTCGGGCGGTCTGGCGAGCCTAACCAGCAGGGGGTGGCCCTTCAAGCAAGCGAACACGAGGCCGGTGCCCCACGTTCCGCTCCCTACAGCCTCGTCGGGCAGGTCACCGACGCGGGGGCGGGGGCCCCAGCGCGCCGGCGCTCCGCAGCGCGCGGAAGAGCAGCGTGCCCGCTACGACGGCGATCGGCATGAGGAAGAAGTTCAGCACCGGCACCCAGAGCAGCACGTAGAGCGCCGCGCCGAAGCCCAGCGCCAGCGTGAGCCGCCGCCGCAGCGCCGCGACCACCTGGCTGAAGGGGTAGAGGTGCCGCGCCATCGGGTTCGAGAGGTGCTCGACCGACAGCCAGAACATGCTCCAGAGCGAGCCAAAGACGCCCCAGGCGAGGCTCCCGACGCCGGGCACCAGGTTGAGCGGCAGCAGCACCATGAGGCCCAGCAGCTGCGTCGCCAGGCGGAGCACGGTGTGGCCGAGCGACTCAACGGTGCCGCGAGCCACGGCGCGCAGCGAGAAGGGCGGGCTGACGAAGTCGCCGCACCGCGCCTCGGTCGCCTCTGACAGCGGGTCCTGCAGGGGGGCCAGCACCAGGTTGGGCAGCGTCAGCGCCGAGAGGAAGGTGGCGAGCGAGAAGAAGACGAAGCCCACGGCCGTCGCCACGACGGTGCGCCAGCCCCCGGCGCCGATGAGCGCGTCGGCCCACGTGAAGGCCCGGGGCCAGAGCGCGACGACGAGGCCCGCCAGCAGGCCCGCGGTGACGAGGGCAGAGAGCAGCGACAGCCCCAGGAGCCTCGGCGTCGTCACCACCACCCGCACGGCCCGCACGGGCAGCGACAGCCCGCGGACGAAGTCTCCGAGCGAGGGCGCGGCGGGCAGGGCGGGGACGATGTCGTTCAAGTGGCGCGGCCTTCGAGGACCCACGTTATAGAGCCGTCTGCATTTCATGTCCCTCGACGCCCGCCAGAGCGACGTACCGGTGACGAGCCGCGAGGCGCTCGAGGCGACCTTCCGAGGCGCCGAGCGTCGTGACGGCCGGGGCCTGGTGGGCCTCGAGCACGAGAAGCTCATTTACCCGGCTGGCTCGGTGCGGGCGGTGCCCTACGAGGGGCCAGCGGGCATCGGCGCGCTGCTGGCGCGCTTCGAGGCCGAGGGGTGGGAGCCCTTTCGCGAGGCGCCGGGGTTGCCCGTCATCGCGCTCAGCCGGGGCCAGGTCACCGTCTCGCTCGAGCCGGGCGGGCAGTTCGAGCTCTCGGGGGCACCGCACGACACCGCCCGCGCCGCCCACGCCGAGAACGCGGCCCACCTCTCGCGCCTCGCCGAGCACACCCGCGCGCTCGGGCTGCGGGTGGTGACGCACGGCTACCGCCCCTTCGACGTGCTCTCCGAGATGCCGTGGATGCCGAAGTCACGCTACGGGGCCATGCGCCAGACGCTGGGCGCCCGCGGCACGCACGCGCTGCACATGATGTTGATGACGGCCACCGGCCAGGTGTCGCTCGACTGGCACGACGAGGCCGACTGCGCGCGCAAGGTGACGGCCGCGGCGCGCCTGACGCCGGTGACGGTGGCGCTTTTCGCCAACTCGCCCATCGTCGAGGGCCGGGAGTCGGGCTTCCAGTCGTTCCGGAGCCGGGTGTGGAACGACGTCGACCCCGCCCGCTGCGGGACGCCGGCCTTCATGCTCGACGGGTCGTTCTCGTACCGCCGGTATGTCGAGTGGGCGCTCGAGGCCCCGCTGCTCTTCCTGCGCCGCGAGGGCCGCTACCTCACGCCCGGCCTCACCTTCGGGCAGCTGCTGGCCGACGGCTTCGACGGCCGCGCGGCGCTGATGAGCGATTGGGTCGACCACCTGTCGACGCTCTTCCCCGAGGTGCGCATCAAGCGAGTGCTCGAGGTCCGCTCGGCCGACGGCAACGACGGCCCGATGACGGGCGCGCTCGCCGCCCTCATGCGGGGCCTGCTGTACGATCGCCAGGCGCTCGACGGGGTGACCGAGGCGTTGGCGCTGACGCCGACCCAGCACCGGGCGCTCCACCTCGCGGCGCAGCGGGATGGGCTGCGGGGCGTCGCCGAGGGGCGCTCGCTGCGCGCGCTGGCGGCGACGGTGGTCGAGCTCGCGGCCGCGGGCCTCTCACGGCTCGACCCGGCCGACCGCCCGCTGCTGGCGCCCCTCGAGGCGGTGCTCGCCGACGGGCGCTCTCCGGCCGAGCGTACGCTCGAGCGCTTTCGCCAGCGCCGCTCCGACTCGGACTTCCTCGGCTGAGACCCGGGCGTCGTCGCCCGCGGCCGCCTCACTGCACCCACATCACGCTCTGGAAGAGCTGCATGAAGGCCTTCAGCTCGAGCGCGAAGACGCCGTCGTTGGGCCCGTCGTCGCGGGGCGCGGACCCGGCCCACGGGGTGCGCAGCATGACGTACCGCGCGCCGCCGCGCTGCTCGTACCCGAGCACCGAGGAGGCGTGGTCGGCGGAGACGCCCGAGTTGGTGTAACGGCTCGTCTCGTCGCTGCCGAAGGTGCCCGCGCCGACCGGCTTCTTCGCGTCGACGGCGCGCTCGATGGTGTCGAACACCCGCGCCTCGGTCGCGTGCTCGAGCGCCAGGTCTTCGGCGTGCTGCCCCAGGCACGCCTCGAACACGTCGTTGACGAGCCCGCCGTCACCGATGGCGTCGGAGCTGCCCTTCCACTGGGCACAGGCCTTCTCGACGAGCGGGTAGCGCAG